>JAMFRW010000173.1 GCA_026224975.1 Rhodoferax sp. | reverse complement strand
GCACCGCCTGCGCGCGCTCCATGCGGCCGGCGAGAAGCTCACCATGCTGACTTGCTACGATGCGAGCTTTGCGCGGGTGCTCGACGATGCCGGCGTGGAGCTGCTGCTGGTGGGCGATTCGCTCGGCATGGTGCTGCAAGGCCACACCAGCACGGTGCCGGTCTCGCTCGACGAGATGGCCTACCACACGCATTGCGTGGCGCGCGGCAACCGGCGTGCGTGGATCGTCGGCGACCTGCCGTTCGGCAGCTACCAGGAATCGACCGAGCAGGCCTGCCGCAGCGCGGCGCGGCTGATGCAGAGCGGCGCGCACATGGTCAAGCTCGAAGGCGGCGGCTGGACCGCGCCCATTGTTCGCGCGCTCTCGGAGCGCGGCATTCCGGTCTGCGGGCACCTGGGGTTGACTCCGCAATCGGTGCATGCGCTCGGCGGCTACCGCATCCAGGGCCGAGACGACAAGGCTGCCGAGTTGCTGCGCCGCCATGCCCACGAACTGGCCGATGCGGGCGCCGCGATGCTGGTGTTCGAGCTGATGCCGAGCGCGCTGGCCGCGGAGCTGAGCGCCTCCTTGTCCATCCCGGTGATCGGCATCGGTGCCGGGTCGGGTTGCAGCGGGCAGGTGCTGGTGCTGCACGACATGCTGGGCCTCACCCGCGGCAAGCTGCCGCGCTTCGTTCGCAACTTCATGGAAGGTCGCGACGGGAGCGGTGAAGGCGGCGGCATCGAAGCAGCGGTGCGGCGTTATGTGGCGGCCGTCAAGGATGGCAGCTTTCCGGTCGAGACCGTTCATACCTATTGATTCGCCGCGACAGGCCGAACTCCCATGCGCATCCTGCACACCATCTCCGAGCTGCGCCAGGCGCTGGCCGGCACGACCGACACTGCCTTCGTCCCGACCATGGGCAATCTCCACGCCGGCCATTTGTCGCTGGTAGCGCGCGCCCGTGAACGCGGCGGCCCGGTGGTCGCGAGCATCTTCGTCAACCGCCTTCAGTTCGCGCCGCACGAAGATTTCGACACCTACCCCCGCACCTTCGAGAATGAGTGCGAGCTGCTGCGCAGCGCCGGATGTGACATCGTCTTCGCGCCTTCGGAGGCCGAGCTGTACCCGCAGCCGCAGGTCTACAAGGTGCACCCCGGGCCCGAGCTGTCCGACATCCTCGAAGGCCACTTTCGCCCCGGCTTCTTCGTCGGCGTGTGCACCGTGGTGCTCAAGCTCTTCAACTGCGTGCAGCCGCGTTATGCGGTCTTCGGCAAGAAGGACTACCAGCAGTTGATGGTGACGCGGCGCATGGTGGAGCAGCTCGCGTTGCCGGTCGAAATCGTGGGCGGCGAGACGACGCGCGCGAACGATGGCCTGGCGCTTTCGTCGCGCAACGGTTATCTCGATGCCGCGCAGCGCGCCGAAGCCGTGGCGCTCTCGCGCGAGCTGAAGGCGATCGCCGCGCAGGTGGCGCAAGGCCGCACCGACTGGCCGGCGCTCGAAGCGGCCGCCATGCGAGTGCTGACCGGGCGCGGCTGGCAGCCCGACTATGTGGCGATCCGGCGAAGGAGTGATCTTGGCGCGCCCGCAGCTGGCGATGCGCTGGTGGTGCTGGCTGCGGCACGGCTGGGCTCGACGCGGCTGATCGACAACCTCGAAATCGGCGCTGATCCGATCAACGCGGCCGTTTAACCGATGAGCGACTCCTCACGCCCCGTCGTCATCGTCGGCGCGG
>JAMFRW010000172.1 GCA_026224975.1 Rhodoferax sp. | reverse complement strand
CGGCGTGGATCAGGTCGGGGAACTTCATCGCGTCCTGGATGAAGAACACCGGCATGTTGTTGCCCACCAGATCCCAGTTGCCCTGCTCGGTGTAGAACTTGACGGCGAAGCCGCGCACATCGCGCACCGTGTCGGCCGAGCCACGCTCGCCGGCCACGGTGGAGAAGCGCACGAACACCGGCGTGCGCTTGTTGGCGGCCTGGAACGGCGCGGCCTTGGTCAGCTCGGGGATCGGCTTGTAGCACTCGAAGTAGCCGTGCGCCGCCGAGCCGCGCGCATGGACCACGCGCTCGGGAATGCGTTCATGGTCGAAGTGGGTGATCTTCTCGCGCAGGATGAAGTCTTCCATCGCGGTCGGGCCGCGCAGGCCGACCTTGAGCGAGTTCTGGTTGTCGGCGATCGGCACGCCCTGGTTGGTGGTGAGCTGCTGCTCCGCCGAATCGACCCGAACGCGGTCCAGTGGCCCGATGGTCGCGTTGCTGCTGTGCGGCGGCACGCCGTTGCCGAGCTTGTTGGACGGGTTGGTTTCGCTGACCGTGCTGGAGGTGACCACGGGCTCCGGCGCCGAAACGGTGGCGCCCGGCGGAGGCTGCTTGGCTGCATCGCCATGCTCGGCCGCCTTGTTGACGTTGCAAGGCATGGCCTCGGCCAAGGCGCCGGTCCCGGCGACCTTGGCGATCAGCTCCGGCGGCACCGCCGAACTGGCCTTGGATTCTTGCGGCGGGGGCGCGGTAGAGGGCCCAGCCATCGTGCTGAGCACGGAGCCCAGGTTGTCGGCGTTGGGCGCGGGGCGGGGTTTGCGTGAAGCCATGGTGTCGGTCCTCGGGTGTGTTCTGGAGACTGGAAAAAAGAACGTCGAATGAGCAGGGCGCACTGATTGGCGCGCCACAGTCCACGGTTATCGCGGCTGCACGCGAGGGCGATGGAAGGAATACGGCGAGGGATGGTGTAGGCGTTGTCCTGTTTTCCGGCATGCTCCGAACCCCGACCCACTGACACGCCCGCCCGATGACCTCCACCCCCAAAAGAAAAACACCGGAAGAGTTGCGCAGCCACCGCTGGTACGGCGCCAAGGATTTGCGCTCGTTCGGCCACCGCTCGCGCACGGCGCAGATGGGCTATCACCGGAGCGATTACGCCGGCAAGCCGGTGATTGCGATCATCAACACCTGGAGCGACATCAACCCCTGCCACGGGCACTTTCGGCAGCGGGCGGAGGAGGTCAAGCGTGGCATCTGGCAGGCGGGCGGCTTTCCGGTGGAGATGCCGGCGATGAGCCTTTCGGAGCCGTTTCAAAAACCCACGACCATGCTCTACCGCAACCTGCTCGCGTTGGAGACCGAAGAGCTGCTGCGCAGCTACCCGGCCGATGGCTGTGTGCTGATGGGTGGCTGCGACAAGACCACGCCTGCCCTGCTGATGGGCGCGATCTCGATGAACCTGCCGAGCATCTTCTTGCCGGCCGGACCGATGTTGCGGGGCGACTACAAGGGCCAGTTTCTCGGCAGCGGCTCGGACACCTGGAAGTACTGGGCCGAGCTGCGCGCGGGCAACCTGAGCGAAGCCGATTGGCAAGGCGTGGAAGACGGCATCGCCCGCTCGCCAGGCCACTGCATGACCATGGGCACGGCTTCCACGATGACCAGCACGGTCGAGGCGATGGGCCTCACGCTGCCCGGCGCGGCCTCGATCCCGGCGGCCGATTCGCGTCATGCCCAAATGGCCTCGCTGACCGGCAAGCGCATCGTCGAGATGGTGTGGGAAGACCTGAAGCTCTCCGACGTCCTCACCCCCGCGAGCTACGACAACGGCGTGGTCACCGCGCTCGCGCTGTCGGGCTCGACCAACGCCATCGTGCACATGGTGGCGCTCGCGCGGCGCAGCGGCTTCGAGCTGCCGCTGGCCCGCTACGACGAGCTGGCGCGTGGCACGCCGGTGCTGGCCAATGTCCGCCCTTCCGGCCAGTACCTGATGGAAGACTTCTTCTATGCCGGCGGCCTGCGCGCCCTACTGCGTGAGCTGGGCGACTTGGTCGACACGAGCCAGCGCTGCGTCAACGGCCACAGCCTTGCCGAGAACATCGAGGGTGCGCAAACATACAACGCCGATGTGATCCGCCCGCGCAGCAACCCGCTGCTCGCCGCCGATGGCCTGGCCGTGCTGCGCGGCAACCTCGCGCCCGATGGCGCCGTCATCAAGCCGCCCGCCGCCACGCCCGCGCTGTTGGTGCACACCGGCCCGGCGTTGGTGTTCGACGACTACAACGACATGAACGCCCGCATCGACGACCCAGACCTCGACGTCACCGCCGACAGCGTGCTCGTGCTGCGCAACGCCGGCCCGCAAGGCGCACCCGGCATGCCCGAATGGGGACAGTTGCCGATTCCGAAGAAGCTGCTCGCACAAGGCGTTCGCGACATGGTGCGGCTCTCGGACGCACGCATGAGCGGCACCAGCTACGGCGCCTGCGTTTTGCACATCGCGCCGGAGTCCTACGTGGGCGGCCCGCTGGCGCTCATCCGCACCGGCGACCTGATCCAGCTCGACGTGCCCGCACGCCAGCTCAACGTGCTGATCAGCAACGATGAGATGGCCACCCGACGCGCGTTGTGGGTGGCGCCGCCACCCAAGTTCGAGCGCGGCTTCGGGGCGATCTACCTGAAGCACGTGAGCCAGGCGGACAAGGGCTGTGACTTCGACTTCTTGGAGACGCTGCCGGTGAAGGATGTCGGCGCGAACGTCAGCGCCTCGAATGGAGAGCCGGAGATTCATTGACAACGTAGGGTGGTTGCCTGAACGAACGGTTCGAGTGACGCGCCTGCGCGCTATGCGATTCCTCGTCAGAATGCGCGGATGAAATACACCAAACTCGGCCGCACCGGCCTCGACGTGTCGCGCATCTGCCTGGGCTGCATGAGCTATGGCGAGCCGGATCGCGGCAGCCACACCTGGACGCTGGGCGAGGCGGCGAGCCGGCCTTTCATCCGCCGCGCGCTAGACCTCGGCATCAACTTCTTCGACACGGCCAACGTCTACTCCGACGGCAGCAGCGAAGAGATCGTGGGCCGCGCGCTGCTCGAATACACACGGCGCGACGAGGTGGTGATCGCGACCAAGGTGAACGGCCGCATGCACAAGGGGCCGAACGGCGCGGGCCTTTCACGCAAGGCGATCTTCACCGAGATCGACAACAGCCTGAAGCGCCTCGGCACCGACCACGTCGACCTCTACCAGATCCACCGCTGGGACTACGGCGTGCCGATCGAAGAGACGATGGAAGCGCTGCACGATGTGGTGAAGGCGGGCAAGGCGCGGCACATCGGAGCGTCGTCGATGTTTGCGTGGCAGTTTGCCAAGGCGTTGTTCGTGGCCGAGAAGCACGGCTGGACGCGCTTCGTCACCATGCAGAACTACGTGAACCTGCTCTACCGCGAAGAGGAGCGCGAGATGCTTCCGCTGTGCGCGGCCGAAGGCATCGGCGTGATCCCGTGGAGTCCACTCGCGCGCGGCCGGCTCACGCGCGATTGGGATGCGGCGAGCGCCCGCTCCGAGACCGATGAATTCGGCCGTGGCCTCTATGCGAACACCGCCGAGGCCGACCGCAAGGTAGTGGAGGCATTGACCGCCGTAGCGGCGCGCCTGGGCGTGCCGCGCGCGCGGGTGGCGCTGGCCTGGGTGCTGCAGAAGTCGGCCATCACCGCACCCATCGTCGGCGCGACCAAGCTCGATCAGTTGGACGAAGCGGCCTCGGCGTTCTCACTCACGCTGACGGCGGAAGACCTCGCGGAACTGGAAGCGCCGTATGTGCCGCACGCAGTCGTCGGCTTCTTCTGAGCCACCTCCCGGCCCGTTCGGGCTGAGCTTGTCGAAGCCTGGTGGAGAGCGCTCCGCGGCATCCCGTCGACCGGCTGAGGCCAGTCACAAATGTTGGCTCAGGGTGCGCGGGTTGAACGAAGCGGCTGCGCCACCGCCACCGGCGCGTTTGCCAATGAGCGCGCCCGCAGCCGGCTGAAGTTCAGCGCGATCACCAGCACGCCGCACGCGCCGATCGCAATCACCGGCCCAGTGCCGGTGTGCGCCACCAACAGCCCCGCAAAGGCCACGCCCACGGCCTGACCGAGAAAGAAGCATGACGCAAAGGCCGAGACGGCCGCGCCGCGCCGCTCGGGCGCCATCTGCGTGGCGTTGATCTGCAGCGTGTTGTGGAACATGTAGAAGCCGAGGCCGGCGCAAAAGCAGCCCGGCATCGCCCACCACCAGACCGGCGCCAGGCCGATGGCCAGCAGCGAGAGCGCGAGCATGGCACCGCCCCAGCCGGTCAGGCCGACCTCCCCGAGCCGGCGCACCAGCATCGCCGACGACACCGCGAACAGCAGCCCACCGAAGCCGAAGAGCATCACCATCGCCCCAGCCACGCCGAGCGACAGGCCGAAGACCTGGTGCAGGTGCGTGGCGATGAAAGCGAACGCGCCGTAGAGGAACACGCCTTCGAGCCAGACAGTGGCGAGCACCACGCGCGCCCAAGGCTTGGCCAGCACCTGGCCGAACTCGCCGACCATGCGGGCGATGGCATGGCCTTCGACGCGGCGTGTGAGGCGCGCATGCGCTGGCAGGCGGCTGTCGATGCAGAAGAGGCCCGCGCTGATTGCCACGAAGAACACTGCAATGCCGAAGAACGGCATGCGCCAGTTGCCGTGATCCGCCGCGAAACCGCCGACAAACACGCCGGCCGAGAGCCCGAGGATCTGCCCGATCAAGAAGCGCGCGAGCACCGGCTGGCGCCGCTCGTACGGCACGACATCGCCGATCCACGCCATCGAGAGCGGGATGATGGCCGCGGCCGTGGCACCGGCCAGCAAGCGCGCGGCGATGAGCCAATGAAAGCCCGGCGCCAGGCCGCACAAGGCCGAGGTGACGGCACACGCACCGCAGCCGAACGCGATGACGCGGTACTTGCCGAAGCGGTCACCCACCGGGCCGAAGAAGAGCTGCGACAAGCCGTAGGCGAGCGAGAACCAGGTGATGACGCCGGCGGCTTGCGCGAGCGACACCTCGAAGCCGCCGGCCAAGAGCGGCAGCATGGTGTCGGTGAGGCGCAGCGAGACGCCGCTGCCGAAGGCGGCGAGCGCGAGCACGACGACGGCGGCGGGTGAAATCGGTGGCAGGGAAGCGGGCGGCGCGGCGGGCGGCACGTCGGAAACAGGCGGCAAGGTCATGGCTCGATTCTCGACGTGTTTGCTTTTCTTCACGTATTCCGAAGGCCACGTCACGGCGTTGTCTACGCAAGCCCGAAACAGACCCGGGCCAGCTCCAGAGAGTCGGGCCTTCACGACACTCATGTCACCTCAGGAAACACCATGATCAAGACCCAAGCCATCCTCGTTGCCGCCGCTCTTTCGCTCGCCGCTGCCGCTTCGTTCGCCCAGACGCCGGCCTCGGCACCTGCGGCCAAGACCACGGCCGCAGCACCGGCAGACGCTGCGTCTGGCGCGCACAAGGCCAAGCATCACGCCAAGCACAAGGCCCACAAGGCTGCGGCTGAAGCGGGTGCTGCGTCGGCGGCCAAGTAAGCAGGTAGTTCGAACGCTGGCCCAGCGGCCAGCCACTCGACAAAAAGCGCTCCGCGCCGCAAGGCTTGGAGCGCTTCTTTTTTGGCGATGTGCCGGCTGCGTCGCGCGGTTCATTCGAAGGTGGCGATCGCTATCCAGTTCGGACCTTGGCCGACGGGGTAGCGGTGCAGCGGCGTCAACCCGCCGCTGGCACCGTCGATCGCATAAACGATGACGTGATGCGACTCCTGTCCGGCCGCGATGAGGTAACGGCCGGAAGGATCAATGGCGAAACCACGTGGCGCTGTTTCGGTCGCGACATTCGCCGTGGCCGTCAACCGGCCGCTGGCCGCATCCACGCCGAACACCGCGATCGTGTGCGTCTTGCGCTCCGACGCATAGAGGTGGCGGCCCTCGGGTGACAGGTGCAAGTCTGCCGCCCAGGCCTTGCCGTCGAACCCGGGCGGCATGGCGCTGGCGCGTTGCACTTCGCGCAGCGTGCCGCGCTCGTTGTCGCATTCATACACGCCTATCGACGCATCGTGCTCGCAGAGTGCATAAAGCCGGCGATGGTTCGTATCGGTCACGAAATGGCGCGGGCCGGTGCCCGGCGGGTTGGCCGTCGATGGCGGGTCGTTGGCCGCGATCAGGCCGGTGGCCGCATCGAAGCGCCATGACGTGATCGCATCGGCGCCCAGGCTGGTCGCGTAGACAAAGCGGTTGGCGACATCGGCATGGACCGCGTGCACGTTCGGGCCGCTGGCAATCACCTGATGCACCGCGCCGACCTTGCCTTCCGCATCGACCGCATTTACCGTGATCTTGTGGCCGCCATAGGAGCCGGCAAAGAGCCAGCGGCCGCTGCGATCGAGGTCGATGTTGGCCATGCTGTCGGCCAGCGACCCCTCGCCGAGCTTCGTCAAGCGGCCGGTGGCCGGATCGATCGCCAGGCTCACGACCCTGTATGGCTGCGAGCGCAGGGCTGCGTACAAGATGCGTTGGCCGCCGAAGCTGCGTGCGCTCAGCGCCATCGGCATGACCATGCCGCCGAGCGGCACGGTCTCGACAAAGCTCAGCTCGCCGCTGGCCGCGGCCAGTTGCATCACGGTGATGTCCTGGCTCTCGGCGTTGGCGATGTAGACGAAGGTTCGGCTCATGGTCGGCATCAGAAAACAGGGTGCCCGGTGATCACCGAAGGCAACCAGGTCGAGAACATCGGCACGTAGGTGACGAGGTTGATCGCAACCCAGATCGCCAGGTAGTACGGCCACGCGGTCTTGGTGGCTTCACCGATGGAAATGTTGCCGATCGCGCAGCCGACGAACTGCACCGTGCCGACCGGCGGGTGCACCAGGCCGAGCGCGCAGTTGAGCAGCAGCATCATCCCGAACTGCACCGGGCCCACGCCCATCTGGATCGCCAGCGGCAGGAAGAGCGGCGTGGTGATAAGAATGTGCGCGGCCATGTCGAGAAAGATGCCGAGGAAGATCTGGATGATGTTGATGTAGAGCAGCATCAGCCAGGGCGTTTGCGTGGCGTGCAGCAGCGCGGCTTCGATGGCGTCCGGGATTTCGAGGTAGGCCATCTGCCAGCGCAGCATGTTGGAGACGCCGATCAGCAGCAGGATCACGCCGGTGGTCTTGGAGGCCTTCATCAGCGCCTTGAGCAGCTTGGCCTTGGTCATCGTGCGGTAGATGAACGCGGTGAGGCAAAGCGAATAGGCGACAGCGATCGCCGCGGCTTCGGTCGCGGTGGTCACGCCGCCCATCACGCAGGCCAGGATAACGACGATCACCATCAGGCCCGGAATGGCCGCGATGAAGGTGCGCAGCACGGCATGCCAGCCGGGGAACTTCTGGAGCATCGAGCTGCCGTCGGCGCGCTTGGGAAAGCCGTTGCGCGCCGCTTGCCAATAGGCCGCGATCAGCATGCAGACCATGATCCAGAACACCGGCACGAGCCCGGCGAACATCAGGTCCCCGATCGACACGCCGCGGATCGGGTGGCCATCGATCACACCCACCGCCGCCTGCGCCGCGAAGGCATAGATGATCATGTTGTGCGAAGTCGGCATGAGCGCACCAGTGAGCGAGGCGTGCGTGGTCACGTTGACGGCGTAGTCGGCGCTGTAGCCCTCGCGCTTCATGATGGGGATCATCACGCCGCCCATGGCCGAGGTGTCTGCCACCGGCGAGCCGGAGACGCCACCGAACAAGGTGCTGGCCATCACGTTGGCGAGGCCGAGCCCGCCCTTCATGTGGCCGACGAGGCTGCGCGCAAAGTCGAGGATCTTGTCGGCGATGCCGCCGTGCAGCATCAGCTCGCCGGAGAAGATGAAGAACGGGATGGCGAGGAACGAGAACACGTTCATGCCGGAGACCATCATCTGCACGGCGGTCGCAAGTGGCAGGCCTTCGACGGCAAAGGTGGCGAGGCAGCTCAACCCGATTGCGAACGCGACCGGCACACCGAGCACGAGCAGAAGCAAGAAGCTCAGGCAGAGGACGGTCAGTTCCATGAGGCGGCCGATGGCTTGCGGATGAAGGACGAGAGCAGGTGCTCGATCGAGAACAGGATGATGAGCACCGAGGCGATCACCGGCGGCAGGTAGCGGTAGGCCTCGGAAATGCCGAGCGTGGGGATGTTGTCGTGGCGGGTCGACAAGCCCATCTCATAGCTTCCCCAGAGCAGGATCGCAGCGAAGAGCAGCACCAGCAGATCGACGAGCGCGCCGACCCAGAACTGCGCTTTTTCGGGCAGCAGCTTCACCGCCGAATCGAGCCCGATGTGGCCGGCATCTCGCACGCCGGCCGCGGCGCCGAACATCGCGACCGAGATCACCAGCAGCAGCGCCACCTGCTCCACGTACGGCGGCGAGTTGTTGAAGACGTAGCGGAGCACCACGCCGTAGATCACGATGATTCCGAGGCCGGCGAGGCACACGCAGGCCGCGTGCAACACCCAGCGCGACAGCCGCGCGCTCCACAGGCTGAGCTGCTCCATGGTCGCCGCCCCGCCGTGCTTACTTGCTGTTGACGATGGACTGCGCCAGCGCCTTCAGCTCGGGCGTGGAGGCGAACTTTTCCCAGACGGGTTTTTCGGCTTCGACGAAGCCCTTCTTGTCGATCTCGGCCGTGGGGATGATCTTGGCGCCGCTCTTGAGCACGGCCGCCTTGGCGTCTTTTTCCTTCGCATCCCAGAGCTTCACGTAGTAGGCCACCGACTCCTTGGCGGCCTTGCGGATGGCGGCTTGCTCGTCGGGCTTGAGCGTATCCCAGACCTTCTTCGAGAACACCAGCACCTCGGGCGTCATCACGTGCATGGTCTCCGAATACACAGGTGCCGATTCGAAGTGCTTGGCTTCTTCGTAGGACGGGATGTTGTTCTCCGCCGCGTCGAGCAGGCCGGTCTTGAGGCCG
>JAMFRW010000171.1 GCA_026224975.1 Rhodoferax sp. | reverse complement strand
GTGCTGCCTTACCTCGGCAACCTGGCGCGCTGGTCCGAAACGCTCAAGCGCCCCAAGCGCGCGCTGATCGTCGATGTGCCGATCGAGATGGACGATGGCAGCGTCGCCCACTTCGAGGGCTATCGCGTGCAGCACAACCTGAGCCGCGGGCCGGGCAAGGGTGGCGTGCGCTATCACCCCGATGTGACGCTGGAAGAAGTGATGGCGCTGAGCGCCTGGATGACGGTCAAGTGCGCCGCCGTGAACCTGCCGTACGGCGGCGCCAAGGGCGGCATCCGGGTCGACCCGAAGAAGCTCTCGCTGAAGGAGCTCGAGCGCATGACGCGCCGCTACACCAGCGAGATCGGCATCATCATCGGTCCGCAGCGCGACATTCCCGCGCCCGATGTCAACACCAACGGCCAGATCATGGCCTGGATGATGGACACGTACTCGATGAACACCGGCGGCACCGCGACTGGCGTCGTCACCGGCAAGCCGCTGCACCTGGGCGGCTCGCTCGGGCGTGTGAAGGCCACCGGCCGCGGCGTGTTCGTGACCGGCCGTGAAGCCGCGCGCCGCCTCGGGCTCGATCTGAACGGCGCACGCATTGCGGTGCAGGGCATGGGCAACGTGGGCGGCTCGGCGGCCGAGCTCTTCGTGCAGGCCGGCGCCACGCTCGTGGCCGTGCAGGACCACACCGGCACGCTGGCCAACCCCAAGGGCTTCGACATGGCCGCCGCCAACGAGGTGCTCAAGCGTGATGGCGGCATCGGCCACTATGCCAACGCCGAACGGATCGACAACGAAGCCTTCTGGGACGTGGATTGCGACATCCTCATCCCCGCCGCGCTCGAAGGCCAGATCACGCCGGCCCGCGCCAACCGCATCAAGGCCAAGCTGGTGCTCGAAGGCGCCAACGGCCCCACGCTGCCCGAAGCCGACGATGTGCTCGCCGACCGCAACGTCCTCGTCGTGCCTGATGTGATCTGCAATGCCGGCGGCGTGACGGTGAGCTACTTCGAGTGGGTGCAGGACTTCAGCAGCTTCTTCTGGAGCGAGGACGAGATCAACGTGCGGCTCGACAAGATCATGGTCGATGCACTGCGCAAGATCTGGGACACCGCCGACCACCACAAGGTGAGCCTGCGCACCGCGACGTTTGCCGTGGCGTGCGAGCGCATCCTGATCGCGCGCGAGGAGCGTGGCTTGTATCCGTGATCACCCCTCGAACAGCCGCCCGCGCGCCGATCGCGTGATTGCGACGACGCACGGGTGCGTGATGCGCCGCTCGACCGAGATGGCGAAGAACTCTTCGACCAGTTCATCGGTACGGCCGACCACTTCGACGCCGTACTGCTCGCAGGTCTCTGCTTCGAGCACGGTGGGCGACATGAACACGCCGCGGCCTTCGCGGCCGAAGGCTTTCATCAGCGCGGCATCGTCGAATTCACCCACGGCGCGCGGCTGTAGCTGATGCTTCGTCAGCCAGTGTTCCAGCCGCTGGCGCATCGCCGATGAGGTGCCCTGCTTCAACATCGGCGCCGCGTTGAGCGAGGCCGGGAAGCGGCCCTTCAGTGATTTCTTCAGTGTGGGCGAGGCGAAAAAGCTCATCGGCGTGGTGCCGAGCGCATGGTTGAAGGCCTTCACGCTGAGCTGCTTGTTCATCGGCTCATCGGCGATCACCAGGTCGAGCCGCTGCACCGCGAGCTGCGCCAGCAGGTCGGGCAGCTTGCCTTCGTGGCACACCAGGCGCACTTCCACCGTCAGGCCGAGCGCCGGCTCCAGCAGCCGGTAGGCGATGGCCTTCGGCACCGAATCAGCCAGGCCTACGCGGAAATCCAGCGTCTTCTGGCCACTGCGCGCGCGGCCCAGCGCTTCTTCCAGCTCGCTGCCGAGCGCGAAGATCTGGTCGGCAAAGCCGAGCGCGAGCCGGCCTTCGTCGGTGAGTTCCAGGTGCCGGCCGGTCTTGCGGAACAGCTTGCAGCCCAGGTTCTCTTCGAGTAGCTTGATCTGGCCGGAGAGCGTTTGCGGCGTGGTGTGGAGCTGCTCGCCAGCGCGCACGATGCCGCCGGCCTTGGCAGCAGCCCAGAAGTAATGCAGGTGCTTGAAGTTCATCGGTCGGTCCTCATCACTCGCAATTCCCGAAGTGAGATGTTCGAAAATACGAATTTACGCGAAGTATGACGGCCCCTACATTGAAAGGTCTGGCAGTGCCCGTTGTGGGCACGCGCCTCGGACTCCACGAAAGAGGACACCCCATGAACACCACCACCCTGCAAAACGGCGCGTTCGGCCAGGCCGGCGCGCTGCCGTCGGCCGAGCAGCGTAACCGCGTGCTCCGCAACACCTACTGGCTGCTCGCGCTCTCCATGGTGCCGACCGTGCTCGGCGCCTGGATCGGCGTGGTCACCGGCTTCGCGGCCGCCATGTCGCCCGGCATCGGAATGATCGTGTTCCTGGTCGGCGCGTTCGGCTTCATGTTTGCCATCGAAAAGACCAAGGATTCGGCGGCTGGCGTGCCGATGCTGCTCGGCTTCACCTTCTTCATGGGCCTGATGCTCGCGCGCATGGTCGGCGCGGTGCTGGGCCTGGCCAACGGCGCCGGGCTCATCATGATGGCCTTCGCCGGCACGGGTGCCATCTTCTTCGGCATGGCCTCGCTCTCGACCATCATCAAGCGCGACCTGACCTCGATGGGCAAGTGGCTCTTCATCGGCATGATCATGCTGCTGGTGGCCGGCATCGCCAACTTCTTCATCCAGTCGAGCGCGCTGATGATCACGCTCTCGGTGCTGGCGATCGGCATCTTCTCGGCCTTCATCCTGCACGATCTGAAGCGGGTTCAGGACGGCTACGAAACCAACTACATCACCGCCACGCTCGGCGTCTACCTGAGCCTCTACAACGTGTTCCAGTCGTTGCTGGCGATCTTCGGCCTGACGAGCGGCAAGGACGAATAAACCATGCTGGAACTGCTCGCCGATCCGCAAGTCTGGATCGCTCTCGCCACGCTCACCGCACTCGAACTGGTGCTGGGCATCGACAACGTCGTCTTCATTTCGATCCTGGTCGACAAGCTGCCCGTCGCACAACGCGAACGCGCGCGGCGCCTGGGCTTGTTCATGGCGATGTTCATGCGCATCGGCCTGCTGCTGGTGCTGTCGTGGATCGTCGGGCTGGTCGCGCCACTTTTCACGGTGATGGGCAAGGCGATCTCGGGTCGCGACCTGATCCTGCTCGCCGGCGGCCTGTTCCTGATCTACAAGAGCACCGGCGAGATCCACCAGTCGCTCGAAGGCGAAACGGGCGCGACCTCGGCCACGGTGAAGGCGACGTTTTCGGCGGTCATCGTGCAGATCATGATCGTCGACATGGTGTTCTCGCTCGACTCGATCATCACCGCCGTCGGCATGGTCGACCGGCTCGAAGTGATGATCGCCGCCGTGGTCGCATCGGTCGGGTTGATGATGCTGTTTGCCGGTGCGATCGGCCGCTTCGTCTCCGACCACCCGACCATCAAGATGCT
>JAMFRW010000170.1 GCA_026224975.1 Rhodoferax sp. | reverse complement strand
GCTCGGCGGTGGCCGTCGCGGTGCAGTTCGAGCCAGTCGAGCGCGTCCACCGTCGCGACGATGATCGCGAAGTGTGCGTCCGTGGTGGGCGATATCGCGGGCGCCGTGTCGGCCGAAGTCGATAGCAACGCACCCGGGGCAGCAGGCCCCAGGTAGTCGAGCGCACCGCGCGTGGCCTGGACCGATTGCCAGCGCGCCGCGACCTCCGCGCCGTCGGTCATCACGTCCAGCCGAACCCGGCAGCGCAGCTGCCAGCCGAGCGCGGGTGACCACATGACCAGCGTGCCGTTCGGGTGGCGCCTGGCCTGCACCACCTTTGGCGCTCGGGCGTCGCTGTAGAGCCGCAGTTCCGGTGCGCGCGCCTTGCGTAGCACCACGGTGCGTGCGTCGGCGTGGCCATCATTCTGGGTCGCCAGCACCGGGGTGCGCCACGGGTGCGCCGCGTCGCCCACCGCTGCGGCGAGTTCACGCCAGCAGGCGGCTTCGATCTCGCCGAGCGACGACAGCCGCCCGGTCATGCGGATCAGCCTTCCTTGCGCAGCGACGGGAACAGGATCACGTCGCGGATGCTCGGTGAATCGGTGATCAGCATCATCAGCCGGTCGATGCCGATGCCGCAGCCACCCGTGGGCGGCATGCCGTATTCGAGCGCGCGGATGAAGTCGGCGTCGTAGTACATCGCTTCTTCGTCGCCGGCTTCCTTGTTGGCGGCTTGCGACTGGAAGCGCGCGGCCTGGTCTTCGGCGTCGTTCAGCTCGGAGAAGCCGTTGGCGTACTCGCGGCCTGTGATGAAAAGCTCGAAGCGCTCGGTGATGGAAGGGTCGGTGTCGGAGGCGCGCGCCAGTGGCGAGACTTCGATGGGGTAGTCGATGATGAAGGTCGGGTCCCAGAGCTTCTCTTCGACGGCTGCTTCGAAGAGGCCGAACTGCAACTCGGCGAGCGTCCAGTGCGCAGGCGGCTCTTCGCCCAGCGACTTGAGCTTGGCATGCAACGCGGCCGCGTCTCCGGCTTCTTCCAGGCTCAGGCCGGCGTGCGCGACGAGCGAATCACGCACCGTCAGCCGCGCAAACGGCACATCCAGATCGACAACCTTGCCGCCGTAGGTGAGCGTGGCCGAACCGGTCGCGTGGCGCGCGGCATGGCGCAGCACCTGCTCGGTGAAGTCCATCAGATCGTGATGGTTCCAGTAGGCCGCGTAGAACTCCATCATCGTGAATTCGGGGTTGTGCCGAACGCTGATGCCTTCGTTGCGGAAGCTCCGGTTGATCTCGAACACGCGCTCGAAGCCGCCCACGATCAGGCGCTTGAGGTACAGCTCGGGCGCGATGCGCAGAAACATCTCTTGATCGAGCGCGTTGTGGTGCGTCACGAAAGGCTTGGCGTTGGCGCCGCCGGGGATCGGGTGCAGCATCGGCGTTTCCACTTCCATGAAGTGGTGCTCCACCATGAACTGGCGGATCGAGCTCAGCGCCTTGCTGCGCGCCGCAAAGCGGGCGCGCGCGGTCTCGTCGGTGATCAGGTCGACATAACGCTGGCGGTACTTCTGCTCCTGGTCGGCCATGCCGTGGAACTTGTCGGGCAGCGGCCGCAGGCTCTTGGTGAGCAGGCGCAGGTGGGTCACGCGCACCGAGAGTTCGTCGGTCTTGGTCTTGAAGAGCGTGCCTTCGGCCGCGAGGATGTCGCCCAGGTCCCAGTGCTTGAAGGCGGTGTAGGCGTCTTCGCCGAGCGCATCGCGCGTCACGAAGAGCTGCAGCCGGCCGGTGCTGTCTTGCAGCGTGCCGAAGCTCGCCTTGCCCATCACGCGCTTCAACATCAAGCGCCCGCCGAGCGCCACCTTGACGGCCAGCGGTTCGAGTTCGGCGTTTTCCATCGCGTCGTACTTGCGCAGCAGATCGAGCGCGTGGTGCGTCGGCTTGAAGTCGTTCGGGAACGCAATGCCCTTCGCGCGGATCGCGGCGAGCTTTTCGCGCCGTTCCGCGATCTGCAGGTTGTCGTCGGCGGCGGGCGAGGGGGCGAGGGGAGTGGTCATGGAGTGTTCGCAGGTTGACCGCGCATTCTAGGAAAGGTGGCGCCGCGCGGCGCCTTGGGGCCGATGCGACAATTCCGCGCCCCCGCACCCACCATGACGCAGCGCGCTTCCAGCTTCACCTCGCACCTCACCGCGCAAGCCTATTTTCTCGGCCTCGCCGCCGTGAACACGCTGCATGGATGGCTGCCGTTCTGGCTGCGGCCGGCGTTGTACAAGGTCTGCGGATTCGACATTGCCCGCTCGGCCACGCTGCAGGGCGGCATCCGCTTTTTCCATATCGGCCGGTTGACGGTGGGCGAGAGTTCGCTGATCAACCGCGGCGTGTACCTCGACAACCGCGGCGGCCTGACGATCGGCAGCCAGGTTTCGATCGCTCACGATGCGCGCATCTACACGCTGGGCCATGAGATCCACGGCGGCACCTTCGCCGACAAGCCCAACCCCGTGCGCATCGACGATTACGCCGTGATCTTCGCCGGCGCGATGGTCATGCCCGGCGTGCACCTGGGCACTGGCGCGGTGGTGATGGCCGGCGCGGTGGTCACGAAGAGCGTGCCGCCCTACCGCATCGTCGGCGGCAACCCGGCGGTCGACATCGGGCCACGTGAGGGCGAGCCGGCGTATCGGCTGGACCGGCGTTACTGGTTGGCGCATTGACGACGGCGGGCGACACACGGGGTGGCGCCGACAGGATCGTCATCCTCGACGGCGGTTCCTTCGTGCTGCCCTACGACTGCCAGTTGATCCTGGCGCTGGCACGGCGTGGGTTGGCGGTTGACTTCTACGGCTCGCGCACGCGGTACAACGGTGAACTGCTCGAGGTGCTTCGGCAGACGGAGGGCGTGACGGTCTATGCGGGGGACGTGTCCGGCTCGGTCGCGCCGCGCTGGAAGGGCGCGCTGGCTTACCTCGGCCTGCTGATCACCTTGCGGCGGCGTCGGCATGCGTATCGCGCGATCAACTTGCAGTTCAGTGTGGCGTGGCTGCTGGAGCTGCCGTTCCTGAAGGCGACGCGAAGCCGCCTTGTCTTCACCGTGCACAACGCCGTGCCACATGGGTTCGAGGGCCAGCAGCATGGGCCGACGCGGCGCATCGCCCGCTTGGCGAAAACGCTGGTGTTCGTCAGCGAGGCGACGCGGGATGAGTTCTTGCGGCGCTATGGCGAAGGTTTTCGTGTCAAGTCCGTGGTGGTGCCGCATGGCCTGCTGACGGTCGCGCCGACATCGCCGCCGGTGGCGTATCTGCCGCCAGCTCCTGTATCGAGGTCGTGAGTTGCTGGTGAGCGCGCTCAATGGAGCTGGTCAGATCGGCGGTCAACGGTGTGTCGCCGGCGCGGGCG
>JAMFRW010000169.1 GCA_026224975.1 Rhodoferax sp. | reverse complement strand
GGGCTGTCCACCGTCTTCTGCGTGGCGGTGGCGGCGTGCACCGTGGTCATCAGACCGCGCTTGATGCCGAACTTGTCGTTGAGCACCTTGGCGCCCGGTGCCAGGCAGTTGGTGGTGCACGAGGCGTTGGAGATGATCTCCTGGCCGGCATAGCTGGTGTCGTTGACGCCGAAGACGAACATCGGCGTGTCGTCCTTGCTCGGGGCCGACATGATGACCTTCTTGGCGCCGGCGGCGATGTGCTTGGCGGCGGTTTCCTTGGTGAGGAAAAGGCCCGTGGATTCGACCACCACATCGGCCCCGACCTCGCCCCACTTCAGCTCGGCCGGGTCCTTGACGGCGGTCAGGCGGATCTTCTTGCCGTTGACGACAAGCGTGTTGCCCTCGACGGCGATCGTGCCCTTGAAGCGCCCGTGCACCGAATCGAACTCCAGCATGTAAGCCAGGTAGTCGGGCTCCAGCAGGTCGTTGATGGCCACGACCTCGATGTCCGAGAAGTTTTGCACTGCCGCGCGAAACACCATGCGCCCGATGCGGCCGAAGCCGTTGATGCCGATTTTGATGCTCATGATCCCGATCTCCTTGAGTAAAAAACTGGTGCGGCGGCCGCGGTGCGCGGCGTGCTTGTCGTGTGTGCTTCCGCGTTATTTTAGGTGGGCGCGCTCAGCGCTTGCCCAGCACCACCTTGACGGTGTCGGCCACGTTCTTGGCGGTGAAGCCGAAGTGCTCGAACAGCACCGGTGCGGGTGCCGATTCACCGTAGGTGTCGATGCCGACGACGGCCGCGCAGGCGTATTTCCACCAGCCGCCGGTCGCACCCATTTCGACCGCGATGCGCGGCAGCTTGGCCGGGAGCACGCTGGTCTTGTAGGCGGCGGTCTGGCGGTCGAAGACGGTGGTCGATGGCATCGAAACGACACGCACCGCGATCTTGCTTTGCGCCAGCAGTTGCTGCGCATGGAGCGCGAGTTGCACTTCGGAGCCGGTCGCGATGATCACGGCCTGCGCCTTCTTGTTCAGGCCGACCTCGCTCGGCTCGGCCAGCACATAAGCGCCCTTGGCGATGCCGTCGAGCGACTTCTTGGGCGCATACGGCAGGTTCTGGCGCGAGAGCAGCAACGCGCTCGGGCGCGACTTGTTTTCGATCGCGCAGGCCCAGGCCACGACGGTCTCGGCCGTGTCGCCCGGCCGCCAGACATCCAGCCCCGGGATCAGCCGAAGCGAGGCGGCGTGTTCGATCGATTGGTGCGTCGGGCCGTCTTCACCGAGGCCGATGCTGTCGTGCGTGAAGACGTGGATCACGCGCTGCTTCATCAGCGCGGCCATGCGGATGGCGTTGCGCGAGTAGTCGCTGAAAGTCAGGAAGGTGCCGCCGTAGGGGATCAGCCCGCCGTGCAGCGCCATGCCATTCATGATGGCGGCCATGCCGAACTCGCGCACACCGTAGTTGATGTGGCGACCACCGTTGCTGCTGCCATCGGCTTCCAGGCGGAAGGGCGCGGTGCTGCTGGTGTTGGTGAGGTTCGAACCGGTCAGGTCGGCGCTGCCGCCGAGCAGTTCAGGCAGCGTCCTGGTGAAGGCTTCTAGCGCGAGCTGGCTGGCCTTGCGGCTGGCGACCGTCTCGGCCTTGGTGTGCGCGGCTATTGCCGCATCGACCGCCGCTTGCGCCCAGCCGGCCGGCAGCTCGCCATCGGTGCGGCGCACGAATTCCAGCGCCAGTTCGGGGTAGGCCTTGCCGTAGGCTTCGAAGGCTTCGACCCACTGGGTTTCCTGCGCGAGGCCGCGGTGGCGCGCATCCCACAGCGTGTAGACCTCTTCGGGGATCACGAAGGGCTCGCTGTGCCAGCCGATGGCTTCGCGGGTGAGCTTGATTTCTTCGGCGCCGAGTGCCTCGCCGTGCGCCTTGGCCGTGCCGCCGCGATTGGGCGAACCCTGGCCGATGGTGGTCTTGCAGCAGATCAGCGTGGGCTTGCCGCCGGCCGCTTCGCCGCTGCCCTGGGCGATGGCCTGGTTGATGGCTTCGTCGATCGCGTCGGCGCTGTGGCCATCCACATCGGCAATCACATTCCAGCCGTAGGCGCGAAAGCGCTCGGGCGTGTTGTCGATGAACCAGGGCGCGACCTTGCCGTCGATCGAGATGCCGTTGTCGTCGTAGAGCGCGATCAGCTTGCCGAGCTTCCAGGCCGCGGCGAGCGCGCTGGCTTCGTGGCTGATGCCTTCCATCATGCAACCGTCACCCAGGAACACATAGGTGTGGTGGTCGACGATCTGATGACCTTCGCGGTTGAACTCTTTCGCGAGCAGCTTCTCGGAAAGCGCCATGCCGACCGCATTGGCCAGGCCCTGGCCGAGCGGGCCGGTGGTGGTTTCGACGCCCGGCGTGAGGCCGTGCTCCGGGTGGCCCGGCGTCTTGCTGCCCATCTGGCGGAAGTTGCGCAGCTCGCTCATCGGCAGGTCGTAGCCGGTGAGGTGCAAGAGCGCATACAAGACCATCGACGCATGGCCGTTGCTCAGCACGAAGCGGTCGCGATTGGCCCACTGCGGGTGGCCGGGGTTGTGGCGCAGGTGGCGGCCCCAGAGCGCGACGGCCATGTCGGCCATGCCCATGGGCGCGCCGGGGTGGCCGGAGTTTGCTTGCTGGACCGCGTCCATCGCCAGCGCACGGATGGCATTGGCCATCAGATTCGCTTCCGGGACAGAGAAGGGAGCCGAGGTCGCGGGGACCGTCGAGGTTTGTTCTGAGGTGGCCATGCGGTTCCGCCGAGGGCGGAGGTGGGCTTGTGAAGCCGCGCATTTTACGGGGCGATTGCAGGCAGGGCGCTTCGGCTCGCGGCGCGCTTTCGTCGTCGCGATAATTCGGCGATGCATGGACTGCACTTGACGGCCGATTTGCGGGGATGCCCGCTGCCCCTCGCGGTGATGACCGAGCCGGTGGCTCTGCGCGCGCGCTGCATGGCCGCCGTGGCCGCGGCGGGCTTGCAGGCGGTGGGCGAGCTGTTCCATCGCTTCACGCCTTCCCCGGACGCGCCGTTGACTGCGCCGGTCGGCATCACGGGCGTTGTGCTGCTGGCCGAATCGCATCTGGCGGTCCACACCTGGCCCGAGATGGCTGCGGTGACGATCGACGTCTACGTGTGCAACATGGGCACCGACAACTCCGCGCGCGCGCACTTGCTGATGAAGACGTTGATCGAAAACTTTGCGCCCGCATCCGTCGAACGGCACGCGCTGCAGCGCGGTGCAGTCACGCAAGAGCGCGCACCCGCATGAGCACCCGCGCCATCATCCTCGCGGCCGGCCGCGGCCAGCGCATGCGGCCGTTGACCGACGCCACGCCCAAACCGCTGCTCAAGGTCCATGGCAAGCCGCTGATCGAATGGCACCTCGAAGCGCTGGCCCGCGGCGGCGTGCGCGATGTGGTGGTCAACACCGCGTGGCTGGAAGATCAGATTCCCGCCGCGCTCGGCGACGGCGCGCGCTGGGGCTTGCGCATCCACTATTCGATGGAAGGCCGCAGCTTCGGCGGCGCGCTGGAGACGGCCGGTGGCATCGCCACCGCGCTACCGATGCTGGGCGAGCGCTTCTGGGTGGTCTCGGGCGACATCTTCGCACCGGAGTTCACCTTCGACGCAGTCGCCGCCGCTCGCTTCGAAGCGAGCACCGCGCTAGCGCACCTTTGGCTGGTGCCCAACCCGCCGTTTCATGAGCGTGGCGATTTCGGGCTGGATGCACAAGGCTATGGCCTGGCCGACAAGCCGGGGCCGGACGGCCAGCGCTGGACCTACGCGAACCTCGCGCTGTGCCGCGCGGGGCTCGTCGAGGGCATCGCGCCCGGCGTGAAGTCCGCGCTTGGGCCGCTGCTGTTCGACGGCATGCGTCAGCGCCGCATCACCGCCGAGGTCTACCGCGGCCGATGGGAGAACGTGGGCACGCCGGAGCAGTTGGCGGCGCTGAACAAGCTCGGCGAACCCGGCAACATCAAGCCGCGAGTGGCGCGCTGATCGCCTCGATCTTGGCCATCACCTCGGGCGTTAGCTTGGCCAGCACGTCTACGGCCGCCAGGTTGCTCTGCATCTGTTCGAGCTTCGACGCCCCGGTGATCACCGTGCTCACACGCGGGTTCTTCGCGACCCAGGCGATCGCGAGTTGCGAGACGCTGCAACCCAGCTCGGCCGCAATGCCTTCGAGCTTGACGACGGCGGCGTTCTTGGCTTCGTCCGTGAGCCCCTTCACCAGAAAGCCCATGCCTTCGAGCGCGCCACGACTGCCGACGGGCACGCCGGTCTTGTACTTGCCGGTGAGCAGGCCGCTGGCGAGGGGGCTCCAGGTGGTCAGGCCCAGGCCGATGTCTTCGTAAAGCCGCGCGTACTCTTCTTCCACGCGCTTGCGGTGGAAGAGGTGGTACTGCGGCTGCTCCATCACCGGCTTGTGCAGGTGGTGCCGGTCGGCGATGTCCCAGGCGGCGCGGATGTCGGCGGCCGACCATTCGCTGGTGCCCCAGTAGAGCGCCTTGCCCTGCGTGATCATGTCGCTCATGGCCCACACGGTTTCTTCGATCGGCGTCCTGGCATCGGGCCGGTGGCAGTAGACGAGGTCGATGAAGTCGAGCTGCATGCGCTTGAGCGAGCCATCGATCGCCTGCGCCAGGTACTTGCGGTTGAGCGTGTTGGAGCGGTTGGGCTGCTTGGCCTCGCGGTCCAGGCCCCAGAAGAATTTTGTCGAGACGATGTAGTTCAGGCGCGGCCACTTCAGCGCCTTGAAGGCTTCGCCCATGACGATCTCGCTCTGGCCGCCGGCATAGGCTTCGGCGTTGTCGAAGAAGTTCATGCCGGCATCGAAGGCCGCGGCGAGCATCTCCTTGGCGGCACCGGTATCGACTTGTGTGTGGTCGGTAACCCAGGAGCCGAGGGACAGTTCGCTGACCTGGAGGCCGCTGCGGCCGAGACGACGGTATTGCATGGTGTGCTGGCTTTGTGAAACAGGTGAGCCGGCGAGCCTTTTCCTTTTGCGACGACCTTGCAGAGCCCCCACTGCAACACCATTGCGAGGCGGCGTACATTGCCGAGTGATGACCCGGGCGACACCCGGGTCACGCCGATGCGGCCGGCCGCATCGGCTACAACACGATGAGCATGAACACATTCACCGAACGTCGAGCCCGCCTCGCACAGTCGCTGCGCGAGGCGGGCGGCGGCTTGGCCGTCATCCGCACCGCGCCCGAGCGGCCGCGCAATTCCGATAGCGACCATCCCTATCGCCACGACAGCAGCTTTCACTACCTGACCGGTTTCGACGAGCCTGGCGCGTGGCTGCTGCTCGAGGCGCAAGGCCGCAGCACCCTGCTCTGCCGCGAGCGCAATCCCGAGCGCGAGATATGGGATGGCCGCCGCCTCGGGCCCGAAGCGGCGCCTATTGCACTCGGCGTGCAGGAAGCCTTCGACGTGGCGGTGCTCGACACCTTGTTGCCCGAGCGCTTGGCCAACCAGAACGCCGTGTGGTTCCCGTTCGGCGCCGAGGCCAACCTGCAGCCGCAGATCGAAGGCTGGCTGGGCAGCGTGCGCGCCCGGGAACGCATGGGCGTGAGGAGCCCGGCTGCGATGCGCGACCTTAACCCGCTGCTTGCCGAGATGCGCCTGCTCAAGGATGCCGGCGAGCAAGCCACCATGCGCCGCGCGGCATCCATCTCTGCCGGCGCGCATGCCCGTGCCATGCGCTTTTGCGCGCAACGCTTCGCCACCGAGCCGAACGGCAGCGTGCGCGAATACGAGATCGAAGCCGAGCTGCTGCACGAGTTCCGTCGGCACGGCGCGCAGGCACCCGCCTACACCTCCATCGTGGCGGCCGGGGCGAACGCCTGCGTGCTGCACTACGCCGCGGCCGATGCCGAGCTGAAAGCCGGCGAGCTGTGCCTGATCGATGCCGGCTGCGAACTCGATGGCTACGCGAGCGACATCACCCGAACCTTCCCCGCCACCGGCCGCTTCACGCCCGCGCAGCGCGAGCTGTACGACATCGTGCAGGCCGCGCAAGAAGCCGCCATTGCCGCCACCCGCCCCGGCGCACGCCAGCGCGATGCGCACCACGCCGCGGTGCGCGTGCTCTCGCAGGGCATGCTGGACACCGGCCTGCTCGATGCAAAGCTCGTCGGAACGGTCGACGATGTGATCGCGACCGCGGCCTACCGCAGCTTCTACATGCACGGCACCGGCCACTGGCTGGGCCGCGATGTGCACGATGTGGGCGACTATCTTTCGCGCGGTGAAGCGCCCGTCGACCAGCCCGATGGCCAGGGCGGCCGCCGCGTCTTCGAGCCCTCGCGCGTGCTCGCGCCCGGCATGGCGGTGACGATCGAACCGGGCATCTACGTGCGGCCCGCGCCAGGCGTGCCCGAGCGCTACTGGAACATCGGCATCCGCATCGAAGACGACGCGCTCGTCACGCCGCAAGGTTGCGAGTTGATGAGCCGCGGCGTGCCGGTGTCGGCAAGCGAGATCGAGGCCCTGATGGCAGAAGCGCAGCGGCCCGCAGTGCGATGACGAACCGCGTGAACACAATGAACGACCCAACCGGCGACAACTTCGAGGCCATGTTCGAGCTGGCGCCGGTGTCGCTCTGGCTCGAGGATTACAGCGCCGTGCATGCGCTCTTCGAACGCTGGCGCGGCGAGGGCGTGAGCGATGTGCGTGCGCACCTGCGAGGCGCCCCGGCGCGCGTGGCCGAATGCTCGGCGTTGATCCGCCTGCTCAAGGTCAACCGCCGTACGCTGGAGCTGTTCAGGGCCGAATCTCTCGACGTGCTGCTCGCCAACCTGCACCAGGTGTTTCGCGACGACATGTTCGATCGGCACGTGGAAGAACTGGCCGCGCTGTGGGATGGCAACACGCGGTTTGCCAGCCGCACCGTCAACTACTCGCTGGCGGGCGAGCGGCTCGACATCCTGCTGAACGCGACCGTGCTGCCCGGCCACGAAGCCGACATGAGCCGCGTGCTGATCGCGATCGAAGATGTGAGTGACCGGGTGCGCGCCGAGGCGCTCTCGGCCCAGAACGCGCGGTATGCGCAAGGGCTTTTCGAGCATTCGCCGGTCTCGCTGTGGGTGGAAGACTTCAGCACCATCAAGCGCCTGATGGACGACCTGCGCGAGCGCGGCATCGAAGACTTTCGCACCTTCACCAACGTGCATGCCGAGTTCGTCGAACGCTGCATGCAAGAGATCCGCGTGATCGACGTGAACCGCCACACCTTGACGCTCTTTCGCGCGCCCGACAAGGCCACGCTGCTGAAGAAGCTCGATGTGGTCTTTCGCGATGAGATGAAGCCGGCTTTCACCGAGCAGCTCATCGACCTGTGGAACGGCAAGCTCTTCCAGCAGCGCGAAGTGGTCAACTACCGGATCGACGGCGACCGCCTCAACATGCACATGCAGTTTTCGGTGCTGCCCGGCCATGAAGACGACTGGAGCCTGGTGCAGGTGGCGCTCACCGACATCACCGCACGCAAGAAGGCCGAGGCCTACCTCGAATTCCTGGGCAAGCACGATGTGCTCACGCAGTTGCGCAACCGCGCCTACTTCGACGACGAACTCAACCGCCTGGAGCGCAAGGGCCCGTTCCCGGTGACGGTGATCGTGCTCGACCTGAACGGCCTCAAGGCCACCAACGACCAGCACGGCCACGCCGCCGGCGACAGCCTCTTGCGCCGCACCGGCGAAGTGCTGGACAAGGCAGCCGAACGCCCGATGTGCGCCGCGCGCCTGGGCGGCGACGAGTTCGTGATCCTGATGCCGGGCTCGGATGATCGCGCCGGCGCGCAGATGATCGACCGCGTGCGCGAGCTGATCGAGATCAACAACCAGTTCTATCCTGGCGTGCCGCTCAGCCTTTCGATCGGCGCGGCCACTGCGGCCTCCAAGGGCGAGCGGCTGGAAGCCACCTGGGGCCGCGCCGACGACAAGATGTACGAGGCCAAGCGCGAGTTCTACCTCTCGGCCCAACGCGACCGCCGGCAGACGCTGCCGGGCGGACTGCGCTGAGTGGGCCCAGCCGCTTTGCCAGCCGCGCCGCCGCTCTTCATCGTCTTCAACATCGGCTCCGGCCACGGTGATGCGGCCGGGGCACGCGCGGCCATCGCGAGCGCCTGCGCGGCCGTCGGGCGCAAACACCATCTGCTGACGGTCGACGACCCGAAGCACATCGCCGAGATCGCGCGTGAGGCCGTGCAGCGCGCGCAGCAGATGGGCGGCATCGTGGTGGCGGCCGGTGGCGATGGCACCATCAACGCCGTGGCGCAGGCCACGCTCGGCAGCGGCTGTGCCTTCGGCGTGCTGCCGCAAGGCACGTTCAACTACTTCAGCCGCACGCACGGCATCCCGGCCGGTGTGGCCGAGGCCATGCAGGTGCTGCTGAACGAACACCCGCAGCCGGCGCAGGTGGGCCTGGTCAACGGCCGCGTCTTCCTCGTCAACGCGAGCCTGGGGCTCTACCCGGCCTTGCTCGAAGACCGCGAAGCCTGGAAGGCGCAGCTCGGCCGCAGCCGGCTGGTGGCCTTCGGAGCAGGGCTACTCACCTTCCTGCGCGTGCACCGCAATCTGCGGCTGCGCTTCGAACTGCACGGCAGCGAGGGGCAGACGCGCGATGTGCGCACGCCCACCTTGTTCGTCGGCAACAACGCGCTGCAGATGGAGCAGCTCGGCTTCCCCGAGGCGCAGGCCATCGACGCGGGCCGGCTCGCCGCCATCGCGCTGCGGCCTGTCGGCAGGCTGGAGATGCTGTGGCTGCTGCTGCGCGGTGCGGCGGGCCAGCTCGGCGATGCCGATCAGGTGACGAGTTTTTCGTTCGAACGGCTGACGGTGCGCGCCTCGCGTGGCTTCGGTGCGCGCCGCATCAAGATCGCGACCGATGGCGAGGTGGGCTGGCTGCAACTGCCGCTGCACTTTGCCGTGTCGCCCGAGCCGCTGCAGTTGATCCGCCCGGCCGCACGCGCCGCCGAACGAGCTGTGGAACGGGCCGGGCCGTGACGGTGCTGCTGCAGGTCTCCGACCCGCACTTCGGCACCGAGCGGCCGGCAGTGGTCGCGGCGCTCGAACGCCTGGCGCACGCGCAGCGGCCCGACGTGCTGCTGCTCTCGGGCGACATCACCCAGCGTGCCACGGCCGCGCAGTTCGAGGCGGCACGTGCGTTCGTCGCGCGTTTGCAAGTGCCGACCGTGCTGGCGATTCCGGGCAATCACGACATCTCGCTCTTCAACCTGGCGGCGCGGCTGTTTTGGCCTTACGCGCACTTTCGGCGCGCCTTCGGCCCCGAGCTGGAACCGGAGTTCGAGAACGACGCAGTACTCGTGCTCGCACTCAAGACGACGCGCCGCTGGCGCCATGCCGATGGCGAACTCTCGTCTGCGCAGATCGAGCGCGTGGCGCAGCGGCTGGCGGGCGCGCGGCCGTCGTTATGGCGCGTGGTGGTGGTGCACCAGCCGATCGCCGTGACGCGCGACGAAGACCGCCACAACCTGCTGCACGGCCACAACGCAGCGCTGACACGCTGGGCCGAGGCGGGCGCCGACCTCATCGTCGGCGGCCACATGCACCTGCCGTTCGTGCTGGCCTGGCACGAGCGCAATCCGCGCATCGCGCGGCCGATGTGGGTGGTGCAGGCCGGCACGGCCGTGAGCAACCGGGTGCGGGCGGATGCGGGGAATTCGGTCAACATCATTCGCGTCGAGGCTGTTGCTGGTGATGTTGCCGGCAATGCCGAAACGACCTGCACGGTGGAGCGCTGGGACCACAGCGCGTCGGCGCGGCGCTTCGAGCTGGCAGCCGTCTATCCGCTCGATCGGCACAAGGCGCCTGCATCATGAACATCGTCTCCCTCGCAGAACAGATCGGCGCGCACGCGGTGCTGGTCTTCTTCGCGCTACTCGCCGCTCTGCTCGCGCTCACGGCCGCCGGCTGGTGGTCCTTGCAAACGCATGTGATGCCGCGTGCGCAAAGCGCACTGCCGCCGCTCACCTTCGTGCTGGTGAACGGGCTGGCGGGCTTCGGCATCGTGGTGGGCGCCGCCGCCTTGTTTGCCGAAATCGCCGAGCACCTCGGGGCGGGCGGCGTCATGTCTCTCGCCGACGAAACGCTCACCGCGGCGATCCGCGCGAACGTCGCGATGAGCACGCTGCAAGTCTTCGCCACCATCACGCACTTCGGCGACGTGGCGGTACTCACCGCGCTCGGCGCCGCTGTGACGGTGCTGCTCTGGCTCACCCGCCGCCGCGCGCTCACGCTCGGCTGGGTGATGGCGGTTGGCGGCAACGCGCTGCTCAACCCGCTGCTCAAGCGCATCTTCGAACGAGCGCGCCCGGTGCATGACCACGGCATCGTCAGCGAACTCGGCTGGAGCTTCCCGAGTGGCCACAGCTCCGCCTCGACGGTCACCTACGGCATGCTGGCGTACTTGGCGGTGCGGACGCTGCCCGGGGCTTGGCGCTTGCCCGCAGTGCTCGCGGCCGCGGCGCTGGCCTTCAGCGTGGGCTGCAGCCGCATCTTCCTGCAGGTGCATTTTGCGAGCGACGTGGCGGCGGGGTTTGCCTCGGGTTTGGCATGGCTCACGGTCTGCATCGTCAGCGTGGAACTGGGACGGATCTACTTTCGCAAGGGGTGACGCGGCGGTCTCGCGCGCATCAGCCGCGCACGGCGCGTGTGCCGAAGTACATCGCCTCCTCGAAGATCGAATAGGCCGCGAGATCGCTGTGCGCAAAGCGCACCGGGCCGCGCATGTCGCTCAGCGCTTGCAGGGCCGCGCCGCTGCGCACTCCCGGCACCGGGATGCTCATGGCGTGGCCGTAGCGCATGAGGTCGATGCGGGTGATCTTGTCGGGCAGGTCGGGGTGGGCGGGTAGCAGGTTCGTCACGACGGCTTGCGCCCAGGCGGACCAGGGCTCGTTGAGCAGGCGGGCGCGGTGGGTCTTCAGTTGCCCCGGGTTGTCGCCGCCGAGTGCCCAGTAGGCGGTGAGCACGGTCGGGCCAGCGTACGGGCGGGTGCTTTGGTGCATGGCGTCGACGTAGCCCAGGGCGGGGCCAAGCCGCGGGGTGGGTGACGGGCCCACCGGCGCGTTCACAGACGAACCAAGCAGTGGGTCGTACAACACGTTGTCCCACGAAGGCGCCGCGCCAGGGTGATCGACCACCGGCTCGCGGATCTGCACGTTCGCCACCAGCCACGGCGCGTATCGCATCGCCGCAACAGCTTGCGTCAGCGCGGGCGGCGGCGCGTCGAACAAACGTGCCGCGATGAAGAGCGGCACGGCCAGCACGAGGCGCGGCGCAGTCCAGCGCTCGACTTGGGCCTGGGCGGCGTTCCACACGTCGACCGACGCATCTTGCCGGCCTTCGGTGACACGCAGCGCCATGCGGCCGGTGTGCAAGCGGTCGCCGATGCCGGCCGCAAGTTTTCGGCTCAGCCAGGCGTTGCCCTCGGGCCAGGTGAAGACGCCATCGCGGTCGTCGCTGCCATCCCCCGGCGCATGAAAGCCGTGGCGGCTCGCGAAGTAGTGCAGGCCGGCCCAGGCGGACACTTGCGCTGCGCCGGCGCCGTAGTCGTCTCGGCAGCAATAGTCCAGATACCAGCGAAGCGCGGGCGCGTTGAGCGATTGCGCATCCAGCCATTGGCCGAAAGTGATCGCGTCGAGCGCAGACAACGCCGGGCTCCACGTCGAGCGCGCGGTGGGAATGGCGAACGCGCAGCCATCGCCCACCTTCGCCACCAGTGCCCCGAAGTGGCGGTACTGCGCCAGCGTGGCCTCGCGCTGATCGGCGGGCAGGGCCTCGACCGGCGGCAGCAGGCCATCGTGCCAATGGCCGGCGATGAAGAGGCGCTCCTGAGGGCTGTGGCACAAATGTCGTTCGTCGTGGACCGGCTGGCCGTGTTCGGTGCGGCGCAGGCCGAGTTCTTCGAGCAGCTCGATCACCTCGACCGCACGCTCGCCCGGGATCGGCAGGTAATGCGCGCCGAGCGGGCAACCCATGCCGCCCATCGCGTGGCCGCGGCTGTTGCCGCCAGGCGCGTCTTCGAGATCGAACACCTGCACGTCATCGACACCCGCCTTGGCAAACGCCCGCGCCGCCGCCAGCCCCGAGATGCCCGCGCCGATGACGATGGCGCCCGCGCGGCGCTGCACGCTGGGCGCGGGCCAGGTGCCGGCTTTCGAATCACGCAGCTTGTGCCCGCGATCGACCTGCGCGCCGACCCAGCCGCCGCCGTAGGGCGCCGCATCGTTGCGCGAGCAAGCGGCCAACGAAGCGGCTACCGGCAGCAGCGCCGCGCCGGCCAGCAGCTCACGGCGGCGGACGCCTTCTGCGGCGCGCGGCACCGGCCCATTGGCGCTGCATGCGTCGGCCCGAGCGGTGGCGCGCACCATCAATGCACCTTGCCCCATTCGTCTTCGAAGGTTTGCACCAGCACCTGGTTCGACAGGCGGTTGACCTCGGTCGGCACGCGCGCCATGTCGAGCGGAAAGTCGAACAGCGCCGGCAGCCCCGCCAAGCTCAGGAAGCGCATGCCCGCGGGCAGCGAGGCCGGCAACTTGTAAGGCCGCCGGCTCGCCAGGATGAAGCCCCATTCGCCGAAGCTCGGCACATGCGCGTGGTACGGCGTGGTCTGCAGGCCGGCCGCCTCGATCGTGGTCGCGACGGTCCAGAAGCTCTTGCGAGCGATCAGCGGCGAGGTGGTTTGCACCACGGCATAGCCGCCCGCGCTCAGGTGCTGGTCGATCAGCCGGTAGAAGCTCGCGGTGTAGAGCTTGCCGATGGAGAAGTTGGTGGGGTCGGGAAAGTCCACGATGATCACGTCGTAGCTGGCCGCCGCGTCGGCCGCGTTCTGCTCCAGCCACGCAAAGGCATCGGCGTTGATGATGTGCATCCTGGGCGAAAGCAGCGAATCGTGGTTGAGCTGGCGCAGCAAGGCTTGTGTGGAGAAGAGCTGCGTCATGTGCGGGTCCAGCTCGACCAGCGTGACGCGTTCGACACTCGGGTACTTGAGCACCTCGCGCGCGGCCATGCCGTCGCCACCGCCGAGGATCAGCACGTTCTTCGGTGCGCCCTGCGCTGCCATCGCGGGGTGGACGAGTGCCTCGTGGTAGCGGTACTCGTCGCGCGAATGGAACTGCAGGTTGCCGTTCAGAAACAGCCGCACGCCGGCGGAACTGGCTGTCACCACCACCCGCTGGTAGTCGCTGCTTTCGCGCAGGATGATGTCTTCGCCGTAGAAGCGGT
>JAMFRW010000168.1 GCA_026224975.1 Rhodoferax sp. | reverse complement strand
CGCGACCTCGGACCGAGCACCGCAGTGCAGTCGGCGTACCCGCCGACCGCCACAGCATGAGCCCCTGCCGGGCTCCCCCTGCCGCGCCGCGCAGCGACGCTCCCCCTGCCGCAACGCGTCACTCGACAATAGAGCAGCTCACCGACCCTCGTACTTCTTCAACCAGCCAAAAAACTCCCCATACCAAAGCTTCGAGTTCCGAGGCTTCAGGATCCAGTGGTTCTCATCAGGGAACCACAGCAGGCGCGCATCCACGCCCTTGGCCTTGAGCGTGTTGTAGTAGGCCAGCCCTTGCTGGTCGGGCACGCGGTAGTCGAGCGCGCCGTGGATCACGAGCGTGGGCGTTTGCATGGCCTTGACGAAGCTGTTGGGGCTTTGCGAGGCGATCTTCGCGGCGTCGTCCCAATACCAGGCGCCGAGTTCCTTGGCGTGCCAGGTGTAGGCGTCGTCACTGAACATCGCGGTCCAGTCGAAGCAGCCGGCGTGGCAGATGTAGGCGTTGTAGCGGCCGGGCTTCGAATGGCCGTTCATCCACGCCACCATGAAGCCGCCGTAGCTGCCGCCGGTCGCGAAGACGCGCTTCTTGTCGGCCCAGGGTTGCGCGAGCAGCCAGTCGGTGCCGGCTTCCACGTCCTGCAATTCCAGCTCGCCCCAACGGTGGGTGATGCTGTCGAGAAAGGCATGGCCGAAGCCGCTCGAGCCGTGGTAGTTGACGCAGCCGACCACATAGCCTTGCGCCGCGAAGGCATGCGTGTTCCAGCGGTAATGGAAGGTATCGGCCGCTGCGGCGTGCGGGCCGCCGTGGATGCTGTGCATCACCGGCAGCTTCTTCTTCGAGGTGCCCTTGGAAGCTCGTTTGCGGTCGAAGCCCGGCGGGTAGATCACCCACATCTGCACCGGCTCGCCGAGTGCGCCTTTCAGCGTCACCTCTTCGTGCTCGCCCAGCTGATATTTGGCGAGCAGATCGTCATTGAAGCGCTCGATGCGCAGCGGCTCTTGGCCGTCGCGCTGCGCATGCACGCGCACCGGGTGGTCCATCGAGTCGGCACAAGTCGCGACCACCTCGCCGGCCACATCGAAGCCGTGCACCCAGCCGCCCGTCACCGCGATGGTGGCGATGCGGCTTTCTATCGCATAGCGGTAGAGGTGGCGCCGGCCGCGGTCCTCGGCGGTGAGGTAGATGGTTTCGCCGTCGTTCGACCAGCGCAGCGGGCCATCGACCGAATGGTCCCAGGTGTCGCTCAACAGCTGCCAGCGGCCACCGCGCGGCTGCAGCGCCAGATGGCCGGGCGCGGTGTGGGTCTTGCCGACGTTGGCTGCCGTGAAGGCGACCTGGCTGCCATCGGGGCTGTAGCGCGGCGCGTCGAAATCCCAGGCCTTGTCGATCGCGAAGGTCTCGATCTTGCCGCTGCGCACCTGCACTTCGGCAAGCGCCTTGGGGTTGTCCAGCCGCTTTTGCGGCAGCGGGTCGTGGGTGAAGACGATGTGCCGGCCGTCGGGCGATATGTCGAAATGGCTGGCGCCAGGCTCGGCGCGCGGCAGTTCGTAAGCCGTGCCCTCGAAGAGATCGGTGATGCGGCCGGTGGCCACTTCGAGCAGGTGCAGATGCACCACGCGGTCCATCGGCAAATGATGGTCCCAGTAGCGGTATTGCGCCTCGCTGGTGGCGTAGCCAGTTTCCTTTCGCGCCTTGAAGTCGGCGTGGCGCTTGGCCTGCGCCTTCGTGCCCTCGGCATCGGGCCAGACCCAGGCGGCAAACGCGATCCGCTTGCCATCGGGCAGCCACTGGAAGGCTTCGATGCCGGGCGCGAAGTCGCTGATGCGGCGGGCCTCGCCGCCATCGGGCGCGATCACATAGAGCTGCGGCGTGTCGTCGGCCTTGCCCTGCTGCTCGCGCTTGGCGACGAAGGCGATGCGCTCGCCGGTGGGCGACCAGGCGGCCTGGCCGTCCTTCTCACCGCAGTTCGTGAGCCGCCGCGGGCCGCCGCCGAAGGTCGAGAGCAACCAGAGGCCCGATCGCCCCTTGTTGTCTTCCATCGAAAAGCTGGCCACCGAGCAGACGGCCTGTGCGCCATCGGGTGAAAGCGAGAGCCCGCCCACACGATCGATCTGCCAGAGTGTCTCGACGGTGATGTGCTTTTTCTTGTCGGTCATCGTGGTGCGGCTCTGGTCGGAGCAAGTTCAGCGCGGCTTGTCGAGCTGCCAGCGCAAGTGGGTCTTCACCGTGGGCCATTCGGCCTCGGTGATGCTGTAGGCGCAGGTGTCGCGCAGCGTGCCGTTGCTGGCGCGCTGGTGGTTGCGCAGGATGCCGTCGAGCTTGGCGCCCAGGCGCTCGATGGCGCGGCGGCTTTGCTGGTTGAAGAAGTGCGTACGGAACTCGACTGCGATGCAGCCGAGCTGTTCGAACGCATGCCCAAGCAGCAGCAGCTTGCACTCGGTGTTGAACGGGCCGCGCTGCTCGCTCGCCGCCGTCCAGGTGGAACCGATCTCGACGCGCTTGTGCGTCGCGTCCACATTCATGTAGGTCGTCATGCCGACCACGCGGCCCTCGGCGTTGCGGGTGGTGAAGGGCAGCATCGCGCCCTTGGCCTGCAGATCGAGCCGGCGCGCGATCTCGCCGCGCATCGCTTCGGGGCCGGGGATCGCGGTGTACCAGAGCTTCCAGAGTTCGCCATCGGCCGCGGCTGCAGCGAGTGCGTCGTGATGCTCTGGCGCCAGCGGTTCGAGCGTGCAGGAGGTGCCGGTCAGGCGGACCGGCGCGAGCCATGTAGCCATGTGCGTGCGCTCCGAGGCTCAGCGGTTGTGGCGCTGCATGAAGACGAGCTTCTCGAACAGCGACACATCTTGCTCGTTCTTCAGCAGCGCGCCCACCAGCGGCGGCACGGCGACCTTCTCGTCCTTGCTTTGCAGCACTTCGAGCGGAATGTCTTCCGCGACCAGCAGCTTGAGCCAGTCGAGCAGTTCGGAGGTGCTGGGCTTCTTCTTCAGGCCCGGCAGGTTGCGCACGTCGTAGAAGTTCTTGAGCGCGGCCGCGAGCAGCTCTTTCTTCAGGTCGGGGAAGTGCACGTTGACGATGGACTGCATCGTCTGCGCATCCGGGAACTTGATGTAGTGGAAGAAGCAGCGGCGCAGGAAGGCATCGGGCAGCTCTTTCTCGTTGTTCGAGGTGATGAAGACGAGCGGCCGGTGCGTGGCCTTGATCAGCTCACGCGTCTCGTACACATAGAACTCCATGCGATCGATCTCGCGCAGCAGGTCGTTCGGGAATTCGATGTCGGCCTTGTCGATCTCGTCGATCAGCAGCACGACCGGCTTGTCGG
>JAMFRW010000167.1 GCA_026224975.1 Rhodoferax sp. | reverse complement strand
CACCTGCGTCGCGCCGTCCATCAGGCGCGCGAAGTCGTAGGTGACCTTCTTGCTCAGGATGGAGCGCTCCATCGACGAGATCATCAGGTCGGCCGCTTCCGTCCAACCCATGTGGCGCAGCATCATCTCGGCGGAGAGGATCTCCGAGCCCGGGTTGACGTAGTCCTTGCCGGCGTACTTCGGCGCGGTGCCGTGGGTGGCTTCGAACATCGCGATCGAATCCGAGAGGTTGGCGCCCGGAGCAATGCCGATGCCGCCGACTTGCGCAGCCAGCGCGTCCGACACATAGTCGCCGTTCAGGTTGAGCGTGGCGATCACCGAGTATTCGGCGGGGCGCAGCAGGATCTGCTGCAGGAAGGCATCGGCGATCACGTCCTTGATGGTGATCTCGGTGCCGGTTTTCGGGTTCTTCAAGCGCATCCACGGGCCGCCGTCGATCAACTCCGCGCCGAATTCCTTCTCGGCGAGCGCGTAGCCCCAGTCACGGAAGCCACCTTCGGTGAACTTCATGATGTTGCCCTTGTGCACCAGCGTGACCGAGGATTTGTCGTTGTCGATCGCGTACTGGATCGCCTTGCGCACCAGGCGCTCGGTGCCTTCGCTCGATACCGGCTTGATGCCGATGCCCGAGGTGTTGGGGAAGCGGATTTTCTTGACGCCCATCTCTTCCATCAGGAACTTGATGAGCTTCTTGGCCTTGTCGCTGCCGGCCTCGAATTCGATACCCGCGTAGATGTCTTCCGAGTTCTCGCGGAAGATGACCATGTTGGTCTTTTGCGGCTCCTTCACAGGCGAAGGCACGCCGGCGAAGTACTGGATCGGGCGCAGGCAGACGTAGAGGTCGAGCTCCTGGCGCAGCGCCACGTTGAGCGAGCGAATGCCGCCGCCGACCGGCGTGGTGAGCGGGCCCTTGATCGAGACCACATAGTCCTTGACGACCTCGAGGGTTTCGGCCGGCAGCCACACATCGGGGCCGTAGATGCGGGTCGACTTCTCCCCGGCGTACACCTCCATCCAATGGATTTTTTTCTTCCCGCCGTAGGCCTTGGCCACCGCCGCGTCGACCACCTTGATCATGACCGGAGTGATGTCGGCACCGGTGCCGTCACCTTCGATGAAAGGGATGATCGGCTGGTCGGGCACGTTGAGCGAAAAGTCGGTGTTGACCGTGATCTTCTGGCCGCCTTCGGGCACCTTGATGTGCTGGTACATTGAAATTTCGCTCCGTGCGCTGTGTGGGGAAACTGCCCGGGGACTGGCCTCGGGAACAGAGCCCCGAATTCTATGCCCGCGTGAAGGGGCCAAGTCCTGCAGATAATCCCTCTCACACGTCTCACCGCCCCTCGCGCAACACCATCTCGCCAACCCTGCTGCCACCCATGATTCGCACCCTGATTCGCGCCTCCGCATTGCTCGCATTCGCAGCGTTCGCCTCCGCCGCGCCGGCCCAGGACGGGCCGCAAAAGCTCGACACCATCCAGCTCACTGCCGGCATGCACCTCATCAAGGCGGAACTGGCGCAAACGCCGGAGCAGCGCGAGATCGGCCTGATGTTTCGCAAAGCCATGGGCGCCAATGAAGGCATGCTCTTCGCCTTCGAGCGGCCGGGCCAGCAATGTTTCTGGATGAAGAACACGCTGATTCCGCTCGCCGTGGCCTTCGTGGCCGACGACGGCAGCATCGTCAACATCGACGCGATGAAGCCGCAGACGCTGGACAGCCATTGCTCGACCAAGGAAGTGCGCTTCGTGCTCGAGATGAACGAAGGCTGGTTCGGCAAGCACGGCATCAAGGCCGGCTTCAAGCTGCAGGGTACGCCGTTCAGCAAGTGAGCAGATTCGACAACACCATGAAAAAAGCCGGTCGACGTGACCGGCTTTTTTCATGGGTGCGCGCTTGTGCCTTGCACGCGACCGGGCTTTACGCGAAGTTGGCCTCCGCGAACTGCCAGTTGACCAGCGAGGTCAGGAAGGTCTCGGCGTACTTCGGGCGCAGGTTGCGGTAGTCGATGTAGTAGGCATGCTCCCACACGTCGATCGTCAACAGTGCCTTGTCGGCTGTGGTCAGCGGGGTGCCGGCTGCCCCCATGTTGACGATGTCGACGCTGCCGTCGGCCTTCTTCACCAGCCAGGTCCAGCCCGAGCCGAAGTTGCCGACCGCGCTCTTGGTGAACGCTTCCTTGAAGGCGGCATAGCTGCCCCACTTGGCCGTGATGGCTGCTGCGAGCGCGCCGCTGGGCTCACCGCCGCCTGCGGGCTTCATGCAGTTCCACAGGAAGGTGTGGTTCCAGATCTGGGCTGCGTTGTTGTAGACGCCACCGCTGGATTTCTTGACGATTTCCTCCAGCGTCATCGACTCGAATTCGGTGCCCTTTTGCAGGTTGTTCAGGTTCACGACGTAAGCGTTGTGGTGCTTGTCGTGGTGAAACTCCAGCGTCTCTTTGCTCAGATGCGGGGCCAGGGCGTCGTGTGCATACGGCAGTGCGGGGAGGGTGTGTTCCATCGTCGGCCTTTCGGGAAAGTTATGAGGGTCGGACGATTGTAGGCAGCTTGACGGCGCGCCGCTGTCGGACGAAAACTCGACTAACCGAGTACAACGCCGCCCACCACGTCAGTCGCTACAACAGCTTGCACGACCATGCTCGCCTCGCCATCCGCCAGCACCGCCTTGAGTTCGGCCCCGACCGACAGGCGCGCAATGCTCACGACCGCGCGCCCTTCCCCATCGGTGAGCCACGCATAACCGCGCGTCAACACCTGCTTGGGATCGAGCGCCCTGAGCCGCGCGTCGAGGCTGCTTATTCGCTGTGCGTTGGACGCCAGGGCGACGGCCACGCCGCGGCGCAATCGCGGCTCACGTTGGGCGAGATCATGGGCACGCGTGGCGCCGGCATGGCGCGTGGCTGCCGCCAGCCGATGTGCCAGAGTCGCCAGTTGCTGCCCGTGCCGGCGCACGCTGTCGGCCGGGCGCGCCAGGCGCAGCGCGCTGCGGTCCAGCCGCTGGGCGTGCGCGTCGACCGCGTGGTGAACGCGGCGCTGCAGCAGCGCGAAGCGCGCGGCCAGGGCATCGTTGCAACTCTGCGTCGAAGGAGCGGCCAGTTCGGCGGCGGCCGTCGGCGTGGGCGCACGCAGATCGGCCGCGAAGTCGGAAAGCGTCACGTCGGTTTCGTGGCCCACGCCGCAGACGACAGGCACGCTGCAGTGTGCGATCGCCCGCACCACGCGTTCGTCGTTGAAGGCCCACAGGTCTTCCAGCGAGCCGCCGCCGCGGCAGACGATCAATGTCTCGATGCCGCCGTGCCGCTCGGCTGCGGCGATAGCGCTGCACAGCGCGGCGGGCGCATCGGGCCCTTGCACCAGGCTCGGATAGACGTTCACCGCCACATGCGGCGCGCGGCGTGCGAAGGCGGTGAGCACGTCGTGCAAGGCCGCCGCGCCGAGCGAGGTGACCACGCCTATCGTGCGCGGATAGGCAGGCAGCGCACGCTTGCGCGCCGGGTCGAAGAGACCCTCCGATTCCAACCGCGCCTTGAGCCGCAGGAACTGCTCGTAGAGCGCGCCGGCTCCCGCGCGCTGCATGGCTTCGACGACGAACTGCAATTCGCCGCGCTGCTCGTACACACCGAGCCGCCCGCGCACCTCCACGAGTTGCCCATCGCCGGGCGCAAAGTTGAGCAGGCCGGCCGCGCGGCGGAACATGGCGCAGCGCAGCATGCCGACGCCACCATCCGCGTCCTTGAGGTTGAAGTAGCAGTGGCCGCTGGCCGCGCGCGAGAAGCCAGAGATCTCGCCGCGCACCACGCAGGCACCGAACCGGGCGGCGAGCGCATCGGCCACGGCCAGCACCAGCCCGCCCACGCTCCAGACAAGCCGCTCGCCGGCTGCGCGCGGGGGCTCAATCACCGGCAAACCCAATGCGGACGCCACACGAGAACTCCACAACCGCGCCGGTATTGGCCCGGCGGCCTATCACACCTGTCACGGCGCTGTCATCATTGTGCAAGTGCTTGATTTCCAAAGAGTTTTTTCTGCTTAACTTTTGAGCAATCTGTGTGGAGGCCCGAGTTTTCAAGCGTTTGCGGGCATCACCACCGAGTTGCCCACAAAGTTATCCACAGCGGCGGTGGATGGTTGACGCGAGGTCTGGTGCGACGGCGCGATCGCCAGGAATCGTGCCGGCCCAGAAGCGCCGCACTGCGGCTGGAGCGGCCGACGGTCGGCCCCATAATCGCGCGACTTTCGACATCCCTCATCCGATGAAAGGGCCGGATTGTTTTCGATCATACAAGCCGCTGGCTGGCCGATCTGGCCGCTTATCCTGTGCTCGGTCGCCGCACTCACCATCGTGCTGGAGCGCCTCTCGAGCCTGCGCCCTTCGCGCGTGGCGCCCGTCAAGCTGCTCGACGAAGTCGTCTCCGTCACGCGCGCCAGCCTGCCGGCCGCCGACGTGGTCAACAAGCTCGCCGACAACTCCGTGCTGGGCACGGTGCTCGCGACCGGCATGCGCTCGGTGGTCGCCGAACCGCGCATCACCGAGGCGGCCCTGCGCGGCAGTTTCGAATCGGCCGGCCGCGCCGCGGTGCACCGCATGGAGCGCTACCTCAACGCGCTGGGCACCATCGCCTCGGCCGCACCGCTGCTCGGGCTGATGGGCACAGTGATCGGCATGATCGAGATCTTCGGCTCGCAAGCGCCCACCGGCGGCAACCCGGCCTTGCTGGCGCACGGCATTTCGATCGCGCTCTACAACACCGCCTTCGGGCTGATGATCGCCATCCCGTCCCTGATGTTCTACCGCTACTTCCGCGGCCTGGTCGACGGCTACACGCTGGACATGGAACAGGCCGCCGACCGGCTCGTGCCTCACCTGATGCGGTTTGCGGTGCCGCGCGCCGAATGAGGAGCGACGCTTGGCGATGAACTTCCGAAAGGCGCGGCCGGAGGAGCCGGAGATCAACCTGATCCCGTTCATCGACGTGCTGCTCGTCGTGCTGATCTTCCTGATGCTCTCGACGACCTACTCCAAGTTCACCGAATTGCAGATCACCCTGCCCGTGGCCAACGCCGACAAGGCGCGCGACCGGCCGCACGAGATCATCGTGGCCGTGGCGGCCGACGGGCGCTATGCCGTCAACCGCAAGCCGGTGGAAGGCCGCAGCGTCGACGTGCTGGCCGCAGAGTTGACGGCCGCGGCAGGCGGCTCGAACGACATGATCGTGATCGTCTCTGCCGACGCCACCGCGGCGCACCAGAGCGTGATCAACGTGATGGACGCCGCCCGGCGCGCCGGCCTGCCGCGGCTCACGTTCGCCACGCAAACAGCAGCCGGCAGCGAGGCGCGCTAAGGCCCGGCCCGCCCGGCCTGTGCAGCGCACGGAATCCTTGAGTTCATCCGCTTCCAGCGACGATTCGGGCACCAATGCCTCGGCCCACTTGCAGCGCGCCTGGCGCGGGCGCGGGCCGCTGGCTTGTGCGCTGCTGCCACTGGCGGCTCTCTACGGAGCGGTGACGGCGCTGCGGCGTGCGTTCTACCGCATCGGCTGGCTGCGCAGCACCCGGCTGCCGGTGCCGGTGATCATCGTCGGCAACCTGCTGGCTGGTGGCGCGGGCAAGACGCCGACGGTGATCGCCGTCGTGGCGCTGCTGCGGCGCCATGGCTACACGCCGGGCATCGTCTCGCGTGGCTATGGGCGCAGCGGGGATGCGTTCGCCGATGTCACGCCCGAAACGCCGGTGGCGAAAGCCGGCGACGAGCCGCTGCTGCTGCGCCTGCGGACCGGTGCGCCGGTGATGGTCGGGCGCGACCGCGCGGGTGCCGGGCTCGAACTGCTGCGGCGCCATCCTCACGTCGACATCATCGTCAGCGACGACGGCCTGCAGCACCTGGCGCTGGCGCGCGATGCGCAGGTGCTGGTCTTCGACGAGCGCGGCGCGGGCAACGGCTGGCTGCTGCCCGCGGGGCCCTTGCGCGAGGCGATACCGGCCGATGTTCCGCCGCGCAGCGTCGTGCTCTACAACGCATCTTCGGCCTCCACACGCCTGAACGGAACGCTGGCGCAGCGGTCGCTTGCCGGCGCCGTTGGCTTGCAAGCATGGTGGCAAGGTGAGGCGGCAACGATGGACGCGCTCGCGGCGCTGCGCGGCCGTCCGTTGATCGCCGCCGCGGGCGTGGCGCGGCCCGGTCGATTTTTCGAGATGCTGCGATCGGCGGGCCTGGCCTTCGCCGCCCTGCCCCTGCCCGACCACCATGATTTCACCACGCTGCCGTGGCCGCCGGAAACGCCCAACGTGATCGCCACCGAGAAAGACGCCGTCAAGCTCGACCCGGCACGCATGGGCGCGACGCGTGTGTGGGTGGCGGCGCTAGACTTCGCTCCCGGCGCGGTTTTCGACGCGGCGTTGGTGGCGCTCCTGCCCCCTCGCCCCGGCCCTTGAGCATCGATCCTCGATCCAGGTTTCACGCCCCGTTCCACCCCAGGAAATGCCCATGGAAGTCCGTCTGCTCGAACTGTTGGTGTGCCCCATCTGCAAGGGCCCGCTGGAGCACCTGCGCCCGCCGATGCAGGAACGCCAGGAACTCGTCTGCCGGGCCGACCGGCTGGCCTTTCCGGTGCGCGACGGCATCCCGGTGATGCTGGAGGGCGAAGCGCGCAGCATCGATCCCGATGCACCGCCGCCCTCGCCGCTCGCAGGCTTGCCGTTGGCCTCATGACGTTCACGGTGCTGGTGCCGGCACGGCTCGCCTCGACGCGGTTGCCGGGCAAACCGCTGGCCGACATCGCCGGCCTGCCGATGATCGTTCGCGTGGCGCAGCGGGCAGCGCTGTCAGGTGCGTCCGCTGTCATCGTCGCCGCCGACCACGCCGACATCGTGGCCGCCTGCGAGGCCTACGGCGTGCGCGCACTGCTGACCCGCGCCGACCACGCGACCGGCAGTGACCGCCTGGCCGAAGCTTGCGAAGCACTCGGCCTCGACGGAAGCGATGTAGTCGTCAACGTGCAAGGCGACGAGCCGCTGATCGACCCCGGCTTGATCGACGCCTGCGCCGCGCTGCTCGGCACCCGCACCGACTGCGTGATGAGCACCGCCGCGCATGCGATCGACACCGCCGACGAACTCGACAACCCGAACGTTGTCAAGGTCGTGCTGGATGCCAGCGGCCGGGCGCTGTACTTCTCGCGCGCGCCTATTCCCTGGACACGCGATGCGCGCGCAGCCGGGCAATCACCCCTGCCCACGCCACCGGCGCTGCGACACATCGGCTTGTATGCCTATCAAGCCGGCTTCCTGCGGCGCTTTCCATCGCTGCCGGCGAGCCCGCTCGAAGGCATCGAGGCGCTGGAGCAACTGCGCGTGCTGTGGCACGGTGAGCGCATCGCCGTGCATCTGAGCGACTCGCGCCCGGGGCCGGGTGTGGACACGCCGCAAGACCTGGCCCGGGTGCGCGCGTTGTTCGCTTGAAGTGACCTGTGGGCCACATCGCCCAGGCGTCAGGCTCGCGCAGGGGAGCGCATGTTATTCTCGTCCGCAACATGCACGCGCCTGGGCCAGCACGCCCCGGACGGCTCAAAAAAATTACATCACGAGGACACCCATGAGACTGATCCTGTTGGGCGCACCAGGCGCGGGCAAGGGCACGCAAGCCGCCTTCATTTGCAAGAAGTTCGGCATCCCGCAAATCTCCACCGGCGACATGCTGCGTGCCGCCGTCAAGGCCGGCACCGAGATGGGCCTGGCCGCCAAGAAGGTGATGGACTCGGGCGGCCTCGTGAGCGATGACATCATCATCGGCCTCGTCAAGGAACGCATCGCCCAGCCCGATTGCGCCAACGGCTTTCTCTTCGACGGCTTCCCGCGCACCATCGTGCAGGCCGATGCCATGAAGGCGGCCAGCGTCGTCCTCGACCTGGTGCTCGAAATCGATGTGCCCGACGAAGCCATCGTCGAGCGCATGAGCGGGCGCCGCGTGCACGTGGCCTCGGGCCGCGTCTACCACGTCAAGTACAACCCGCCCAAGGTCGATGGCAAAGACGATGTGACCGGTGAAGAACTGATCCAGCGCGACGACGACAAGGAAGCCACCGTGCTCAACCGCCTGGACGTCTACAAGAATCAGACGCGCCCGCTGGTCGAGTACTACTCGGGCTGGTCTGCCAGCGGCGACCCCATCGCACCCAAGTACCGCAAGATCAGCGGCACCGGCACCGTTGAAGAAATCACCGCACGGGCGCTCGTCGCCCTGGCCTGAAGGACAGTCATTCATGGAAATCGCAGGCAAAGTTTTCATCGTCACCGGTGGCGCATCGGGCCTGGGTGAAGGTACCGCGCGCATGCTCACGGCCAATGGCGCGACCGTCGTCATCGCCGACTTGCAGGTCGACAAGGGCGAAGCACTCGCGGCCGAACTGGGCGGCGCCTTCGTCAAGTGCGATGTGAGCCAGGAGGCCGATGGCCAGGCGGCCGTGGCCAAGGCGGTGTCACTCGGCAAGCTGATGGGGCTCGTCAACTGCGCCGGCATCGCGCCCGCGCAAAAGACCGTTGGCAAGGACGGCGCGCATGCGCTGCACACCTTCGCCAAGGTCGTCACTGTCAACCTGATCGGCAGCTTCAACATGATCCGTCTCGCGGCCGAGGCGATGAGCAAAAACGCGCCGGAGCCGACCGGCGAACGCGGCGTGCTCATCTCGACCGCCAGCGTCGCGGCTTACGACGGGCAGATCGGCCAGGCGGCGTATTCGGCGTCCAAGGGGGGCGTGGTTGGCATGACTCTCCCCATCGCCCGCGACCTGGCCCGCAACGGCATCCGCAACATGACCATCGCACCGGGCATCTTCGGCACGCCGATGCTGTTCAGCATGCCGCAGGAAGTGCAAGACGCCCTCGCTGCCGGCGTGCCCTTCCCCAGCCGCCTGGGCACGCCCGCCGACTACGCCAAGCTGGTGCACCAGATCGTGACGAACGAGATGCTCAATGGCGAGGTGATCCGGCTGGATGGGGCGATTCGGCTCGCGCCGAAGTAAGCGAAGGTTCGCGAACGCCTCGCGCACTCGCGTCGCTTTCTTCACCCTGGAGTAGCTCGCCCGTGCAGACCCCCGAGCGCCCGATGGCGCTGCGCTTCGAACGCGCGCGCAGCCTGGAGCAAGCGGGCCAGGTCCTGCAGGCCGAGTTGTTGTACGTCGCCATCGTGGCGGACGAGCCCGGCCATCTGCCGGCCACGCACAGGCTGGCCCAATTGGCGATGAACCGCGGCGACTTTGCGCGTGCCGCGGGGCTGCTTCGGGCCGCGCAACAGGTCCATCCCGACAATTCGGAGATCGCAGTCGATCTCGCGGTCGTTCACTTGGCGGGCGACGCGCCCGAAGAGGCCCGTGCCGCATTGGAGTCGGCACTCGCGCGCGACCCGCAGTTCGCCACCGGCTGGTTGCTGCTGGCCCAGGTCCGGGATGCGCAGGGCGACGACGCCGGCGCGCTCAGGGCTTGTTTCGAAGCGGTCACGCGTGCGCAGCGCACGGGGCTCTGGCTGGACGAGAACACCACACCGCCCGGCTTGACCGATGCAGTCGTGAGCGCCATCGAGCGGGTGCGCGCCGGGCGGCGTGAACTCTTCTTCGGCGCTTACGACAGCGTTCGCCGGGAGTTCGGCACGGCGGCCCTCACGCGCGTGGATCGCGCGCTGGCGGGTTATCTGCGCGAGTGGGATGCCAAGCCCGCGAATCCGCATCAGCGGCCCAAGTTCCTGTTCTTCCCCGGCCTGCCCGAGAACGCCTACCACGACCCGTATTTGCAGCCCTGGGCAAAAGAGTTGCAGTCGGCCCACCCGCTCATTCGGGAAGAGGCGTTGAAGGTGTCGAGCGAAGACAGTCCCTTGCCCAGCTTCGTGAACCTGAAGCCCGGCGATCGGATGAACAACTACGTGGACGGCGGCGGCGTCAACCCGTCGTGGGAAGCGTTTTTCTTCTATCGCCACGGGGAAAGGTACGACGCGAACCACACGCGTTGCCCGCACACCAGCGCCATCCTCGATTCGCTCGATCTGTGCCGGATTTCGGAGCAGGCGCCAGAGATCTGCTTCTCGGTGCTACGGCCCGGTTCGCACATCAAGCCGCACTATGGCGTGACCAACACGCGGCTCGTGATGCACCTGCCGCTGGTCGTGCCGGGCGACTGCGCGCTCAACCTGATCGGCGTTGGCGAGCACCACTGGAAAGAGGCCGAGCTCGTGATGTTCGACGACACCTATGCGCACGAGGCCTGGAACCGCTCAGCGTCGACGCGCGTGGTGCTGCTGATGGACTGCTGGAATCCCCACCTGACGTTGCCAGAGCGCAGCGCTGTCAAGCTAATGATCGAAACGATCACTGGCCTGCAGATGGCGAACCGGGCACGCGAGGTCGGGATCGCGCAGTCCTCGGCGTAACAACGCCGACCGAATCGACGGACGCGGGATCAGCTCGAGCCGATCACTGCGGGCCCGATCAAGACAGCTTGCTGCGCCGCGCGAACAGCGACCACAAGCGCGCCATGTCACCCGTGCCATCGGCACCCGAAACGGTCTTCAGCGTGGCCTGGGCCTTGGCGTTGTCGCCCGCCACCAGCTGCGCAATGGCCAGGTGCAGCTTGGCGTCTTCCGGGCGCTTGAGGCCGCCCTTCGCAATGCCTTGCTGCATGAGTTGCACGCCGTGGGCCTTGTCGCCGCTGTAGACGAGGTTCAAGCCGATGGCCACGAGGTCGTTGCCGTCCTTGGCGGCCACGGCTTGCTTCTCGTCTTCGGCGGCAGTCTTCTTCGACTCGTCGAGGCGCTTGGTGACCAGATCGCGCAGGCGCTTGTGGCGTTCGGCCTCGGCGCCGGTGCCGAGCACCCCGGCCGCAAAACCCTTGTCGACGACTTGCTTGGCCTCGAACGGTGTGCCGGCTTGCAGGGCGAGCTGGGCCATTTCGCTGTAGTCGTTGCCGGCGCTCATGCTGCCTGTGGCCAGCGAGAGGCGGTAGGTGTCGAGTGCCAAGCGGTCCGAAAATCCCGGCTTGCGCTGCAAACGGTTCAGCAACGCGACCCAATATTCCTTCTTCGGGTAGTAGATGACCAGACGCTCGAGCGCGAAAGTCTCACCGGCGATGTCGTTCTGCTTGATCGCAGCGTTCATCAGCAGGTTGATGCGGTCTTCGGGCGGCGTGGCGCCGCTCTTTTCGGCGGCCTGTATTTCGCCCGTCAGTTCCTTCGCCGCACCAGCGAAGTCACCCGACAGATACTGCGTCTGGATCATCAGTCCGCGGTTGGCGCCGTTGGTGCCGCCTTCCTTGAAGTAGCGCTGATACCACTGCTGGGCTTTCGCGTATTCCTTGCTGCGGTAGTAGCCGCCGGCAATCGATTCGATCATGCGCAACTTGTCGGCACCGGCCACCTTGCCCGAGGCGTTGATGGTTTCGAAAGACTTGGCGGCGGTGTCCATGTCGCCCGCGCCGGATGCAGCGGCGATGCGCATGCGCTCGACCATCAAGCTTTCGTTGCCGTTCTTGCCACCGACGTTGTCGGCGTCGCGGACTTTGGCCAGCGCCTCGCGGTACTTGCCGGACTTGATCAGCTCCTGCGCGGCCTGCAAGGGCTTGCCGACTTCGGGCCGCAGGGATTCCTGGGCCATCGCCGCGTGAGCGCCTAAGCCGATCGCGAGCGCCGCTGCGAGCCGCGCCAATTTACTTGTGTGCTTGCTCTGCATCAGTCCGGACTCACTTGATGAACTGTTCGTTGCCGACCATGCCCAGCTTGCTCACGCCCAGGCGCTGCGACTCGGCCAGCACTTCGGCGACGTACTTGTATTCGACCAGCTTGTTGGGCCGCACATGCACTTCGGGCTGATCGGGCAAGGCCGCCGCTTGCGCCAGCTTGGACTGCAGTGCTTCGCGGCTGGGCAACGCCTCGCCGTTCCAGAGGATCGTGCCGTCGAAGTCGACGTCGATCGTCACGACGACCGGATCTTTCGTTGGCGGCGGCGGGTTGCCGGCCGGCATGTTGAGGTTGACCGAGTGCAACTGCACGGGGATCGTGATGATCAGCATGATGATGAGCACCAGCATCACGTCGATGAGCGGCGTGGTGTTGATGTCCATCATCACTTCGGGATCGCCCGAGCTGCTGCCCGAGCCGAGGTTCATTGCCATGCTGTGTCCTTATCCGTTCGACGGGTCGGTGATCACCCTTTGGGCGGGGGTTCGGTCACGAAGCTGATCTTCAGGATCGCCGCGCGCTGGCACGCGAAGACCACGCGCCCGATCGACTCGTAGCGCGCCTTCTCGTCGCCGCGGATGTGGACTTCGGGTTGCGGCGTCATGACCGCGACCTTCTTGAGACGCTGGAAGAGCGCCTCGTTGTCCAGCAGTTGCGCGTTCCAGAAGACATCACCGTCCTTGTTGACCGAGATCTCGATGTTCTCCGGCTTGGTCTGGCGCGCGATGTTGGTTTCCTTGGGCAAGGACATCGGCACCGTCTGCGTCACCACCGGAATCGTGATCAGGAAGATGATGAGGAGCACCAGCATCACGTCCACCAGGGGCGTGGTGTTGATGGTGGCGACGACTTCGTCTTCGTCGCTGGAGGAGCCCAGGTTCATTGCCATGGCGTGCCTTGCGTTCGGTGCGGCGGGGCTGTGCTCAGCGAACCGAGGTGTTGCTCATGCGCGCGCCCATCAGCACGCCGTGAAGGTCGGCGCCGAAGGTGCGAACCGATTCCATGTTGACCTTGTTGCGGCGAACCAGCCAGTTGTAGCCCAGCACGGCAGGCACTGCCACGGCCAGGCCGATGGCCGTCATGATCAGCGCCTCGCCCACCGGGCCGGCCACCTTGTCGATCGAGGCCTGGCCGGCGATGCCGATGGCCGTCAACGCGTGGTAGATGCCCCAGACCGTGCCGAAGAGGCCGACGAAAGGTGCGGTCGAACCGACGGTCGCGAGTACGGCCAAGCCGTCTTGCAGGCGGCTCTGCACGTTGTCGATGCTGCGCTGCACGCCCATCGTCACCCAGGTGTTGCGGTCGATGTTGTCGGTCAACGCACCCTCGTGGTGTTCACCGGCTTCCATGCCGCTTTCGGCGATGAAGCGGAAGGCGCTGCCGGGCTTGAGCGTCTTCACCGCGTCGTTCAGGCTCGCGGCCTTGAAGAAGCCCTTGTTCGCGGCGCGCGATTCGCTACTGATCTTGAAGCTCTCGAAGAGCTTGGTGACCAGGATGTACCAGCTGCCCATGCTCATGATCACCAGGATGATCAGCGTGCCGCGGGCGATGAAGTCACCACCAGCCCACAGCGCGCTCAGGCCATAGGGGTTGTCGACGGTTTCCTTGCTGCTCGCGGGCGAGGCCACTGGCGCCACCGGCGTGACCGCAGGATCGGCAGCGGGCGCAGCGGCGGGAGCGGTGGAGGCGGCAGCAGAAGCGGCATCCTGGGCGGTGGCCCACGTGGGTGCGGCAACCAGCGTGGCGGCGAGGGTAAGGGCCGCGAACACTGAAGCAATACGGTTGATCATGAGAGAAGTCTCCTGGGACGGAAAAGTAGACGACACAAAAGTGTTCGAAAGGGTCGAAGAGGTTGCCTCGTGGGCAGTGTCAAGCACCGAGCGGGATCACTCGGTGACCTTGAATTCCATTTCCTGCTGAAAAGTATGGTCGCCCGGGCAGGTGTACTGCCGGACCGCGGCTTCCACCGCATCCGCGAACGCGCGCTGCAAGCGTCTGTCGTTGCCGCCACGAAGCTGTGTCTTCGTGATCTGGAACGCGACGATCTTGCCGTCCTTGGTGCTGGCCGTGTATGCAAGCACTGCGCCAGTCACGCCGCTGGTCGCCGGAATGCCAGGCATCTCGGGCTTGACGAGCTTGGTGCAGGCGACGCCGGCCGAAACCGGACCGGTAGGCGCCGGTGGCGCGGGCGGTGCCACGGCCACGACAGCGGGAGGCGGTGTCGGCGCCATCTGCACAGGCGCCGGTGGCGGCGTGGGCGTGGTGGCGGTGATGGTCGGCTGCGGCGGCGGGGGCTGCGCAATCTGCACTTCCGGCGGCGGGATGAACGGCGGCGGCGGCGCTTCCATCTTGGGCGGCGGCGGCACCACGATCTCCGGCGGCGGTGGCGGCTTCTTGATCTCTTCGATGACCTTGGTCTCGATAGGCGCTCGAACGACGTCGACAACCTTCTTGGCCAGGCCCGATACGAGCGCGTACACGATCAGCACGTGCAACAAAATGACAAACGTGATCCCGACGAGGTGTCGGCGCGGATCCGCCTGTCGCTTGGAAAAATCCATGTGTGCGGATCTCCAGAGAAAAAGCGAGAAATTAACACAAATGCCCGGCCGCTTGTGACAGCCGGGCATTCAAAGTCGACATCAAGGGGGCATCCGTCCCCTACTAGCTTTAGCTCAAATTATTAAAAATTATACGTTCCACGCAGGTAGTACGTGCGGCCAGTAGCATCGGCGAAGCGGGGATCATATCCCACTTGAAAGGTAGCGGACTGATTTGAATACGGGGGATCCTTATCGAATAGATTCCGCACACCGACGGTCAGAGAGATCGCTTTGGTTGCTTGCCAGGTGCCGAACAAATCCCAAGTCGAATAGGACGATACGGTGTTGCTAGGGTCTTGGTCGACATAGTGTGATTTAAAGTGATTCACGAGGCCAGCACCCCACGCTCCGAATGCCCAGT
>JAMFRW010000166.1 GCA_026224975.1 Rhodoferax sp. | reverse complement strand
TTCGCATCGGCACCGGCACCGGCCGGGATGCCAAGGAGATCCCGCTCGACATTCTGGTGATCGCGACCGGCTTCGACGCGATGACCGGGCCGCTCAAGCAGCTCGGCATCAAGGGCCGCGGCGGCCGCACGCTCACGCAGGAATGGGAAGACGGGCCGCAGACCTACCTCGGCATCCAGGTGGCGGGCTTCCCCAACCTGTTCACCATCACCGGGCCACAAAGCCCCTCGGTGCTGTCGAACATGCCGGTCTCGATCGAGCAGCATGTGGAGTGGGTGACCGACTGCATCGCCTACCTGCGCGACCATCAGCTCAGCACCATCGAGGCCACACCCGAAGCGCAAGAGCAGTGGGTGGCGCACGTGGCCGAGGTGGTCGGCATGACCTTGATGCCGGGCGCGAACTCCTGGTACATGGGTGCCAACATTCCCGGCAAGCCGCGCCGCTTCCTGCCCTACCTCGGGCCGGAGGGTGTGGGCGGCTATCGCAAGAAGTGCGATGAAGTCGCCGCCAAGGGCTACGAAGGTTTTGCACTGTCCTGACAGCCACCCGTCCCGACCATCCACCCACAAGTTTCAACGGAGACAAACCCATGAGCAGCAACACCTACTACTCGTCCGAAGCGCACGGCCCGTTCGATCTGTACGACGTCGGCAACCTCGCGCTCGAAGAGGGCGGCACGCTGCGCGGCTGCCAGCTCGCGGTGGCCACCTTCGGCACGTTGAATGCGGCCAAGAGCAACGCGATCCTCGTGCCCACCTGGTACTCGGGCACCAGCAAGATCATGGAGAACGTCTACATCGGCAAGGGCCGCGCGCTCGACCCCGACAAGTACTTCATCATGGTCGTCAACCAGATCGGCAGCGGCCTCGGCAGCTCGCCGCACAACACGCCCTTCCCCAGCGACCGGGCGAACTTCCCGAAGGTGCGCATCGGCGACGACGTGCGGGCGCAGCATCAACTGGTGACGCAGAAGTACGGCATCGAGCGCCTGGCGCTGGTGGTGGGCGGTTCCATGGGCGCGCAGCAAACCTACGAATGGGCGGTGCGCTACCCCGAGATGGTCGAGCGCGCCGCACCGATCGCCGGCACGGCCAAGAACACCGCGCACGACTTCCTCTTCACCGAAACACTGGTGGACGCCATCACCTCCGACCCGGGCTTTGCCAACGGCTGGTACGAGCACGCCGACGAGGTGCGCGCCGGCCTGCGGCGCCACGCGAAGATGTGGGCGGTGATGGGCTGGAGCACCGAGTTCTTCGCGCAGGGCCGCATGGCCGCGCTCGGCTTCTCGTCGCTCGACGACTTCGTCACCAACTTCATGAACGGTTACTTCGCGCCCATGGACCCGAACAACCTGCTTTGCATGGCCTGGAAGTGGCAGCGCGGCGACGTGAGCCGCCACACCGGCGGCGACCTGGCTGCGGCGCTCGCTCGCATCCAGGCCAAGACCTTCGTGATGCCGGTGAGCAGCGACATGTTCTTCCCGCCCAGCGATTGCGCCCGCGAGCAAAAGCTGATCAAGGGCAGCGAGCTGCGCGTGCTCGACAGCGTAGACGGCCACCTGGCGCTGTTCGGCGCCGACCCGGATTGCACCGGGCAGCTCGACAGGCATCTGAAGGACTTGCTGGGGATCGCCGTGGGTGGGCGTCACAGCAGCATGTGACGCCTCATGGCCGATTGCATTCCATGGATTGCATTCGGTCATATCCCTTCGTCGTCAGCGTCGTTGTCAAACGGTTTGTTGGCTCAATTGCTTGACGTCATGACGCGACCTCGATGGCGATCGGCTGCCTTTTCGGCTGCGGGTTGCCGAACGCCTGCCGCCGCTGCGAGCGCAGCACCTCGGCCACTTCGATGCTCTGCTCCTTCACATGCCCATAACCCCGGATCTCGTCCGGCACGCGGGCCAGCGCTGCAGCGGCCGCATGGTTCAGCGGCGTGAGCTGGGAGCAGACCATCTCCAGCTCCTGGATGTAGTCCTCGATCATCTTGCGTTCCTGGCGCCGCTCCCCGGTCTTGCCGAACACATCAAGACCACCACCGCGCAGCCCCTTGAACTTCTTCAGCCAACCGAAGGCACTCCGCATCCACGGGCCGAACTGCTGCTTGATCAGGTGGCCTGTGACGGGATCACGCTTGGAGATGGTCGGCGGCGCGAGGTTGTACTTCACCGTGTAGCCGTGTTCGAACTGCGCATCGAGCTGCGCCAGGAAGGCCGGGTCGGTGTGCAGCCGCGCGACCTCGTATTCGTCCTTGTAGGCCATCAGCTTGTAGAGGTAGCGTGCCGCGGCTTCGGCCAGGGCGCTTTGCCCGGGCACGGCTTTCTGCTCTGCTGCCGCCACGCGCTTGATCACCTCGGCATAGCGCTTCGCATAGGCTTCGTCCTGGTAGGCGATCAGCTCGGGCACGCGCACTTCGAGCAGGCGCTTGAGTTCACTCTGCTTGTCACCCTTGGCGCCCACGCTCTGGACGATCGCGCGTGCACTTGCGGTGAGTTCGGCCTTCTGCACCTTCGGCGCGTACTTGGCGATCTCCGCCAGCACGAAGGCCCGGTCCACCACCGCCATGCGACCCCACTTGAAGGCGGCCAGACTCGTCTCCACGCCCACGCCGGAGTTCTTGATCGCCGCCTCGATCGACTCGGCCTTCAGCGGGATGGTGCCGGCCTGGAAGGCCACGCCGACCATGAAGTTGTTGGTCGCCATCGCGTCGTCGAACAGGCCCTCGGCGAGTGCCTGCCCGTCGAGGTAGACGTTGTGCTCCTGGCGCGTCACCTTGTCGATGCCAGCCGTCAGGTTGGGCACGATGGGGAAGACCACCTTGCGGTCGGACACCATCTGGCCGGTCGGCGTCTGCGTCGTCGAGACCACGGCGATGGTGCGCTGCGGGCTGCACTTGTCGAGGTTCTTCGGGTCGGTGGCGTTGAGGATGTCGAAGCCCAGGTACAGGTCGGTGCGGCCGTCGGAGACCTTGTTCGAGCCGCTGAAGGGCTCGTTCGTGATCTTGATGTCGGAGATCACCGCGCCGCCCTTTTGCGCCAGGCCGGTCTGGTCCAGGCCGATGACGTGTTTGCCTTCGAGCCGTGCAGCGTTGGCGATCGTCGCCACCACCGTCACCGAGCCGGTGCCGCCGATGCCCATCACGTGGATGCCGAAGCCGAAGCTGGCGTCGACCTTGGAGACCGGCTCGGGCAGGGCTCTGTCGAGCGCCGGGATGCGGCCTTTCTTCTTTTTCTTCTTCTTCGCGTCACCGCCCTCGGCCGGCGCCGGGTTCGGCGTGATCGTCAGGAACGACGGGCAGAAGCCCTTGACGCAGCTGAAGTCCTTGTTGCACGAACTCTGGTGGATGCGGGTCTTGCGGCCGAACTCGGTTTGCACGGGCTCCACGCTCATGCAGTTGCTCTTGACGCCGCAGTCGCCGCAGCCTTCGCAGACGCGCTCGTTGATCACCGTCACTTCCACCGGCTCCTCGGCCTTGCCCCGGCTGCGGGCGCGGCGCAGCTCTGCCGCGCACTCCTGGTCGTGGATGAGCACTGTCGTGCCTGCGATAGCGGCAAGGGCGCGCTGGGCTTCGTCGAGCCGGTCCCGGTGCCAGACTTCGGTGCCACCGGCCAGGGCGACGGTTTTGTAGGGGGCCAGGTCATCGGTGGTGACGATGACTCGTCTGACGCCGTTGGCGAGCAGGTCGGCAACCATCATGGCGACCGGGTGGGCGCCCATGATCTCCTGGCCGCCGGTCATGGAGGTGTGGGCGTTGCGCAGCAGCTTGAAGGTGATGTTGGTGTCGGTGCTGGCGCAGTAGCGGATGGCCAGGCTGCCGGAGTGGGCGTAGGTGCCATCGCCCATGTTCTGGAAGATGTGCTTGGCATCGGTGAAGGGCGCCATGCCGATCCACTGCGCGCCTTCGGCGCCCATGTGGGTGCCCATGACGACGTTGCGGTCCATCCACATCGCCATGGTGTGGCAGCCGATGCCGGCGGAGACGATGGCGCCGTCGGGCGCGACGGTCGAGCTGTTGTGCGGGCAGCCGGAGCAGTACCAGGCGGTGCGGGTGGCGGTCGGCAGTTTGTCGCGGAGGTGGATGTCGTCCAGTCTGGCGAGCCAGGCTTCTGCGGACTCGATGCGGGCCTTCTGAGACAGCCGCTTGGTCAGCGCACGCGCGATCACGTCGGACTCGAATTCGCCGTAGTGCGGCAGCAGTTCTTTTTCTTCTTCGTCGAACTTGCCGACGATGCGCGGGGCGTTGGCCTGGCCGTAGAGCACGTTCTTGGCGAACATCTCGAGGAAGGGGCGCTTCTCTTCGATGACGAAGATTTCTTCCAGGCCTTGCGCGAATTCGCGCACGACGGTCGGCTCCATGGGGAAGAGCATGCCCATCTTCAAGATGCGGACGCCGTAGCGGCGGAGCGCGGCGTCGTCCAGGCCGAGTTCGAGGAAGGCCTGGCGCAGGTCGTTGTAGGTCTTGCCGGCGGTGATGATGCCGAGCCAGGCGTCGGGGTTGTCGAAGACGACGTGGTTGAGTTGGTTCTCGCGGGCGTAGCGTTTGGCGACTTCCAATCGCCGGGTGTAGAGGGATTGCTCCATCTCCAAGGCCTGGGCGCGCACGTTCATGCCGAGGTTCATGCTGGGCGTGAAGGGCTTGCCGTCGAACATCAGGTCGGGGGTGACGAAGTTGAGCCGCCCCGGATCGACGTTGGCGGTGCCGGAACCATCCGCGACGTTGGTGACGATCTTCAGGCCGATCCACAGGCCGGAGAGGCGCGACATCTGGTAGCCGTGCAGGCCGAGGTCGAGGATCTCCTGCACGTTGCCGGGGTAGAGGGACGGCATGCCGACGTGCATGAGCATGGGCTCGGACTGGCTGCAGAGGGACGAGCTTTTGCAGCTGGGGTCGTCGCCGGCCACGGCGAGCACGCCGCCGTTCTTGCCGATGCCGGTGTAGTTGGCGTGCTTGAGGGCGTCACCGCTGCGGTCGACGCCGGGGGCCTTGCCGTACCACAGGCCGGTGACGCCGTCGAACTTCTGCTGGCCCACGGTGTGCAGCATCTGCGTGCCCCAGACCGCCGTGGCGGCGAGGTCTTCGTTGAGTCCATCGACGAAGTGGATGTTGCGCTCGAGCAGCGCCTTCTGGTTCTTGATGAAGGCTGCATCCAGCATGCCGACGGGGGACCCGCGGTAGCCGCTGATGAACATGCCGGTCTTCAGGCCCCGGCGTTCGTCGGTGCGGGTCTGGTCCAGCGTCAGGCGCACCAGGGCGTCGATGCCGCCTATGTTGATATGGCCGGTCTCCTGGGTGAACGGGGTGAGCTTCTCTGGCTTGCCTGGGGTGCTCATGTCGATGTTCCTGTCTGGGTTGGAGAGGGGCTTGGCTGCAAGCCGCGTGATTCGTGTGCGGTATCCGGCGGGGCCGACACCACCATGCAGGTGGCGGTCGCGGTCGCCACCGGCCTGCCGCCTTGCAGCAACTCGCCGTGGACATGGCAGACACCTTTGCCGCGCCGCACCAGCCACGCTCGCCCGGCGATAGCGCCCGGCGTCACGGGCCGCAGGAACGAGACGTTCAGGTTGAGCGTGGCGCAGTGCTCGTGCTCGGCCAGCGTCGCGGTGACGAGGAAGGCGGTCACGTCGTCCAGCATCGCGCCGAGCATGCCGCCCTGCACCTGGCCGGCGGGGTTCAGGAAGGCCTCGGTCGCGAAGTAGGCGGAGTCGAGCGTGCCGGCCTCCAGATCGACCGATTCGATGCGCCCGCCCAGCAGCGTGGAGACGGCAGGCGCGGGCGCCTCGCCGCGGCGCAGGCACGCGAAATAGGTGTTGCGGGTCATGGCGTTCACGCCAGTCGCACGCCACCGGCCGCGAGCGACTGCGGCGTCTCGGGGTTCTCGCTGCGACCGCGGTAGGAGCGGTCGAGCAGCCAGGTCGAGATGCCCGCCACCAACAGCACGCCGCCGAAGAACTGGTAGGCGAGCTGCGGCGTCCAACCGGCCTTGAGCATGTAGCCGGTGAAGATCGGCGCGAGGATCGCGACCGCGCGGCCGAAGCCGATCATCATGCCCACGCCGGTGCCACGCGCCACGGTCGGGTAGACGAAGGGGCTGATGGCGTAGAACGCGGCCACGCCTCCGTTGGCGAACATGCCGACGAACACCGCCAGCGTCAGCGCGGCGCTCACGTTCTGGATCTGGTGCGAATACATCACGTAGGTGGCCGCACCGGCGAACAGGATCAGCACCGTGACGATGCGCGGGCGCAGCCACATCGACAGCGCCGCGAACAGCAGCGCGCCGAGCACGCCGCCGGCCAGGATCAGAACGCCGGTGCGCACACCCAGGCTGGCGTCGCCGCTGGCATCGGCGATCAGCTTGGCGGTCCAGGTGTTGGCGAAGTAGAACGCCGCGATCAGCCCGGCGTAGCCCAACCACAGGAACAGCGTGCGCGCGAACATCACGCCGCCGAACAGCGCGTTCAGGTGCGTCTGCTGGCGCTCGCTGCCCATCGCAGCGGGCAACACGTCGGCACGCGGGTAACCGAGCCGCTCGGCGATGCGGTTGTACTGTTCACGCGCACCGGGCGGCCGCTTCTCGATCAGGTACTCGATCGACTCGGGCAAGGCGAACACCACCACGAGCAGCATCACCAGCGTCAGGATCGCGCCGAACACGAAGGGCGCGCGCCACCCCAAAGCCGCGATCAGCGGGCTCGTGACCGCGCCGCCCATCGCCGCGCCCAGCGGCAGGCCGATGCCGTAGATGCCCGTCACCGTGCCGCGACGCTTGTCGGAGCTGTACTCCGAGGCCATGATGTTCAGGCTGGCCACGATCGCGCCGATGAACAGCCCGGCGAACGCGCGGAACGCCACGAGTTGCGGCACGCTGTTCGCGACCGCCGACAGGCACATGCCGAGCGTGATCAGCACCAGGCAGATGATGATGTGGCGGCGCCGGCCGATGCGGTCGGCCAGCGGCGAGATCAGCACCGCGCCGATCGCCATGCCGAACACGCCGGCGCTGAGCAGGTAACCGACCTCGACCGAGCTGAGTTGCCAGGTCTTGGCCAGGTGCGGCGCAACGAAGGCCATGACGAGCACTTCGAAGCCGTCGATCATGGTCAGGAGAATGCAGGTCAGGATGATGCCGATCTGAGGCCGGCGCATCGGCTGCGTGAGAATGGCTTGGCGGAGATCCATGGGATTTCTTTCGCGTGAGGCTGTGGGGTGAGTGCGGCGTCAGTCCGGCGCAAAACTCGCGCGCACGCTGCCGACGCCGCTGATGCGGGCCTCGAAGCGGTCTCCCGGATTGACCGGCACCATCGGCCCGAGCGCGCCGGTGAGCACGAGGTCGCCCGCCCGTAGCGGCTGGCCGAGCGCGGCGAGCTTGCGGGCCAGCCACACGGCGGCGTTGAGCGGGTGGCCGAGGCAGGCCGCGCCGTTGCCGGTCGAGACCGTCGTGCCGTCCCGCGTCATCGTCATCTCGACGAGCTTCAGGTCCAGGCCATCGAGCCGGGTCGGCACAGCGCCGAGCACGACCAGTCCGCTCGACGCGTTGTCGGCCACGGTATCGACGAAGCGGATGTTCCAGTTGGCGATGCGGCTGCCGACGACCTCGATCGCCGGCAGCACATAGGCGGTCGCACCGATCAGGTCGACCAGCGTCGCATCGATCAGGTCGAGGTCGCGCTCGAGCACCAGCGCGACCTCGGCCTCGACCTTGGGTTGCAGCGTGCGGCCCAGCGGAATGGCTTCGTCGTCGCCGTAGACCATGTCGGCGAAGAGCGTGCCGAAATCGGGCTGATCGACGCCGAGCTGCTTCTGCACAGCGATGGAGGTGAGGCCGATCTTGCGGCCCACGATCCGGCGCCCGGCGGCCTGCGCATGCGCCACATTGGCCTGCTGCACCGCATAGGCCACGGCCTCGTCGCCGGGCATCTCGTCGCGCAGCGGCGCGATCGGTTGGCGCTCTGTCTCGGCCCGGCGCAGGCGCTCGGCCCAGCGCTGGATCTGCTGTTCGTTCTCGGGGGTCATCGGTGTGTCTCCTTGGTTGTTTTTGGGATCGCTGTCAGGGGCTGTGCATGAACAGCACGCCGTAGCCGGCAATCAGCTCCGGGATGGCGCGGTAGTAGCGCAGCGGGCACGGCAGCACGGTGTTCTCCGGCAGGGCCGCGCGCGCGACCAGCCAGGTCTTCGATTCGTGCGCCGAGAGGCCGGCGTCGCGTTCGATGCTGTCTTCCGACCAGCGCGTCACCGCTTCGAGGTCCCCGCGGGCCAGCGCGTCCATCCAGCGCCGGTCCCAGTCGGGGTTCAGCGGCTTGATCGACGGGGCGCCCGCCGCCAGCGCGCGCCCGGCGGCCTTCACCCGCTCGGTCTTGGCAGCGCGCTCGAGGGGCGTCGCTTCGCGCTTGGCCGTGATGACCTCGCGAACCGCGGCATCGGGGTGCGCGAGGGTCGGCACCGGCGGTTCATGCGACAAGCCACCCGAGCCGATCACCAGCGTGCGTCGCGGCTCGTGATCGAGAAACCGGCCGATCGCCGTGCCGAGCTGCCGGCAGCGCCGCAGGCGGGCGATGCCCGGCTGCGCCACGGCATTCAGGAAGATCGGCACGACCGGCGGCGTCGCCAGGCCGCCCCACAGCATCTGCAGCGCCTGCACGAAGCCGTGGTCCACGCGCATGCGCCGCGATACCGCGATGTCGAAGTCGGCGTCCATCAGGTGCGTGGCGAGCGCCACGGCCGTCTCGCCATCGACCGCGAGCGGCCCGTCGGGCGTCAGATAGTCGCCGACCGAGCTTGCCTGCGTGCCGATGCAGAACGGCGGCATCAGCTCGTTGAAGAAGCCGTTGTAGTGGTCCGGCCCGAGCAGCACGACGAGTTCCGGGTCGAATGCGAGCACTTGCGCGCGGGCGGCTGCGATCGCAGCCTGAAGCTCGGCATCGACCTCTGGTGCGACCGGGTTCAGGCCGATCAGCGGCGAATGCGACATGCCGAGAAAAGCGCGTGCGGCTGTCACCTCAAACCTCCTGCGGCATGTGCAGCGCGCGCGCAAACGCTTCGGTCGTCTGCGAGATCTGCTGCGGCGAACAGAGCGCACCGACGAAGCGGTCCGGCCGCAGGAAGACCACCGAGTGCGGCCACTTCGTGAACCAGTCCTTCATGCGGTTGCCGAGGTCGCCGATGCAGGTGATGCCGTCGCGGGCATCGCCCTGGTGCGCCATCTGCCCGGCCGGCTTGGCGGTGATGAACTTCGCGCCGAGCCGCGCCCAGACCTCGCGGGCCTCGGGTGTCATGCCGAAGGTCGGGTCGGTGCCCCAGGCGATGACGGCGAAGTTCAGGCCGATCACATCGTCGAGCTTGCGCGTCTGGCCGTCTTCGCACAGCACGGTGGGCTGGATGAACATGCGGCCGACGGGCGTGTCGGGCGGCGCATCGAAGCCGCTGACGATGCGGCCGACGAGCGAATCCTTCTTCTCCGCCATCAGCCCGAGCAGTCGGCCCAGCGGCGTTCTACCGGAGCGATCGAAGAGGCCTGCGAGCGGTGAGCGGGGCTTGTCGGCACCACCGCCCTCGGGCGCGACGATGGCGCCCTGCTCGTAGCGCGGCATCGGCTTGAAGCGCATCTCGACGAAGTACTGCTTCACGCCCGGCAGCAGGTTCAGCCCGAGCGTGATCGCATCGCGCACCTTGGCCGCCTGAACGCTCGGCGGCGCGAAGATGTCGCCCGCCACTTCGGAGAGCTGGATCATCATCCGCGCGTGGTCGCGCCGCTCCTGCGTATAGGTGTCCAGCAGGCGCTCGCCGGCCAGGCCCTTGACCACATGCGCGAGCTTCCACGCGAGGTTGGTGGCATCGCGCTGACCGCTGTTGTAGCCCTGGCCCTGCCACACCGGCATGATGTGCGCGGCGTCGCCGGCCAGCAGCGCGCGGCCCTGCCGGAAGGTGCCGGCCAGGCGCGCGTTGTGGGTGTAGACGCGCTTGCGGATGTAGTCGACCGCATCGGGATCGGCCACCACCTTCTTCATCAGCCTGGCCATGCTCTCGGGCTTGCTCAGCTCCTCTTCGGTTTCGCCGGGCATCACCATGAACTCGAAGCGGCGGATGCCGTGCGGCAGCGCCGCCGAAACGTAGGGGCGCTCGGGATCGCAGTGCATGTAGACGTGGGGCGTGCCGATCGGGTCGTTGCGCACATCGACCACGATCCACTGGTTGGGCTTGGTGCGGCCGTCGAACGGAATCTCGAGCGCGCGGCGCACGAAGCTGTTGCCGCCGTCGGCGCCCACGAGCCACGTTCCTCTCACCGATTGCTGTTTTCCTTCGGCATCTTCGAGCTGCAGGGTGGCGCCGCTGGCATCTTGCGCGAGGCCGACGATGTTCTGGCCGAACGTCACCTTCACATTCGGGAAGCGCGCCAGCCCCTGGTAGCAGATGTTGTCGATCATCGGCTGGATGAATGCGTTGCGGCGCGACCAGCCGAATTCGTCGGTGCGCGGTTCGATGCTCGCGAACTCGCGGCCGCTGGCGGTCACGAACTTCATCCAGTGGTCGGGCGTGATGTGCGCCTTCACCTGGTCCGAGAGGCCGGCGCCCTGCAGCGTGCGCAGCGCTTCGTCGTCGATGCCGATGGCGCGCGGGTAGTCGATGATGCTGTCGAGCTTCTCGACGACGAGCACCTTGACGCCGTAGAGGCCGAGGATGTTGGCGATCGTCAGGCCGACAGGGCCGGCGCCGGCGATGACGACATCTGCATCGGCCACCGTCTTGGCGTCGACCGCCGCCATGGGGGCGATCGCCGTCTTGGGGGCGACTCTGGAAATCTTGGTGACCATGGGTTTGTCTCCTTGGTTCTTGGTGTGTGCCGCTGGTGTGTGCCGCTCAGACTCCGACAGGCTTGCCCTGCAGGAACGCGAGGTGGATGCGGTCGAAGGTGGCCACGTCTTCCCACTGCGGCCAGTGCCCGCAGTCGGGCATCACGACGAAGGTCGAGTTGGGGATCATCTCGGCGATGCGCTGGCCTTCGGCGGGCGGCGCGGTCGGGTCGTCGGAGGTCCACAGCACCAGCGCGGGCGCCTTGATGCGACCGTAGTCTTCCGGCAGCAGCAGGTTGCGGTTGCGGGTCTCGAGGTCTTGCAGCACCATCGCGTTGGCCATGGCCTTCTCGAACCCTGGCTGCGCGTAGATCGCCTGACGGCAGGCGATGAGGTCATCGGTCGCGTCGGTCTTGTCCTTCATCAGCCAGTGCATGCGCTGGGTCATGAATTCCCAGTTCGGGTCTTTGGCCGCCTGCGTCGAGAGCAGCTTGAGGCGCGCCATCACCGGGGGTTCGGAACGCGAGCCGCCGGCGGTGTTGAGCACCACGCGGTCGACGCGGTCGGGGTGATCGGCGGCGAGCCGGCCCGCGACCCAGCCGCCGAGTGATTCGCCGCTGATGTGCGCCTTGTCCCAGCCCTGCGCATCCATGAAGCGCAGGATGTGATCGACGTAGTGGTTGATCTCGTAGGGATGGTCGGGCTTGTCGCTCCAGCCGTGGCCGATCATGTCGATGGACCAGGTGTCGAAGACCTTGCCGTGCGCATCGAGATTGCGCGCATAGGCCTCGGCATGGCCGCCCACACCGTGCAGCAGGATCAGCGGCGGCAGCGAGGCGTCACCCGACCGCAGATAACGGGTGCGGATGCCCTTGGCATCGAACCAGCCCTGGCTGAAGGAAGTGCCGCGCAGGTCCTGCCAGAGGCTCGGGTAGTAGGGAACGGTGGGGGTCGTCATCGAAGTCTCCTGTGGGGGTGACCGGTGGGGGCCGGGGTGTTGGCACTGTGCGCGGCATGGCCGATGAAATGAACCGTGTGCACTGGGTGCACGCACTCGTGTGGGATAACCCTCGGCCCTGCGCCGGCGCGGCGGCGCCTCTCCACGCGACAGCACGCACCGCGGAATCGAACGCGGGCGAATCGGCGCGGGAAACAAAAGACCGACCCGGTGGCGGCATCGCCCGCGACAGCGGCCGCAAGATCACCCGCACGGGCACGTGCGAGCAGCGTTTATCCAGTGCACTCACACGTTAGGACTAACCCTCGAACCGCTCTGTTTGTCGCCGACACGCGCGTGCGCGGCGCCATCGCCGAGCTATCGTCGCGTCACGAATTCCCCATGCACACCAGGCCCCAGCCCATGAGTAGCCACTACAAGGAAGTCCGCGGGCTCTCACGGGGTCTCGATGTGCTCAAGGCCCTGAACGCCGAGCCCGGCGGCGCGGCCTCGACGACCACGCTCGCGCGCGCCTGCGCACTCGACCGCACCACCACCAAGCGGCTGCTCGAGACCTTGCGCATGGAAGGCTTCGTGCGCCCGGGCGAACGCGAAGGCCAGTACCACCTGACCTTCGAGGTGCGGCGCCTGGCCGAAGGCTTCGAGGACGAGACCTGGGTCGAGAAAGTGGCCACGCCGATGATGGAAGCCTCGGTGCGCGAACTGGTCTGGCCTTGCGACATCTGCACCGCCGAGGCGGGCTTCATGGTCGTGCGCGAATCGACCCACCGGCTGAGCCCTCTGTCGCAGCACCGGGCGATGATCGGCGAGCGCCTGCCGATGCTGCTGACGGCCATCGGGCGCGCCTACCTGAGCGCCTGCGACGATGCCGAGCGCGAGGCGACGCTCACCATCCTGCGCCGCCGGGACGACCCGCTCGGCGACCTGGCCCGGGACAAGGCTCAGGTGCGGCGCATCCTCAATGCGACGCTGAAGCGCGGCTATGCCACCAATGACGGCGAATGGCAGCGGCAGGCCGGCTTCGCGGCGGTCGGTGTGCCGGTGCGTTCCGGTCAGCGGCTGCTGGCGGCGATGAACCTGATATTCCCGAAAGCTTCGGTGTCGAAGAAGGATCTCGAAGAACGCTTCGTGCCCGCGCTC
>JAMFRW010000165.1 GCA_026224975.1 Rhodoferax sp. | reverse complement strand
GGTCGTCTTGAATGTGCGGACCTCGCGCCTGACCACACCGTCCGACATATGCCGCACGCAGGCCACCACCGTATCCTTGTGCACGTCGAGGCCGGCGCAGTGGGGGTAAAGAACTTCCATGTCGCTCCTCCTGGCGCGCCGCCGGCCTGGGACGTCCGTCAGAAGAACTCTAGAAAACGTGCTCCGGAGCCGTCGCCGGCTCGTGGCACACTCAGGGGTGCTCAGACCTCCCGGATCCAACTAAGCAAAGGGCTCGTGCGCACCAAGGAAACACCGATCTCGCCGCCAGCGACGCAGCCGCAACATACACCAGAGGCCCCACCGTTTCATGTCCAGCGGGTCGGCAACGCCGGTGGCGAACTAAGCAGCCTCTGCCGGGTTGACCAACGTTTGGCGGGCTGATTCGCTGTCTGCACCGATTCGCAGGTGCAGGACATGGCTGGACAATCGCCGCTCTCGGCAAGCGAGGAACAACGCATGGGGCTGACGGCTCTGGCCGGGTCGCGCGAGCGTGGCGAGGCGGATCGCGCGCGAGCGGTGCTGCTGACGCTTGCGGGCTGGACCAGTCCACGCATCGCCGAGGCGTTCGGCGTGCGCGACGACACGGTGCGGCTGTGGCGCAGCGACTTCATGCGCGGCGGTGTGGCGGCACTGCGGGCGACCGTGGCGCCCGGTCCGGCTCCGGTGAAGAGTGAGGCGGCGTTGCGCGTGGTCATGCCGTTGCTGGAGGCGCCGGTCGCCGACCGGCCCAACTGGACCATTCCCCGCCTGCGCGCCGAGATCGAAGCGCAGGCGGGCGTGCGCATCAGCCGCGCGCAACTGTCCAAGGCGCTGCGCAAAAAAACTTCCGCTGGCGGCGGCCGCGACACACGCTGAAATGCCGGCAGGACGCCGCCGAGGTCGAGCGGATCGGCCTGCGTCTGCAACTGCGCAAGCAGCAGGCCGAAGTCGGCGATATTGTCTTGCTCTATGGTGATGAGAGCGAGGCGCTGACGCATCCCTACCTCGCCCGCGCTTGGGCGAAGGCAGGCGCGGACTTGCGCGTCCCGGCACCGGGACAGGCAAAGAAGATCGCGCTGCTCGGCTCGTTCGATCACGCGATCCGCGAACTCGTCGTGCACACCAGCCTGACCAAGCGCAGCAGCGATTTCATCGCCCATCTCGAGCAACTCGACCGGCTCTATGGTCCGAAGCCCGGACAACTCTTCACGCCCGTCGTGCTGGTCGAGGACAACGGTCCGATCCATACAAGCAAGCTCGCTCTCGCAGCCCTTGCCGCCCGAGCGCATTGGCTCACCGTCGAGTGGCTGCCCAAATACACGCCGGAACTTAACGACATCGAGACCGTCTGGCGCGATCTCAAGGCGCACCACCTCGCCCATCAGACCTTCGCTGACCCCAACGCACTCGATCAAGCGATCCACCAAGCCGTCGACGCCCTCAACGACGAGCGCATGGCTTATCCGTTGGGCGGCCTGAGAATCTCTGCCACGAAAATAGCTTCGCTGACT
>JAMFRW010000164.1 GCA_026224975.1 Rhodoferax sp. | reverse complement strand
GCGCGGCAGGGGGAGCCCGGCGGGGGCGATTTCTGTGGCGACGGAGGCGCGCAGGGCCGAGGTCGGCGCGCGCAGCGCGCTTCGTAAACTGACTCGTTGCGGCTGTCTGAACGAAGAGAGCGAAGCGAGCGTAGTGAGTTCCGCAACGCGACCTCGGACCGAGCACTGGAGTGCAGTCGGCGTACCCGCCGACCGCCACAGCATGAGCCCTCGCCGGGCTCCCCCTGCCGCGACTCGCGACAGCAGCGAGACGAAGATACCTACATCCGAAGCAGCGATACACCCCGAAGCTGAGAAAGCGAATTCACAACCCCAGTTCCCCCAACCCTGGATGCTCATCCGGCCGCCGTCCCAGCGGCCAATGGAACAACCGATCACCTTCCGAAATCGCCAGATCATTGATGCTCGCATAGCGCCGCATCATCAAGCCCTGCGCATTGAATTCCCAGTTCTCGTTCCCATAGCTGCGGAACCAGGCACCCGAGGCATCGTGCCATTCATACGCAAACCGAACCCCGATCCGACCCGGATGTTCAGGACCGCCCACAGCCCACAGCTCCTTGATCAATCGATAGTCGAGCTCCTTTTGCCATTTGCGCTCGAGGAACTCTCGGACCTGCTCACGGCCGACCGGAAACTCGGCGCGGTTGCGCCATCGCGTGTCCTCCGTGTAGACGCGCACGACCACATTGGGATCGCGCGTGTTCCAGGCGTCTTCGGCCATGCGCACTTTCTGGCGCGCGCTCTCGGCGGTGAAGGGTGGGACGGGCGGGCGGGTTTCTGGGTCGGCCATGGAGCGGTCTCCGTTGAGTCCGCTCAGTATGTCTCGTCCGGCGGCAATGTGCTCAGGCCGGCATGCCCGGCGAGTCGTCCAGATCGACCCAGACCTTCATCGACTTCGTCGTCAGCCCGCCGTAATTCGAGATGAAGGCCACATCGGCCGCATCGCGCCCGTAGGCCACCACGATGCGGTTGCCGCGTGGCTGCGCCTGCGTGGCGTCGAAGGTGTACCAGCGGCCGCCCACGAAGGCTTCGAACCAGGCGTGAAGATCCATCGGGTCGAGCTGATACAGGTAGCCGACGACCATGCGCGCCGGGATGCGCAGGCTGCGGCAGAGCGAGATGCCGATGTGCGAGTAGTCGCGGCACACGCCGGCGCCCTGGGCCAGTGTGTCGAGCGCATCGGTCGTCGCCGTGCTCACACCGTACTGGTAGGTGATGTTCTGGTGGATCCAGGCGCGGATCGCTTCCACCTGTTGATAGCCCGGCGCGCATCCAGCCACGATCTGCCATGCGCGGTCACCCATCTTGTCGGACGGGCAATAGCGGCTTTGCAGCAGGTATTGAAGCGCTGCATCGGGCACCATGTGGATGGGCGTGTAGGGCGCCCAGGGCTCGACGGCGATAGCGTCTTCGGTCTCCACGATCGCCTCGGTGCGGATGCGCATCGTGCCTTGCGGCACCACGAAGCGCTGGCACAGGTTGCCGTAGGCGTCGACGTATTCGGTGGGGTGCACATGCGGCTCGAAGCGATAGCTCTCGCTCGTCAGCCATTGCGCCAGCCCGCTGGCCGGTCGCAGCATGCCGACGATCGGGCAGGGTTCGGTGGCCTCTAGCGTCATGTCGCAGCCGGCTTTGAGTCTCATGGGGCGCTCCTGTTGCAGTCGGTGAAGTGATGCAATCATTGGACCAAGAGATGACAGACCGGTGGCATGCGCGCCGCAAAAACGGAATGCGCCTACAAGCGCACTGCCGTTTTGCCGACGCCGTGCCGATGTTTGGGCCCCGGGCAGCGGCCGCGCCGCCCGGACGATCTGACGAATAGGGCCGATCAGCCCTTGGCCGGATTGATCAGGAACTTGGTGCCCGTGGCCCGCTTGTTGTAGTCGGCGATGGCCTCGGCGCTCAAGGTTTCGGCCAGCGAGATCTCTTTCGAATAATGGCTCGCGAAGGTCGTCTTCAACTCGGCGGCCACGCGGTCTTTCAACTGCTGCGCGCGCGCCGCACCCACCTTGCCGAGGAAGGGGAACAGCAGCCAGCCGCCCATGCCCCAGGCCATGCCGAAGCTGCGCACGAACTCCGTCGGGCTGGTGTCCAGGCCGCCGTAGAGGTAGACCTGCTTGTGCGTGGTCGAGCCGTAGCGGCTGTATTCCTTGGCGGTCTTGTTGAGCGCGGCTTCCATGCAGCCGAGGATCTGCCCGCCCAGCTTGCCGCCGCCGGTCGCGTCGAAGCCGATGGTGGCACCTGTGGCGACCAGCGCGTCGGTCAGGTCGGCCAGGAAAGTCGGCGCACTGGAGTCGCACACATACTCGGCACCGATCCCGCGCAGCAAGGCCACCTGCTCCGGCGAGCGCACGATGTTGACCAGCTTCACGCCATCGGCCGCGCAGATGCGCACCAGCATCTGCCCGAGGTTCGACGCCGCAGCCGTGTGCACGAGTGCCTTGTGGCCTTCGTTGCGCATGGTCTCGACCATGCCGAGGGCGGTCAGCGGATTGACGAAGCTCGAAGCGCCTTCGGTCGGCGTGGCGCCGTCGGGCAGCAGCAGGCACTGCTCGACGGCCACGGCGCGGTACTGCGAATAGCTGGCGCCGCCGATGAACGCAACCGTCTTGCCGAGCAGCGCCTGCGCCGCGGGCGAAGCACCGGCCGCGACCACTACGCCCGCGCCTTCGTTGCCGACCGGCATCGATTCGTCGAGTCGGCCGGCCATCGCCTTCATCGCCTTCTCGGGCACCGGCGCGGTCACCAACGGTGCGGCGGAAGTGCCGCTGAATTTCGCTGCGCTCATGTCGGCAGCGCCGAAGAGCAGGCCCAGATCGGAAGGGTTGAGCGGAGCGGCTTCCACGCGGATCAGCACTTCGTTCGCGGCAGGCGTGGGCACGTCGACGGTGGCGAGCGAGAGCTCGAGTTCGCCGCTGCGGTTGATCAGCGAGCGCAGTTGCAGCGCGGTGCCAGGGATGGGTGTGGTCATCGGGTGTCTCCGGTGTTGGATCGAATGAATGAGGTCGGACCAAGAATGGCATGACGGGCGTCAGGCAGCGCCGGCGAGTGTAGGTCGGGCGATGTTTTCGTGCAGGCTCTCCCCTCGGCGGGGCGGCAAGCAGCGCAGCCACTGTTACAGCCGCCTTTTGTATGCCGATCAGGGCAAATGCCATCGCGGCGCCGGGTGGGCGCGCCTAGCATCGGCCCACAACATTGCGGCACCGATGATGATCCACCAGCGCACGACCATGACCCCAAGGAGACGACGATGTACCTGACCCAAGGTCTGCACCGCGCGCTGCAACAGCACCCCGACAAACCGGCGAGTCTCTTCATGGGACGCAGCCGAACCTTTCGCGAGCATGGCAACCGAGTCGCGCGGCTCGCCGGCGCCTTGCAGAAGCTCGGCATGGCGCCGGGCGACCGCGTGGCGATGCTCGCGCTCAACTCCGACCGCTACCTCGAATACCAGCTCGCCATGCCCTGGGGCGGTGGCGCTGCCAACCCTTGCAACATCCGCTGGAGCGTGGCCGAGATCGTCTACTCGCTGGAAGACTCGGGCTCGACGCTGCTGATCGTCGACGACCACTTTGCCGCGCTCGCCGAACCGATCTGCGCGCGGTGCAAAAACATCCGCGCCGTCATCCATGCCGGCGATGGCCCGGCGCCGGCCGGCATGCACGGCTTCGACGCGCTGATCGAAGCCACCGCGCCGATCGCAGACTGCGTTCGTTACGGCGACGACCTCTGCGGCGTGTACTACACCGGCGGCACCACCGGCTTCCCCAAGGGCGTGATGCTCAGCCACACCAACCTGTGGGCTTCAGGCATGAGCTTGCTGGGGGAGGGCGTCTCGCCGCAGGGCAGCGTGTATTTGCATGCGGCGCCGATGTTTCATCTCGCCGATTTCGGCATCTCCATTCCGCAGCATCTGGCCGGCAACACGCACGCGATCATCCCCGCCTTCAGCCCCGAAGCCGTGCTCGATTGCATCGTGCGAGACCGGGTGAGCGATGTGCTGCTGGTGCCCACCATGATCCAGATGCTGGTCGATCACCCGGCCATGAAAAGCGGGCGCGACCTGAGCAGCCTGAAGCGCGTGATCTACGGCGCCTCCACCATCTCGGAGGCTGTGCTCGACCGCGCCATGGCCGCGCTCCCGGGCGTCGAATTCTTCCAGGCCTACGGCATGACCGAGCTTTCGCCCGTCGCCACCATCAACCCGCCCTGGTATCACACGGCCGAGGGCCGCCAGGCCGGCAAGCTGCGATCGGGCGGGCGGGCGAGCTTCGGCATGGAGGTGCGCATCGTCGATGCCGATGATGTGGAAGTGCCGCGTGGCACAGTCGGCGAAGTCATCGTGCGCGGGCCGAACGTGATGCTGGGCTACTGGAACAAGCCGGAGCAAACGGCGGCCGCGCTGCGTGGCGGCTGGATGCACACCGGCGATGGTGCGCGCATGGACGACGACGGCTTCATCTTCGTCGTCGACCGCATGAAAGACATGATCATCACGGGCGGTGAGAACGTGTATTCGGCTGAGGTCGAGAACGCGCTGGCCCAGCATGCGGCCGTGGCGATGTGCGCCATCATCGGCATCCCGAGCGATGAATGGGGCGAGTCGGTGCACGCGGTGGTGGTGCTCAAGCCGGGCGCGCAAGCCTCTGCCGAAGCCTTGATGGCGCATTGCAAGACCTTGATCGCCGGCTACAAGTGCCCGCGCAGCGTGGAGTTCCGCGAGGCGCTGCCGCTGTCGGGCGCGGGCAAGATCCTCAAGACCATGCTGCGGCTACCGTTCTGGGAAGGCCGCGAGCGGCAGGTTTGATCTCACGGCCCGTGCTTGTTCTTTGCATCTTTCTTCAGGAGCGTTTCCCATGACCCAAGCAGTTCACGTCGCCGGCGTCGGCATGATCCCCTTCACCAAGCCCGGTGCCAACGAGCCCTACCCGGTGATGGGCGCACGCGCCGTTCGCCTCGCGCTAGCAGACGCCGGCATCGCCTACGGCCAGGTGCAGCAGGCCTACGTGGGCTACGTGTATGCCGACTCCACGGCAGGCCAGCGCGTTCTCTACGAAGTCGGCATGACGGGCATTCCCGTGGTCAACGTCAACAACAACTGCGCCACCGGCTCGACGGCGCTCTTTCTCGCGCGCCAGGCGGTGGAAAGCGGCGCGGCGGAATGCGTGCTGGCGGTCGGGTTCGAGCAGATGAAACCCGGCGCGCTCGGTGAGGTCTTCGACGACCGGCCCAGCCCCTTCGAGCACTTCAATGCGCTCGCCGATGAGCTCGTCAAGACCGATGCGCCGCTGGCGCTGCGCTTCTTCGGCGGGGCAGGCCTGGCCCACATGAACGAGTTCGGCACCAAGCTGGAGACCTTCGCGAAGATCCGCGCCAAGGCCAGCCGCCACGCGGCCAACAACCCGATGGCGCTGCTCAAGAAGATCGTCACCGAAGAAGAAGTGATGGCCTCGCCCGCCATCTGGCCCGGCGTGCTGACGAGGCTGATGGCCTGCCCGCCCACCTGCGGCGCCGCGGCGGCCGTGCTCTGCAGCGAAGCCTTCGCCAGGCGCCACGGGCTCGATGCGCGCGTGCGCATCAAGGCGCAGGCGATGACGACCGACTTCCCCGCCGCGTTCGAGGCACGCGACATGCGCGAGGTTGTCGGCTTCGGCATGGCCAAGGCCGCGGCCGATCAAGTGTACGAAGCAGCGGGCGTGGGCGCGGGCGATGTCGATGTGGTCGAACTGCACGACTGCTTCGCGCAGAACGAATTGCTGAGCTACGAAGCGCTGGGCCTCTGCCCCTGCGGCGGCGCCGAGAAGTTCGTCGTCGATGGCGACAACACCTACGGGGGCCAGGTCGTCACCAACCCGTCCGGCGGCCTGCTCTCCAAGGGCCATCCGCTCGGCGCGACCGGCTTGGCGCAGTGCACGGAACTCGTTCAGCAGCTCCGCGGCAACGCCGACAAGCGCCAGGTCGAAGGCGCGCGGCTCGGCCTGCAACACAACCTGGGGCTGGGCGGCGCCTGCGTCGTCACGCTCTACGAAAGGGTTTGACGGTCGCTCGCGCTTTCCGGCTCACGTGCTTGCCGACTCACCACGAGTTGCGCAACTCGCGCAGCTTGAAGAACACCGCCTTCGCGTCCGGCGCTTCCGGCAGATCGGGGAAGCGCTCACGCAGCGACGCGATCACTTCGGGGTTCGTCAGCCGGAAGAACGTGTTGAAACGCTTCTCGTCGGCCAGCGTTGTCACAGCCGACGAGGCCGGGTCATGGCCCGCCACACCCGGCAGGAAGGCCTGCGCGTCGGCATTGCCCGGCTCCAGCGACAGCGTGAAGCGCAGGTTGTTCTCGATGTAGTCGTGGCCCGGGTAGACCTGCGTGTTGTCCGGCAACTTCGAGAGTTGATCTGCGAAGGTCGCGAAAAGCATCCCCATGTCGCCGCCGTTGTGGCAGTTGCCGGCGCCGGCATTGAAGAGCGTGTCACCCGTGAACAGCGCGGGCTGGTCGGTGTGCGAACGCAGGCAGATGTGGCACATGGTGTGGCCGGGTGTGTCCAGGCATTCGAGCTCGACGCGCTTGCCGACCTTGATCACGTCGCCGGCTGTCACACCCCGGTCGACGCCGCGGATCTTGCTCGCGGCGCCGGCGTGCGCGATCACCTTGGCGCCCGTCGCCGCCACCACCGCCTCATTGCCACCGGTGTGGTCGTGGTGCTCGTGCGTGTTGAGGATCTGCGTGATCTGCCAGCCATTGGCCTTGGCCGCGGCCAGGCACTTGCCATGATCCAAAGGATCGATGGCCAGCGCCTCGCCCGTGTCTGGGCAGGCAATCAGATAGTTGAAGTTGCGGTAGGCGTTGCCGGTCCAGATGCGCTCGACGATCATGATGTGCTTCTCACGTGGGGTTCGGCGGCATCATAGAAGGCGTTCGCAAGAGATGCCGTGACACACTCTCTCCGCTCGGCCTGCCGAAGTGCCCGACACGCCGTGCCAGCGGCCATGAATCACATCAAGGCTCGAGGCCGGCCGCAGTCACCCGCCAAACGATGTTCCCCACATCGTCAGCCACCAGCAGCGCGCCCTTCTTGTCGATCACGACGCCAACAGGTCGCCCGTACGCATCACCCCCCTCACTCAAAAACCCGGTCAGCACATCGACCGGCTCGCCCGCTGGCTTGCCGCCCGCGAACGGCACGAAGATGACCTTGTAGCCGCTGTGCGGCTTGCGGTTCCACGAGCCGTGCTGGCCGATGAACATGCCGGTGGCGAACGGCGCGGGCAAGCTCGTGCCTTGCGATGACGTGAGGCCGAGCGAGGCGGTGTGGGGCCCGAGTGCGTAGTCGGGTGCGATGGCCCTGGCGACCAGATCGGGCCGCGGCGGCTGCACGCGCTCGTCCACATGCTGCCCGTAGTAGCTGTAGGGCCAGCCGTAGAAAGAGCCGTCTTTTACCGAGGTGAGGTAGTCTGGCACGAGGTCGCTGCCGATCTCGTCGCGCTCGTTGGCCACGGTCCAGAGCGCGCCGGTGTTCGGCTCCCAGGCCATGCCGTTCGCGTTGCGCAGGCCGGTCGCGAAGAGGCGCTTCTGGCCGCTCTTGGCATCCACCTCCCAGATGGCGGCGCGGCCTTCTTCGGCTGGCATGCCGTTCTCGCCGACGTTGCTGTTGGAGCCGACGGTCACATAGAGTTTCTTGCCGTCGCGGCTGGCAATCACGTTCTTGGTCCAGTGGTGGTTGATGGCACCGCCGGGCAGGTCGGTCACGAGCGTGGCCGAGGCGTCGATGTGGGTCTGTCCCTCGACATACGGAAAGCTCACCAGCCCGTTCGAGTTGGCCACATACAGCGTGCTGCCGATGAGCGCCATGCCGAAGGGCGACGCGAGGTTTTCGAGGAAAGGCAGCTTGACCTCGGCCACGCCATCGCCATCCACATCCCGCAGCAGGGTGATGCGGTTGGCCGTGGGCGTGCCGGCGCCAGCGCGCTTCATCACCAGTTTCATCACCCAGCCCTTGATGCCCTTGCCGTCTTCCGGCTTGGGCGGGGAATTGGTTTCCGCGACGAGCACATCGCCATTGGGCAGCACATAGAGCCAGCGCGGGTGGTCCAGGCCCTGAGCGAAGGCGGCTACCTGCGTGCCCGGCGCAGCGGTCGGCTTCTGGCCTTCGGGCCACGACTTCGCCGGCGCGATGTTGACCGTCGTGATCAACGACGGGTTGGGCGGCGGCAACTGCGGGTTGGCGCCGGTGCCTGCGCTGACGGGCAGTTTGGCCATGTCACCACAGGCGGCGAGGGTGCAGGCGGCGGCGACGGAGAGGGCGATCAGGGCGGGTTGGTGCTTCATCCCGACGATTCTGTTCGGCAGCGCCGGCTGGGGCTGTCGGCGATCCGCCCGGCCGCGTGTCGGAAGCGTCCGGGAGTATCGGGCGACAAGCCAGTCAACCCGCCTCGTCTTCCAGAAACCGCACCTTCACCCGCTTGCCTTTGACCTTGCCGGCCGACAGACGCGCCAGCGCCTCGCGGCCGATCTGCCGGTCGACCGCCACATAGGTCGAGAACTCGTTGACCACTATCTTGCCGATCTGCCCGGCGGCAAAGCCCGCTTCGCCGGTCAGCGCGCCCAACACGTCGCCGGGGCGGATCTTCTCCTTGCGGCCACCGGCGATCTGCAGCGTGATCATGGGCGCAGCCAGCTTGCCACCCGCCGCGGGCGTGAGTTCGGCCAACTTGTGCCAGTCGCTCTCGACCCCTTGCAACTGCTCGATCTTGCCGATGCTGCCCATCTCGTCCAGGCTTGCGAGGCTCAGCGCCCAGCCTTCCGCATCGACGCGGCCGGTGCGGCCGATGCGGTGGATGTGCACTTCGGGATCGGGCGTGGTGTCGACGTTGATCACCGCTTCCAATTGGGCGATGTCGAGCCCGCGCGCGGCCACGTCGGTTGCCACCAGTACCGAGCAGCTCCGGTTCGCGAACTGGATCAGCACCTGGTCGCGGTCACGCTGCTCCAGATCGCCGTGCAGCGCCAGCGCCGAATAGCCTTGCCCGCGCAGCACATCGACCAGGTCGCGGCATTGCTGGCGCGTGTTGCAAAACGCCAGCGTGCTCGCCGGGCGGAAGTGATCCAGCAGCAGCGAAACGGCGTGCAAGCGCTCGGCCTCCTTCACCTCGTAGAAGCGCTGGCGGATCTTGCCGGCATCGTGCTGCGCCTGCACCGTCACCCGCCTGGGCTCGCGCATGAGCTGCTGGCTGATCTTGGCGATGCCTTCCGGATAGGTCGCCGAGAACAGCAGCGTCTGGCGGTCCTTGGGCAGCTTCTTCGCGATGGCGGCGATCTCGTCGGCAAAACCCATGTCGAGCATGCGGTCGGCTTCGTCGAGCACCAGCGTGGCGACGGCATCGAGCGAGAGGCTGCCGCGCTCCAGATGGTCGATCACGCGGCCCGGCGTGCCGACGACGATGTGCGCGCCGTGCTCCAGGCTCGCGAGCTGCGGCCGCAGCGGGATGCCGCCGACCAGCGTCAGGATGCGCGTGTTGGCCTCGTAACGCGCGAGCCGGCGCAGCTCCAACGTCACCTGATCGGCCAGCTCGCGTGTGGGGCACAGCACCAGCGCCTGCACGGTGATGGCGTCGACGCGCAGCTTGTGCAGCAGCGGCAGCGCGAACGCGGCGGTCTTGCCGCTACCGGTCTTGGCCTGCGCAATGATGTCGTGGCCGGCGAGGGCGAGCGGCAGGCTCTCGGCCTGAATCGGTGTCATCTGCAGGTAGCCGAGCTGCTGCAGGTTGGCCAGCGCCGCGGGTGCGAGCGGCAGGCTGTCGAAGGAAATTGGCGTTTGGGTCATGCGCGATTATCGGGACCCGGCCGTAGGAGCGAGCCCACAGGCATCGGGCCCCTGCGACGACCCGGCTGCGCGGCGGGGTCCGGTTGGGATGATGGCCAGTGGCGCCCACTGTATGGATATCCACCATCGCAATGGAGTCCACCATGAGCACAGACAGCATGACACGCGCAGCCCACCCTCCCGATTCACCCTCGCCGACGCCGGCCGCCGCGTCGCAAGACAGCACCCGGCTGACCGGCCTGTTCCGCACGCGAGATGGCGCCGAGCACGCCTACCAGAGCGTTTCGGACCGCGGCTACGGCAAGGAGGACGTGGATTTGGTGATGAGCGCCGACACGCGTGACCGCCACTTCGCGGCAGATCAGCTCATCTCGCCGGATGCGCCATCCGCATCTGTGGTCGACGCGCGGCCCGAGTTGCCGAGCAAGGCCGTGGAAGGTGCGGGCATCGGCGGAGCCATCGGTGGCAGCCTGGGCGCCATTGCTGCGGCGGTCGCCGCCATCGGCACCACCATCGCGCTGCCGGGCCTGGGCCTGGTCATTGCCGGCCCGCTGGCCGCCGCGATTGCCGGCGCGAGTGCAGGCGCCGCGACGGGCGGCATCGTCGGCGCGTTGATCGGCTGGGGCCTGCCCGAAGGCCATGCGCAGACTTACGGCCAGGGCGTCGAAGACGGCGGCGTGCTGATGGCCGTGAAGCCGCGTACCGAGGACGATGCCGCCTACCTCGAAGAAGCCTGGAAGCGCCACAGCGGCGAGCAAATTCAGCGGTGACTAAGATGCGGCGGCACACCCCGAACGACATGGCCGCCCGCATCTTCATCAGCTACCGCACGTCCGACGGCATGGACAAGGCGACTGCACTCGCGCGTGATCTGGGCGCGGTGTTCGGTGACGATCAGGTGTTCATCGACAAGAGCGATCTGCGCGGCGGTTCGGTCTGGCGGCAGGAGGTGGATCGTGCGCTGAGCGAGCGGCCGGTGTTGCTGCTCTTGCTGACGCCGCTACTGCTGGACGCGACGGATGACACCGGCGTATTGCGCATCACCCAGCCCGACGATCCGGTTCGGCGCGAGCTGACCGAAGCGCTCGCCGCCAAGGCCGAGATCATCCCGCTGCTGTGCGATGGGCTGGACGCCGCGCCACGCACCGAGTCGCTGCCCGCACCCTTCGACCAGATCGGCGAGCGCACCTGGCGCCGCTTGCGCGCCTACGACTGGCAGCACGATCTGCAGTTGCTGATCGCCGACCTGCGGGCGCTCGGTGTTCAGCCACGGATCGCGACATCAACCATGCCCGAACCACCGCGCGACCGGCGCACCACGTGGATGATGGCGGGCCTCGCCATCATCGTCGCAGTGCTCGCCGTCGCCTTCTGGCAGTGGAATGCGCGCACGGCTGCCGCCGCCCAGGCGATGCGCCTCGGCCTCACCGGCGACTGGGCGGCGCAGATCGAATCGAACCCACCCTTCGACCTCACCTTCCGCCAAGATGGCGCCAAGCTCGAATTGATCAGCGCACCTGTTTCCATCGCCACACTGCCCGAATGGCAGGCGTACCGCCAATCGTGGCGCGAGCGCACCGGCGCGGCGCTGGACCGCGTGGTCTACCGCGGTGAGGGCACGGTGCGCACCGATCCCGGTGTGCCGGTCAGCATCGATGTGGCCTGGCGTCTGGAGAGCCAGCCGGGCGGTGTGGGCATCGACAGCGGCAACCTCTCGGCCACCTCTTCGGCACCGCCGGGCGAGGGCGCATCGGCACCGCCTGCGGCCTGGCAGGCATCCATGGCCGGGCGTCTCTGGTCCAACGCCGACCAGGCCGATCGGGCGATCAAACTCGAGCGCAAGGCGCGCCGCTGACATCCGCGGGGCACGAAAGCCTGACCCGAGGTATGGAAGTTTCCTGACTCGCTTAGGCGAGCCGCCCCGACAGCGCTTTCGATCGGCAACGCCTAATCTTCAATGGCCGACACCACTTGTTCAGCGGTGTCATCGGAAGAAACATCGGAAGAAAGAGACGCCATGAACACGTTTGTCGATTCGAGCTTTGGCACCGGTTACGAAATCCGCTTCCAATCGCTCTTCAAGGAGGGCCGCGCGCTGTCCTTTCCCTGCGATGCGAGTGGTCGCGTCGAAATGGATCGCCTGAGCGACCGCGCCCGTGACAACTACCTCTACGCCCGTGCCGTCGTTGGCCGCGAATACGCCACGCCCTGCGTGCGTCCCAGCAGCCTGCACTGAGCCACGCGTTCATTCGCCCTGCCTTCACGGGCTGTCGGCGTCGTCCGACAGGCGAAGTTCCCCGCAACCGACTGCGCCGTACCCGCCCCGCTCCTATCGTTTGCACTACCGAAATGCAATGAAGGAGATCCTCATGAACAAGCACATCTTGAACAATCGTTTCTTGACGGTGACCGCGATGGCGGCCTTGGCGGGTTCGCTCGCATTCACAGGCTGCAGCAAGAAGGACGACTCGCTGATCGGCACCAACAACGACCAGGGCGTTGTCGCACAGACCGAGCAGCGCGCCAAGGAAATGGGCAACGACGCCTCCACTGCCATGAAGGAAGGTGCTGCCGACGCCAAGCAGGCCGCCCGCGAAGGCATGGCCGATGCCAAGGACGTCGGCAAGGATGTGGCGCAGGGTGCCAAGGAAATGGCCGCCGACGCCAAGGTCGCGGGCCAAAACGCCAGCGACAAGATCGGTGACAAGGTGGCCGATGCGGTCATCACCACCTCCGTCAACGCCGAGTTGGCCAAGGATTCCAGCCTCAGCGCCCTGAAGATCAATGTCGATACCGACGCCGGCCGCGTCGCCTTGAAGGGCACTGCGCCGACCACCGCCGCGCGCGAACGTGCCACCACGCTAGCCTCGAATGTGAAGGGCGTGGTGAGTGTGGACAACCAGTTGACCGTCGATCCGAAGAGCTGATCGACCTGCGCTTCAGGGCTGAACCCTCAGCCAGCTCTAGGCGCAAAACGGACCGCATCTGCGGTCCGTTTTCTCGTGTGCGCTGCTCTTTCGCTTCGGCCGCTACGATCCGGTGAGTTCGCGAAGCAACCACCCACAGCAAGGAACGACCTTCATGGCCTCCAGCCTGCTTGCGCTCATCGACGACATCGCGACCGTGCTCGACGACGTGGCGCTGCTCACCAAGGTGGCGGCCAAGAAAACCGCCGGCGTGCTCGGCGATGATCTGGCGCTGAACGCGCAGCAGGTCTCCGGCGTGAGCGCCGACCGAGAACTGCCGGTCGTCTGGGCGGTGGCCAAGGGCTCGGCGATGAACAAGCTGATCCTCGTGCCGGCCGCGCTCGCCATCAGCGCGTTTGCGCCCTGGGCCGTCACGCCGCTGTTGATGGTCGGCGGCCTGTTCCTGTGCTACGAGGGCTTCGAGAAACTGGCGCACAAGTTCCTCCATCACGGCAGCGACGATGCCGCCGACGAGGCCGCAAAGATCGCCGCGCTCGCGGACCCGTCCGTCGATCTGGTGGCCTTCGAAAAGGACAAGATCAAGGGCGCTGTGCGGACCGACTTCGTGCTCTCGGCCGAGATCATCGCGATCACGCTGGGCACGGTGGCCGCGTCGCCCTTCGTCACGCAGCTCACGGTGCTCACCGGCATCGCCATCGTGATGACGATCGGCGTCTACGGCGTGGTGGCGGGCATCGTCAAGCTCGACGACGCCGGGCTCTACCTCAGCCAGCGCGAAGGCGCGGGCGGTGTGCCGTCAATGCTGCGCGGCACAGGTCGCGCGATCCTGAAGGCGGCGCCGTGGCTGATGAAGGCGCTCAGTGTGGCCGGCACGATCGCCATGTTTCTGGTGGGCGGAGGCATCCTGACGCATGGCGTGCCGGCGCTCCACCATGCGATCGAGACGATCTCCCAAAAGGTCGGCGGCGTGTCCGGCACGCTGGTGCCGACACTGCTCGACGGCGTGACCGGCATCCTCGCCGGCGCGGCGACGCTGATCGTGGTGAGCCTCGCCCAGCGCGTGCGAGGCGGTTTGCGCACGGCTTGAATTCGACTCGCAAGATGTCGCGCAGTTGATTGACGCGCCGCCGGGCGGCTCGAATACTGTCCGTCGAACCAACCGGAGGAGCAAATCCATGGACATCCAGAACAAAGTGATCATCGTCACCGGCGGCGCGTCGGGCATCGGCAAGGCCTTGTGCGAGCGCTTTGCGCAAGAGGGCGCGCGCGGCGTGGTCGTGGCCGACCTCGACCTGGCGCAATGCGAAGCGGTGGCCAGAGCCATCGGCGGGTTGGCGGTGCGCACAGATGTCTCGAAAGAGGCCGACGTGCAGGCGCTCGTGGCTCGCGCTACCGAGCATTACGGGCAGGTCGATGTGTTTTGCTCCAACGCCGGCATCCTGATCGCCAAGGGCGAAGAAGCCAGCAACGAAGAATGGCAGCGCATCTGGGACATCAACCTGATGGGCCATGTGTACGCCTCGCGCGCGGTGCTTCCGCAAATGCTGGCGCGCGGCTCGGGCTATCTGGTCAACACCGCCTCGGCCGCGGGGCTGCTGAGCCAAGTCAACTCGGCGCCGTATTCGGTTACCAAGCATGCGGCCGTGGCCTTCGCCGAATGGCTCGCGATCAGCTATGGCGACAAGGGCATCGGCGTGAGTTGCCTGTGCCCGCAAGGCGTGCTGACGCCCATGCTGCTCGGCTCCTCGCGCGACGGCGGCAGCTTTCTCAAGCCCGGCGCGGTGACGCCCGAGGCGGT
>JAMFRW010000163.1 GCA_026224975.1 Rhodoferax sp. | reverse complement strand
GCACCGCAGGGAAGTCGGCGTACCCGCCGACCGCCGAAGCGAAGCACCGACGCGTGCCCGGGCGCGCCGTAGCCGCTCCAACGCGACCAGCCGAATCACCCCAGCGAAGATGCACCATCAGGCGCTTGAGCAGGAATAGAACGCTGCGGCACCACCACATCCCCGCACTGCGCCCGTTGCCGCAGCGCGTGATCCATCAGCACCAGCGCCAGCATGGCTTCGGCGATGGGCGTGGCGCGGATGCCGACGCAGGGGTCGTGGCGGCCGAATGTTTCCACGATGGCCGGGTCGCCTTGCAGGTCGATCGACTGGCGCGGGCTGCGGATGGAGCTGGTGGGCTTGATGGCGATGGAGACGGTGATGTCCTGCCCGGTCGAGATGCCGCCGAGCACGCCCCCCGCATTGTTGCCACGGAAACCTTGGGGCGTCAGCTCGTCGCCATGCGTGGTGCCGCGCTGCGCCACGCTCGCGAAGCCGGCGCCGATCTCCACGCCCTTGACGGCGTTGATGCCCATCATCGCCTTGGCGATGTCGGCATCGAGCTTGTCGAAGAGCGGCTCGCCCAAGCCGACCGGCACGCCCTGCGCCGCCACGTGGATGCGCGCGCCACAGGAGTCGCCGGCCTTGCGCAACTCGTCCATGTAGGCTTCCAGGCGCGGGATGTCGGTGGTGTTGGCGGCAAAAAACGGGTTGTTCGGAATGTGAGCCAGTGATTCGAACGGGATGGTGATCTCGCCGATCTGCGTCATGTGGCCGATGAAGGTGGTGCCGTATTTTTCGCGCAACCACTTGCGTGCGACCGCGCCGGCGCCCACCGTCGGTGCCGTCATGCGGGCCGAGGCGCGGCCGCCGCCGCGCGGGTCGCGCAGGCCGTACTTGTGCAGGTAGGCGTAGTCGGCGTGGCCGGGGCGGAAGGTATTCAGGATGTTGCCGTAGTCCTTGCTGCGCTGGTCGGTGTTGCGGATCAGCAGGCAGATCGGGGTGCCGGTGGTCTTGCCTTCGTAGACGCCACTCAGGATCTCGACCGCATCGGGCTCGTTGCGCTGCGTCACGTGGCGCGAGGTGCCGGGGCGGCGGCGGTCGAGCTCGGGCTGGATGTCGGCCTCGCTCAATTCCATGCCGGGCGGGCACCCGTCGATCACGCAACCGATGGCCGGGCCGTGGGATTCACCGAAGTTGGTGACGCGGAACAACTCGCCGAGGGTGCTGCCGGACATCGTGATCGCTTCGAAAGTGGGGTGCCAAAACGACACCACCGCCCGAAGGCGGTGGCGCAGGGAGACGGCGATTTTACGAAGTCTGCTCGTCGCGGTCTTCGACCGGCCAATCGCGGATGTAGGCCTTCAGCATGCGGTTCTCGAAATCCTGGCTGTCGACCACGGCCTTGGCCACGTCGTAGAAGGAGATCACGCCCATCAGCGTGCGCTGTGTGAGCACCGGCAGGTAGCGCGCGTGTCGGCCCAGCATCATGCGGCGCACTTCGTCGATCTCGGTCTCGGGCGTGCAGGTCAGCGGGTGATCGTCCATCACGCTCCTCACGAGCGTGGTGCCGATGACGCCGCCGTTCTTGACGACCGCCTGGATCACCTCGCGGAAGGTCAGCATGCCGACGATCTCGCCATGCTCCATGACCACGAGGGAGCCGATGTCGCGCTCGCTCATCGAGGCGACGGCTTCGGAGAGCGCCGAATCGGGCTGCACCGTGAACAGCGTGCCCCCCTTGACGCGCAGGATGTCGCTGACTTTCATGGGGCACTCCTTGCTGTAAGACGAGTTCAATATAGCCCACAATTCGAAGCGAGAACACCCCTGCGAGCCCCGACCCGCCTCGATGTGGCCGGGGCCCGTGACCGGCCCGAATTCGGCCCCCCTTATTTGGCCCGCCTGTTCGGGCCACAGATTCCACCCACAGATCGGAGACCCCATGCCCGGTTCCTCAGACCCCGGCTTCGACACGCTCGCGCTGCACGCGGGCGCCGCACCGGACCCGACCACTGGCGCGCGCGCCGTGCCCATCCACTTGACCACCTCCTTCGTGTTCGAGAACAGCGAGCACGCCGCCTCGCTCTTCAACATGGAGCGCTCCGGCCACGTCTACAGCCGCATCTCGAACCCGACCAACGCAGTGCTGGAAGAGCGCGTGGCGGCGCTCGAAGGCGGGGTGGGCGCTATCGCCACCGCCAGCGGCCAGGCGGCTCTGCATCTGGCGATCTCGACGATCGCCGGCGCCGGCTCGCACATCGTGGCGTCGAGCGCGCTCTACGGCGGCTCTCACAACCTGTTGCACTACACGCTCTCGCGCTTCGGCATCACCACCACCTTCGTCAAGCCCGGCGATGTGGATGCCTGGCGCGCCGCCATCCGGCCCGAGACCAAACTGCTCTTCGGCGAGACGCTCGGCAACCCGGGCCTGGACGTGCTCGACATCCCGACCATCTCGGCCCTCGCCCACGAGCACGGCCTGCCGCTGCTGGTGGATTCGACCTTCACCACGCCGTGGTTGATGAAGCCCTTCGACCTGGGCGCCGACCTGATTTATCACTCGGCCACCAAGTTCCTCTCCGGCCACGGCACGGTGATCGGCGGCGTGCTGGTCGACAGCGGCCAGTTCGATTGGGACCGCTCCGGCCGCTTCCCCGAACTGGCGCAGGCCTACGAAGGTTTCCACAACATGGTGTTCAGCGAGGAGAGCACCGTCGGCGCCTTCCTGCTGCGCGCGCGCCGCGAAGGCCTTCGAGACTTCGGCGCCTGCATGAGCCCGCACACCGCCTGGCTGATCCTGCAAGGCATCGAGACACTGCCGCTGCGCATGGCGCGGCATGTGGAGAACACGCGCAAGGTCGTCGCTTTTCTGGTGGCACAGAAGATGGTGGAGCGCGTGGGCTACCCCGAACTCGAATCGCACCCCAGCCACGCGCTGGCGAAGAAGCTGCTGCCACGCGGCTGCGGCTCGATCTTCAGCTTCGACCTGCGCGGCTCGCGGGCGCAGGGCAAGGCTTTCATCGAATCGCTGAAGATCTTCTCGCACCTGGCCAACGTGGGCGATTGCCGCTCACTGGTGATCCACCCGGCCTCGACCACGCACTTCCGCATGGACGACGCGGCGCTCGCCAGCGCGGGCATCACGCCGGGCACGATCCGGCTTTCGATCGGGCTGGAAGATGCCGATGATCTGATCGATGACCTGAAGCGCGCCTTGAAGGTCGCAGAGAAAGCGGGTGCCTGATGGACCTCCTCGTCAATGGCCACAAGGCCTATGCCTACACCGGCGGCAAGCCCTTCGACCCCACCCTGCCCTGCGTCGCCTTCATCCACGGCGCACTGCACGACCACAGCGCCTGGACCCTGCTCGCCCGCTGGTGCGCCCACCACGGCTACGGCGTGCTGGCTGTCGACCAGCCCGGCCACGGCCGCAGCGAAGGCGCGCCGCTGGCGAGCGTCGAAGCGCTCGCCGATTGGCTGCTCGCCGTGCTCGATGCGGCCGGCACCGAGCGCGCCCATCTCGTCGGCCACAGCATGGGCTCGCTGATCGCGTTGGAGGCCGCGGGCCGCGCGCCGGAGCGCATCGAGCGCCTGGTGATGATCGGCACCGCCTACCCGATGAAGGTCTCGGAAGCGCTGCTCACCACCGCGCGCGACGAACCTCTCAAGGCCATCGACATGGTCAACGTGTTCTCGCATTCCGGCATCGCCGCCAAGCCCTCCTACCCCGGCCCCGGCATGTGGCTGCACGGCAGCAACCGGGCGTTGATGCGGCGCGTGCAAGGGGGCCGAAGCGACGTCAACCTCTTCCACCACGACTTCGGGGTGTGTGATGCGTATGCGGGCGGCATGGAAGCGGCCGAGCGCGTGAAATGTCCGGTGACTTTCATCCTGGGTGATCGCGACCAGATGACATCGCCGAAGCAGACCCGCGAGATTGCGCAGGTGCTGAAAGCGCGCGTGTTGACTGTGCCGGCCGGCCATGCGCTGATGGCCGAGGCGCCGGACTTTGTCTTGGCCGCACTGCGAACGGCTTTGGCTTGAAGGGTTGCTACCTCAAGGCAACGTATCCACCCGCCCATCCGCATGCCGCGCAAACCGCTCGGCCTTCGCCCCATGCACCGGCGCGTTGTCCGGCCAAGGCCAGCCGCCGAATTCGGTCTCGCGATAGTCCGCAAACGCCTGCTTCAGCTCCTGCTCGGTGTTCATCACGAACGGCCCGTACTGCGCCACCGGCTCGCCGATGGGCCGGCCTTGCAGCATCAGGAATTCGCCGGTCTCGTCACCGTTGACCAGCTCGACCACTTGATCCGCGCGCAGTTCGATCGCGGCATGATGATCGACGCGCTGACCATCGATCTGCACACTCGCCCCCTTGAAGAAATACAGCTTGCGCCGCGTCGCCTCATTCGCAGCAGCCGGCAACGTCCAGCGCGCACCGGGCGCCATCTTCAGCGTCCAGATCGCCAGATCCGACTCGGCCTGCGCAGCCCATGAATCGGGCGGCGGCGCCAGCGGCTCGCTTGTCTCCGCCAGCCGGCCGGCGATGCAGACGACCTCCGTCACATGGCCGCTCTCGTCATGCACCACGCGGTGCGGAATGTCTTCCGACCAGAACATGGTGAAGTGCGGATCGGCCATCTTGCTGCGCGCCGGCAGGTTGAGCCATATCTGAAAAAGCTCCAGCGGGTTGGGCGCGGCCGCGTCGAGCAAGGGGAACATCTCCGAATGCACGATGCCCTTGCCGGCGGTCAGCCACTGCACATCGCCACCACCGAAGCGCGCCGCAGCGCCGAGCGAATCGGAATGGTCGATCAGCCCCTTGCGCACGATGGTCACGGTCTCGAAACCCCGATGCGGATGCGAAGGAAAGCCCGGCACCGTCATCCCGTGGTACATGCGCCAGCCGTCTTTGCCCGCGAAGTCTTGCCCCAGGTTGCGGCCGGTCAGCGGCGCATCGGGACCGAACTGCGCATTACCCTTGGGATAGGCATCGTCGTGGTAGACGCAGAACAAGAACGGGTCGATCGTTTCCCACGGAAACCCGAGCGGCTGAACCTGAAGAATCGCGTTTGATGACATGGCATGGCCTGTTCGAAATCGATGCGCGAGTCTAGCCAGCCGACCTCTCCACACACGCTGCCGGGCTTTGCGATGACGCCCGCCGAACATCCTGCCGGTGGCGGGCCGATAACGCGATCCTCTGCTGTTCGACGCCGCACTATCGATGCACTTGCGCGGCTCGAGGCGCCTAAGCTTCATCGCAACTCGAACCCGACATTTCACGAACGGAGCGCTCCCATGTCATTGCAGCAATTCAAGGTTCTCACATTCGATGTGGTCGGCACGCTGATCGATTTCGAAGGCGGCATGCTCGACTATCTTCACGACGCCGCCCCGAACGCCGGCGTCACCGACGACGACTTCCTCGCCGCCTACCGCAAGGCCCGCGCCGACGGCAAGACCGGCTGGTACCCCGATGATCTGGTCCGCGTGTGGCATGTGCTCGCCCCGCAACTCGGCCTGCCCGACAGCGATGCCCTCGCCCAAGGCCTGCGCGATTCGGTCTCCCGCTGGCCGGCGTTTCCCGATTCGGTCGAAGCCTTGAAGCGCCTGAAAAAGTACTTCAAGCTCGTCACCATGACCAACGCCCAAGCCTGGGCGCTGGCCCACTTCGACAAGACGCTGGGTTCGCCCTTCGACATGCTGTTGAGCTGCGACGAAGCCATGTGCGAGAAGCCCGACCCCCGCTACTTCGCCTACGCCCGCGGCCGCTACGAAGGCGCGTGGGGCTACAAGCAAAGCGACAACTTGCACGTGGCGCAGAGCCAGTATCACGACATCGGCGTCGCGAAGAGCCTGGGGTTGAAGACCTGCTGGATCGAACGGCGCCATGCGCAGGAAGGTTTTGGCGGCACGATCGAAGTGCCAGCGATCACTACGCCGGATTACCACTTTCATACGCTGGCTGAATTGGCGGATGCGGTTGAGGCTGGGGTGTTGATCTTTCGGGCGTTATGAGCACGGCGCGACAGGGGGCGCCCGGCGGGGGCTCATGCTGTGGCGGTCGGCGGGTACGCCGACTGCACGCAGGCGCGCAGGTCCGAGGTCGCGCCGCAGAACTCACTACGCTTACTTCGTGCGCTGCGTTCGAACAGCCGCGGCGAGTC
>JAMFRW010000162.1 GCA_026224975.1 Rhodoferax sp. | reverse complement strand
CGCACGCGCCGCGCCTGCACGTCGACGCTCGACAGACGCAGCGCCGGCCGGTTGCGCAGCGTGTCCTCGTGCAGCTCGAACAAGCGCGGCGGCAAGCGCTTCCAGCGTGCGTATCCCTCGGTCAGGGCCTGCATTCGCTTGTGTTCGTCTGCCTCCCCGCCGGCGACCAGTCCCTCCAACGAGGTCAAAGCTTTCTCGAACGCCTGGCGCGCAGCGTCGTACTGCCCGATGTCTTCGCGATCGGAGAGCACCAGGAAGCCGCGCAGATGAAGTTGCATACTGAGCAGCGCCTCCTGTGCCTGAGCCGAAGCCAGGGAGGCTGGTGCACGCACGGCTTCGCTCACCTCGATGTCTCGCGTGGCGTCGCGTCCGGCCACGATGGCCAGAGCCACGACGAGTAGCGTCAGGCCTGCGAGGGTCCCGAAACCGACGGTCAGCTTGGTGCCGATGCCCGGCGGCGCGATTTGGAAGACGCGGCGCATGCGCGCGTTCAGAAGCCCAGCGAAGCCCGATAGGACTCGCGTTGCCGCTCGCGGCCGAGACGGATGGTGATCTCTTCGAAATCGACGGCAGCTGCCTCGAGCGCCGCAGCCGGACTGAGCTGCCCGCTTGCCGCCTCCATGAGGCGCAGGTCGATCGCCAGCCAATAGCTGTACGCTCCCGGTATTCGCAGGTAGGGAAACTGCTGCTTGTTGCTGAAGATGCGCTGGAACGCGCTCAGGTAGTCACGCGCGTCGGCCTCGTCCCAGCCCGCGCGCAGGTAGGGCTCCAGGGTTCCTGTGCCCTCGGGCGGCAAGAAATGGAACTTACGCCCCGGGTCGATTCCGTCCCAGCCGCGCGCCGCATAGACCAGCGACTTCTCCTTCGTCGCCAGCAGCGCCAGCAGGAAATACGTGGCTTCGGGCGCCTTCGAATACTTGGAGATCACGCCGGCCCAGGAGGCGCCCGTGGTATTGCCCACGTAATTGACACCTTCGGTCTTGACCCATTTGACTCGGGCGATGTCGTAGTACTCGTGTGTGCCTGGAACCGGTGCGGCCCCGGTCTTGCCTTTTACATGGCTGCCGGGTTGTTGCGCCAGCGCGCCAAGGTCACCCCAGGTCAGCGCGAAGGCGGCCCGGCCAGCCAGGAAGTGGTCCCAGCCACGGCCATGGTCCCAGGTCAGCATCTCGCGCGGGCCGAACTTCACCAGGTCGACGAAGACTTCGAGGGCGCGCACGTGGCCGGGGCTTTGGATCAGCGGCTTCATCGTCTGCGGGTCGAACCAATACAGATGCGTGTTGGTGGGGCCGATGATGAACGAAGCCGACAGCGACATGTAGTTGAACATGCCCTGGCTGCCTGGCTTGAGTGCCAGCACGATGCCGTGATCCGGCGTACCGTCACCGTTCAGGTCTTGACCGTTGAAGTATTCGACTGCATCTCGCAGCTGTGGCCAAGTTTGCGGCACTGCGAGCGGGTAGCCGTACTTTTGCCTGAACGCTGCCTGCTGCCGTGGGTCGTTGAGAAGGTCCCGCCTGTAATACAGAACCTGGCCGTCGTGATCGTAGGCGACCATGTATTTCCTGCCGCCGTAGGACAGCAGGCTGCGAGGACCGGGGAGGACGTCGTCGATGTTCCACTTCGGAAAGCGCGGGTCGCTGTAGAACTTGTCGTAGGACAGCAAATGCCCGCCTGCGACCATGTCGCCGATCCACCAGGAGCCAGCGAGCGACGCATCGTACTTGCCGACGTGGTTGGTCATGTCGGAGATGATGGTCGGATAGTGCTCGACGCCCGGCATGCGCACGATCTCGAGCCGAGCTCCGGTGGCCTCCTCGAACTCCTCCTTCACTTCGAGCAGCGCCGTGCTGATCGCGCTCTTGGTGGCGATCACGGTCACCTGCTGACCCGGAAACGGGCACTTTGCCAGCGCGCAAGGCGGCAAGACACGTGGCACGGGCACGTCGTTGGGCTGGACGATCGTGACCGTGGTGCTCTCGGGGCTGGACGGCGGTTTGACCTGCGGCGCGTCGGCCGCGGGTGCCGGCGAGATCGACGTGGTCATCAGCGCCAAGCATGCACAGACAAGCCTGCCTTGCTTCATCTTCGCCTCCTCGATGCCGGAGCGATCCTTCCCAGGATTATGCGCGTCTGCAAGCTGTCCGAGACGAGGTGGAGCAGCACTGGACATGATGGTCGCCGCTGGGTAGGCAGCCGGCCTCCAACATCGTAGATTGCATGCCGAGGGATGTAGGGCTACATGCTGTGATTCGCGTCGTCGGCAGCAAGGAGACCGACCATGGAAGAGCGTGCCGAGTTTCGCGTGGGCCTGGACGCCCACAAGGACAGCACCAGCGTTGCCGCATTGGAGCCGGGCCGGGCGCCGGGACGATTGATCGACGACTGGGCCATTGCCCAAGGGCACCGCCATGGGGCCATCGCGGTGGATCTTGAGCGGCGTTGTCCGATCGAGCTGCTGGAGCGACTCGAAGCGACGAGCGTGGTCGCCTGGCTGCAATACCATCCGCCGATCCAGTGGGTTGCCCACGACCGTGCAGGGGCGCACTCCAGTCCGACGGGCCTCGGCGCCGTCGAGGGCTTCGACCGGTGGTTGGCACGCGCGACAAGCTGCGACGCAGCCCAGATGCGACGCTTTGCTGCCAGCCTGGCGGTGGATCTGTCGGCACTGCGCGCCGCCTTCGAGTCGCCATGGTGCAGTGGTCACGTCGAAGGGCAGATCAACCGACTGAAGTTCCTCAAGCGTCAGGTGTACGGTCGGGCAAAGCTCGACTTGCTCCGCGCCCGCGTCCTACATCCGAACTCAGGCCGCAGTCGTCACACAAGGTGCGCAAGACCCAACTTCGCTTCGCTCACGGGAGCCGACTGGCACTTTCGAAACCCGTGGCCAAACCCGTCAAGCTCACGAAGTACAGAAGTAGGTGGCCGACGTCGAGCCCGCCCGCGCTGCCCGCGCTGCTGGCGCTGTGACGCCGGCCGGGAATCCGGGTGCGCCTGTGGCTACCGGGGAACCGCGGAGTTCGCGGCTGGAGCGAACGCCTCGCTGATCTCGCGCGTGATCTTCAGGAACCGATCGATGTCCGCCTCGGAGTTGCAATGCAGCGGTGAAACACGCACCGCGCCCTCCAGACCAAAAGATTCCAGCATGCGCTTCGAGTAGAGGCTGGTCGAGACCCGCTCATAAACGATCACGCCGCGCTTCTCATATTCGCCCACGGCTGCGGCGCAGCCGATGTGGTCGAAGCCGATCGCGATGATGAGGTCGCGCTTGCTCAGATCGTGGTGGTCCAGAAAGACACTCACGCCCCCCATCATGCGCAGTCCGACCGATTCGCCGCCGCCGTCCAGAAGGCGCGCCAGCAGAGCACGCTCGTGAAGCCCGATGGCTTGCATGCCTCGAACGAAAGACTTGCGCCTCTCGCTCACACCGTCGGCTGCCGGAGCATGGCCGCCCAACCAGCAGACGTAGTCGACGATCGTCGTGACCACCGCGAACTGCCACGGTGCGGAACTGCCCAGATCCCAAACGTCGGGTTTCTTGGCACCCAGCTTGTGATGTGGCAGCTTCGACGCTCGATCGGACAGCCAGGCGAACCCGGAGCCGCGGCAGCCAAAGAACTTGTACGGCGCAATGTTGATCCCGTCGACAGCTGTCTTCTGGAGGTCGATGAGCCCATGAGGGGCATGTTGAACCGCGTCGACGACGACATAGAGGTCCGGTTTGACGGCACGCGCCCTGCGCACGACCTCCTCGATGTCCAGCTTGGCACCGGAAATGTTGGATGCGTAGATGACGTTCAGCAGGCACGTGTCCTCATCGACCAGACCGACGATTTCGTCGACATCGACACCGCCGGTCTCGGGATTGCTTCGGGCCACGCGCAACTCCTTCCCGAGCCGCTGAGCGTAGAGCGTCATGGCATCGAACGCCGAGGGATGCTCCAGCACGGTCGTCACCATATTGCTGCCGGGAACGCTCTCTGCAATCGCCCGAACCATGTCGAACATGGCCCCCGATGCGGTGAGGGAGGCAAACACGCTTCCTCCGGTCGCGTTCAAGATGACTCGGATGTCGTCGACACCACGAGCCTGAACGTCCTGAAGCTCGACCGACGTCGCGTGGTAGCGCTCGGCGTTGTCCGGGATCGCGTCGACGCGCGCGAAACAGTCGATGGCCGCCTTGAGCCGGAATGCTCCGCCGGCGTTGTCGAAATACAACCTATCGCGGCCAGCCGCATCCCGATCGACATGCAGGAAGCGATCCTTGACAGCTCGCATGAGCGAGGGTGCGAAAGATTTGCCGGTGTCATAAGTCATGGCCTTGCCCCTCGATGCTTACACGCCGTTGTTGTTAGGATTGCGGAATGCGTTGCGGACCGCCTCCGACATCGGAAATGCCAGATTGATGTTGTTCGGCGGAATCGGTTTGGTAAACCACTTGGCGTAGAGCTCGTCGATCGCCCCCGACTTCATCAGGCCCAGGACAGCCTGGTCGACCACGTCCTTGAACGCGGGATCGTCCTTGCGGAACATGATGCCGTAGGGCTCCTGACGGAGTGAATCCTTCAGGATTCGGTACTCGTTCGGCTCCTTGGAAGTCGCGATCAAGCCGGCGAGCTGGACGTCGTCGAGCACATAAGCCACGGCGCGGTCGCTCGCCAGCAGCAGGAAACCATCCGCCGTGTCCTTGCCGGCCAACTCTTGGACCTCGATGCTCTCGGTCTTTCGATAGACACGAAGCAGCTGCACCGAAGTGCTGCCAGCCACGGTCGCCACGGTCTTGCCCTTGAGGTCTGCCAGCGAGTTGATACCCGACGCCTTCTTGACCGCGGCCGTGATGCTGGTGACGAAATGGCTGGGTGCGAACGCGACCTGTTGCTGCCTGGCCAGCGAGTTGGTCGTGGTGGCGCAATCCAGATCCACCGTGCCGTTCTGGATCAGCGGGATCCGATTGGTGGACGTCAAGGTCGTGTAATGCACCGTGAGCGTCGCGAGCTTGAGCTTGGCCTTGATCGCATCCACGACCTTCAAGCAGATGTCGTTCGTGAAGCCGATGGGGTCCCCCGAGCCGCTGACACGGTAGGAGAACGGAATTTGAGTGTCACGGCTTCCGATGTTGATCGCGCCACTCTCCTTGATCTTGGCGAGCGTGTCGGTGGGCTGAGCCAAGGCTGTCGTCGTCGCGATGGTGGCGACAAGGACAACCATCAGAGAGCGGAGGTGATTCATGTGAACTCACAGAAAGTTGAACAAGTGGGACGAAGCGATTCTGGGAGGCGAAAAACATTTAAAAAAGCGACTTTTTGATATGATTTAACAGCTCTTTTATTCATGTGAGTCAAAGGTTCCCATGACGTTCAAGCAATTGGAAGCTCTGTACTGGATCGCACAGCTGGGCGGCTTTGCCCAGGCCGCTGCGCGGCTCCACGCCTCCCAGTCGGCCATCTCCAAGCGCATCCACGAACTCGAACAGCGGTTTGCCATCGAACTCTTCGATCGGAACCAGCGATCGGCGCGCCTCACAGAGAAGGGCGAAGAGCTGTTCTTGCTGGCGAAGAAGTTGCTGGAACATCGCGATGCCGCGGTAGAGCAGTTGAGCTCGCCGGAGGTGACACAGCGCCGCCTTCGTATCGGCGTGACGGAATTGACCGCGATGACGTGGCTTCCGCGCCTCATCCTCGCGATCCAGACTTCGTTCCCGAAAGTCGTCATCGAGCCGACTGTCGAAGACACGGCCTTGCTGAAGGACAAGCTGATCAACGACGAACTGGATCTGATCCTCGTTCCCGATGCGTTCGTCGAACTGCGGCTCTCGAGCACGCCATTGGGACGGGTGGAAAGCGCCTGGATGTGCCGCCCGGGTTACGTTGAGCAGCGGGCGGTGATGCCGCTTCATGAACTCGCGCGTCAGCGGTTGCTGGTCCAAGGCGACAGCTCGGGGACCGGCCGAATTTACGGCGCCTGGATGAAGGCGCAGGGTGTGGTACCGGCGAATGTGATCGGCGTCAGCAACCTGATGGCCGTGCTGGGTCTGGCAGTGTCGGGCCTGGGGATCGGCTATCTGCCGCGAGAGTGTCTTCAGCCGATGCTGGATGCGAAGACGCTGCGCGTGGTGAAGGTCAAGCCGGCGCTGCCATCGGTCGTCTACGTCGCATTGCGACGCGACGAGGGCCGCAGCCGCCTGCTGACGAGCGTCATCGAGCTGGCGAAGAGCTGCTGCGACTTTTCAAGGACGTTTCAGGCTCAGGCAATTTGATGCTGGCAGCCGGCAGCGCAAGCAAGTGTGCTTTTAACCAACTGCGCCCACGCACTGTTCGAACATGCTTCGATTGGCATCTCCATCTAGAGCTTCCTGCTCGAGCCCCTCGATGTAGCAAGGCGGATCTTGTGGCAATGTAGATTTGAGGGGGCCAGACTACTGCGAGGTGCCCGCCGCGGCGGTGTTCTCGAGCCAGGCGCAGATGTCCTGCAATTCATCGGGCCTCGGTGCGATCGGGTCGCGATACAGCGTCAGCCAGATGGTGCCGTCAGGCGTCTCCTCGACCAGAGCAGCCGGCGCCTTCAGCAATGTCTGCCGGGAGAACCAGCGCTCGCGTGCAGCCGCCGGCAACATTGCCAGCCAGGGCCCGGCCGCCAGATGCACGGGCAGGACGCTGCTGGGCAAGGGGGCCTGCACGGTTGTCGATTGCACCGTGCCGTAGGCGCCGTCGGGCAGGCAGGAGACGCTTCGAACGAGCTGGGTTCGAAGCCGGGGATCCGGCAGGGCGGGCAAGTAGAGGATCAGGCTGGTGTCGTCCGCATAGCTCCAGACCTGTGCTTCGATAGCGCCCGGGCCGGCGTGCTGGCGAAGCAGCAGGGTTCGGCGCTCCTTGTCGATGATGTCGAGCGCGCGTTCGCGCTCGAACGGCATCCAGCCGAGAGGGCTCGGGGCGAGCGCATCGGCCGCCATTTCGGCCAGCGGCGCCCAGGCATTGTCGATGGTGGCGTCCAGCGCCGGCGCCAAGGCCGCCCGGTCGAGCCGGCCCGGCCAACTGGCAACAAGGCAGAACAGTGCCTTGCTCATGTGCCCGCCCTCAGCAATTGGGAGAAGACGCGCATGCCTTCGATCGCGGCTTCGTTGTCGTATCGAAGCGGATCGTCATAGGACCAGACCCAGAGACCGCCGTCCGCACGACGTTCGCAGCGCAGGGGCCCGTTCAGGAGGCGAGCCTCGCCGCCCAGCCGCGCCACGAGCCGGGGCGACAGCACATGCAGCCAGGCCGATTGCTTGAGCGGGGCTGGAGGCTGGAGCACCTCGAAAAGCGCCGGGAATCTGACGGGATCGCAGGCGCTGGCCGTGGAAGCGGTGAAGCCGGGCAGCGCCGAGGCCAGCGTCGCGATGGCGGCCTCGATGCGGGCCAGACCCCAGTCCGCCACCTTGTAGGCGTCCAGGGTGAAGGTCACGGTATTGCGGTGGGTGGCCGGCCCCTGCTTCGGCTGGCGGTCGAAGCGGGCGACCGAAGCGCGCCGGTTGCCGTCCGCCGAGGACATGATGACCGAGGTCCGGTTCTCGACGCCTTGCCAGACCGCTTGCGCCGCGGCCGTGCGCGCATAGGGCCGCCAACTGAGCTCCAGGTCCGTGCTCATGCGGGACAGTTCGAGCCCGATGCCTTCCAGCGCCGTCAGCACCTGCTCGATCGGGGCTTGCGAGGGCCAGGGCGAGTCCAGTTCGAGCAGGCTCACCTGGAGGCTGCGTTCCTGCATGGGAATGTCGAGGCTCACGAGGGCTTGGGGCATGGCATGCGCGGTTTCGTCAGTGGGCTGCCGCGGCGGGCGGGGGCAGCAGGCCAAGGGCCTCGTGAATCGTGGCGCCGGCGCCCGCCCTGACCTGCGAGGCCGGGCCGGTCACCTGCATTATTGCGCCGGTGCTGTCGAGGTAGAACACGCGTTGGCTGGCCAGCAGGTCTTCGGCCATCAGCTGGCTCCACATGCGCCGGGCAACGGTCTGGGCCGGCGTGATCGCGGCATCCGCGCCGGGCAGCACCATCCAGATGTGGCCCTGCAGCGGACCGCCGGCACGCAGGGCGACCGGACCGGTCGGGCTGGCCTGGCTGAGCGCCCGCAGCAGCTCGTAGTTGTGCGCCTGGTCGGCGATGTCGATGCCACCGGCATAGCCGGTCTTGACGTCCAGCGACAGATGGGCGGCGCCGATGATGCGGTCCGGGATGAAGGCACCGGCGCCGCCGTGCAGGCCCGGGATTTCGGCCGCCGAGAAGCTGACATGCCCGAGGTCGCTGGCGGCGAATGCCGGGTGGGACAAGGCCCCAGCCGCGAAGCGCTCGCCAATGCTGCCAACGCTGCCGGAACTGTCGGTCAGCGCGAGGATCGCGCGCAACTCCGGCTCGGTGCGCGTCGTGCGGCCGATGATCTCGTTGGCCAGGCCCATGACGGTGCTGCGGGCGCCGTCGTACATGGTGACGGTCGGGCCGACGAGATCGCTCTGCAGCAGCGAGCGCAGCTCCGCAAGCGTCTGCGGATTGACGCCGGGAATCGGCGCGCTACCGGCCAGCGCCGCTGCCAGGCGCGGCTCGGCTGCACGAAAGACCGCCTGGGTGCGCTCGGCCCCCACCAGCGTGGCCCAGTTCGTGATGACGGCAATGAGCGGGCGCGGCGGTGTGCGCCCGAGCGTCGCCCTGTACGCAGACGAGTTGATGAGGAACTCGCCGAAGCTGGTGGAGGCGAGGCGCTCGCTGGGCGGCCGGACGCGGCGGAAATCGAGCCAGGCGCGGGTGAGCGCGGCGGGGTCGTAATCGGCGTTGTGCAACATGCGCCATACGCGTTCGTCGCGCAGCAGTTCGGCACGCAGCAGCGGGTCTTCGATCGCGGAGGCCGCCAGGCGCACGCCGGTGGCGTCGACCTCGGCGCTCATCCGGCCGAGCGTGGCTGCGTCGATGCCGAGTGCCCGCTGCTGGTCGATCAGGCGGATCAGGTCGTCGGCCGAGCCGCGCTGCCAGCGGGCCCACCAGCGCAGCACCGCGTCGACCTCACTGGCGCTCATGCCGATGCCGCGGGCATGGCTGGCCACGCGCTCCATCGCCGCGCTGGCCTGGGCGTAGATGGCCTGCACCTCGCGCAGATGGGCTCGCGAGAACTGGTTGACGTCGCCGTACAAGGCCACGGCTTCCGGCGTGAGGATCCAGCGCTGGAAGCTGCGCACGCCCGCGCGTGCCTCCAGCCAGGTGGCGTAGAGCGTGCGGGGCAAGGCCAGCGCGGTGTCGATCACCACGTCCAGCCCGAACAGGCTGCCGCGCATCGCGCCACGCGGCGCCACGGTGGGACTCTCGGCCACCGCGCGCCAAGCGGCCTGTGCTTCGGTGCGTGCAGCCGCCGCCTCCAGCACCGCCTGCCGCACGCGGGGATCGTGGATGAGCTCTCCCACTGCGGCGTTGAAGGCGGGAAGGTCGCCGCTCAACTGCAAGGCCGTGGCGGCAGGCCGCAAGGCCCGCAGCGCACCGCCCACGGCGGCCAGGTCAAGACCGGCGCCGATCACGGCGATCACCACCCAGCCGATCCAGGGGTCATGGCTCAGCAGGTTGGCGCCGTAGGCGTCGTGCGCCGTGGCGTAGTCCTCATAGGCTTCCACCGCGAAATAGCCCGACATCCCGAGGGATCCCGCCGCCACTGCCAGGGCCGGCAGGCCCGTACCCGCGGTGGCGATGGTCAGGGCGATCAGCAGCACACCCGTGGCCACGCCGAAGATGGCCGCGTCCATCGAGGGTGCGCTGTGGTCGGCAATGGCGCGTGCCCAGACGGTGTCGTCGTCGATGTCGGCCAGTTGGCGAGTGGCGCGCACGAGCTGGTCGAAGCTGAAGACCTTTTCGTGGTCGCCCACCAGGGTTTCCCGGGTACGGCGGACATTGCCCAGGCGTTCGCCGATGTAGTCCTGGAGGAACGGGCCGAGGCTGGCGCGGTCCTGGCGGGCCAGGTCCAGCCGGTCGAAGCTGCGCTCGCTGGCCAAGGGGTCGGTAGCGGCGGGGGTGGCGGCGGTCGCCGATTGCAGCGCCTCGCCTCGCATGCGGCTGTGCTCCGCGCGCATCTGGGCAACGGTGCCGCTACGGTCGCCATGATCCATGACGGACGAGATGATCGTGCGGGCGAAGCGGTCTGTGGCTTCTACCTGGCGGTGGGCCGTGGCCAGGCGGCCGTTCAGCGCATCGAGCGTGTCCGGATCGGCGTAATGGCGCTGCTGTTCGGTCAGCAAGTGTTCGTAGCGGCCCAGCGATTCGAGCGCCACGTAGAAGGCCCGCTCGCGGAAGGCGGCCAGGAAGCGGGAGACCGCGGTTCCGAAAGCCTCCACGTTCGCAAAACCGGCGGCATCCAGGCCCTGGCGCAACTGGTAGTAGAGCTGCCAGGTGGAACCGCCGGACCGCACGTGCAGCGAAGCGAACGGCGTGGCCTCGTATCGGGCCAACTCGTCCGCCGGTGGAGAAATGGCGGTCGGCACAAAGCCGCCACCTGCATTGCTACCCCATTGCCACTGCGCGTACAGCTCGTAGAGCGGCTTCAGGCCGTAGAGCCGCGAGCTGGCAGTCTGTTCCTCGACGGTTGCCGCCCGCCTTGCACGCACCTCGGCCAGCCAGGCCATGACTCCGCGCTCGAACCCGTCGACGTAGGTCGTCGGGCGGACCGAACGGTCACGATATTCGGCGAGCTCCTCGTCGGACAGGTCGGCGATCGCCCGGGCAATCCGCAGCAGCGTGGGAATGTCCTCGGCGCGGGTGTGCGGGCCGTTGGCCGAGAACAGGAACGCGCGCAGGCGCGGGGGCAGCGCATCCAGCGCCTGCTGCGGTGAAGCGGGCGCAGCACCGGTACCGTCGCTGCCTCCGGCGGGAGCGGTCGATGGCGGGGCCGTGAGGGGGCTCACGCTCAAGGGAATCGTCCCGTGCGCCTCGCGCAGCCGGCGCGCCACGGCGGGCGGGATCGTCACGGTGAAGCCGGTGCTCGTGGGGAGGGGCGAGCCGTCGGCCCGGGTGATCGGCATGTGCATCAGGTCCGCACCGCCGAGCCGCACCCGGTATTCGCCGGCAGGCAGGCCGGTGGCCGTGCCCGAGCCGGTGACTGCCGCGCCTTCCTCGATCTCCAGTTCGTATTGCGCGGCACCGCTTTCGTCCGCTCGGATGGTCATGCGCAGCACGTCGCCGGCGCGCAGGCGCAAGGCGGGTGCCGCGACGGGGCGACGCGTGGTCGAAGGCCAGGCGGTTCTCGCGGGCACGGCGGGCGACGAACCCATCCGGCCCCTTTCAGCCGCATCGGCAGCCTGCTCCTGGTGGCGCAGCGACGAGGTGTCGCCGCGCATCTGCTGGGCGACGTGGGTCAGCTCGTGGGCCAGCAGGCCCAGCCCTGCGCCGGTGTTCGGAGCCCAGGCTCGACGCCCGAAGGCGACGTCGCTGCCGTAGGTGTAGGCCCGCGCGCCCATCGCATGCGCCGCATCGGCGGCGGCCGCATCCGCATGCACGCGCACACCACTGAAGTCAGCTCCGAGCCTCGAGCCGAGCGAGCGGCCCAACGCCGGGTCCAGTGGCGTGCCCGGGCTGGCGATGCCGGCCCGGGCGGAGCCGGGCAGGCTGTCCGATCCCGGGGCGGCGGTACTGAGCGCCGGGATGGCGTTGCCCTTGCAGCGCGGGCACGAACCCCCGCAGGCGCAGCCTTTGTAAGCGACCGGCGCATGCGCTTGCACGGCCGGTCCACGCACCGCTGCCGGCGGCGCACGGGCCGCAGTCTTGGCCTTGGCGGCAGGCGTTTTGGCGAGCGTTCGCATGGCGGCGCGATGCGGCTCGGATCGCCAGCTCGGGCTACTTCCCGCGCCCGGGCTTCTTCGGGGTCGGCACGGGCGTCGGCGTCGGATTCAGCCGGGTGAGCAGGGCCTTGGCCAGGGCCAACACCTTCTTGGCGGTCCCTTCATCACCGAGGATCGGCGTCAGCTTGGCCTGGCCGACCTCGACGATGCCTTCCACATCGACGATGCCAGCGGACAGCAGGCGCTTGCGCAGGTCGTCACCGATGTCGAGCTTGTCCAACGGCGTGCGGACCTGGGTTGGCGGTGGTGGGACGGGTGGGACGGGCGGCGTTGGAGGCACCGGCGGCACCGGTGGCACCGGCGGCACCGGCGCATTTCCGAAGATCACTGTCCCGTCGACCACCACCGAGCGCGGCACGATCCGCACGGGCAGGGTCAGCGTGATCTGCACATCGGCGCCTGGTGCGACGGTCACCGGATCCGGCCCGAGCAGCACTTCCTTGCCGTTGGCATCGCGCACCCTCGGTGTCAGCGCGCCGAGCTTCTGCAGCCGGGCGCTGGTGTCGGCGTCGAAGGCGATGCCGAAGGCTCCGTTGGCATCGGTGCGGCTGACCGGAATGGCGGCCGTCGCTGCAGAAAGTGCGCTGCGCGGAACCAGCTCGACCATGAAGCCGCCCTGGCCCTGTCCCTTGGTGTTGACGAGCCGGCCGCTGAAGGTGCTGCCGCCGTCGGGCCTGGTCGGCGTCGTCGCGCTGCCGGCTTCGGCGCTGCTGGCCAGCACCGACTGTGCGCCCACTGCCGCCTCGACCCTGGCGTTCAACGCCTTCGTGGTCGGATGCTCGGCGCCCAGCTTGGCCTGCATGCGTACTGCCTCGACCTGGTAGGCCTTGGTCATCGCCACCTGCGTCGTGTTGACGTGAGTGACCGATGTGGTGGCATAGCGCTGGCCCAGCGTAGCGACCTCATTGGCCTGGAAGGCATCGGGCGCGATCGTGCCGCCCAGGTCGGCCGAGTAGGCATTCAGCGCCGGCGCGGCGAACACGCCGACCGCCTGATTGCCGCCCGCCTCGTTGCGGCAGAAGGTCGAATCGAAGATGTGGTTGGGCACATCGACCGTGCGCGGCAGGTGCGTGGAGGTACTGGCGGGCAGGGCGAAGATGCAGTGGTCCGCCTGGTTCTGCGATGAGATGTTGGCGCGCAAGGCCAGGCTCAGCATCGACAAGGTGCGCGTCGCTTCCTCTCGCAGGCGCCCGCCGGTCGAGCGCAGGGTGTCGGCCACCAGCGCGGTGTTGACGAAGAAGGGATCGCTGCAATAAACCGAACTGGTGTTGCTCGAATGGGCCAAGTCGTCCAGGCACAGCAGCACCTGCGCGGTGATCGAGCGGTTGACGGCGTCCACCCGCACGAAGTTGTCGTCGAAGATCGTCTCGCCGCCGGGGAGCGCGGTCTCCGCGCGCGCCACGTAGAGCTTGCTGTTGTCGATCTTGTTGCCGGCCAGCCGCGCGATCAGCCGGTGGATGCCGCCGAGGTTCAGCAGCAGCACGCCGCCGACGCCGCTGTCGATGAAGCCGAAGCGGCCGGTGAAGGCGCTGCTCAGGTGGTTGGCGACCACCGAGACCGGCCCGAAGGCGAAGGCCGTCAGCGAGCGGCCGGCGGGCTGGTCCACACGGTTGTCGTTGATGCGCAGCGCGGGCTTGCGGCCTGTGGAGGTGGAGAGCTGGCTCGTCAGCGCGCCGGCGAATCGCACATGGATGCCGCCGCGCAGCCCGGCGCGGCGCCGGGCTTCGTAGTCGTCCGTGATGGCGCCGTTGGCGGCGATCACGTTGGTGCTGATCTCGATGTCATTGCCCCAGCCGATGAAGACGCCGCAGGCCGGGTCGATCGCGTTCACGCCGTTGTCTTCGATGTGGTTCTCGGTGATTGCCGCGCCATCGACGACGGCCAGCGAAATGCCGCCGCGCCCGATCTGCTGCGCCTGCGCCAGCATCTCTTCGGTGAAGGGGTTGCGCAGGTTGTGCTGGAGCCGGTTGCCGCGAATGCTCAGGTCGCGCACCGGATGGGCGGCCCGCAGAAGCGGCGTCAGCGCCAGTGTGGCCAGGGCCGTGTCGATGAAGGAAATCAGCGTGGTCTTGGCGTTGTTGCCGGCCAGCACGGTGCCGCTGGCGGCTGCCAGCCTGGCGCCGGCGCGCAGCGCGAAGCCGATGCCGGAGAGTCCCATCATCGAGACATCATTGCCCTCGATCGAGATCTCGTGCAGGAAGGCCTGCGCCTTGCCGATGGAGGCCAACGCACGCGGCGCCAAGGTGATCGCGTTGACGAGCACGCCCTGGTCACGCGTCTCGGCCACGCGGACGATGCGCCAGCTCGGCGCCACTTCCAGCAGCGCGCGGCCCGGCGCTGCCTTGATGCTGGCCAGGCCGTCGGCATCGCTGCGGTCGCTGAAGGTGGTGCCGGCGGGGGGACGGAGGCTTGCCGCGTTGCCCAGCACCGGCGCGGTGTCGGTGCCCTCGGTTTCGAGATACACGTCCACATCCGCCAGCGGCTTGGCCTGCTCGTCCTGCACGAGCGCGAGAAACTGGCCGCTGCTGTCGACGTTGACGGCCACCGGGACCTCGCCTGTCGCGCTCGTCGATGCAGTTGCGGCTGCCGCTGCCCGGGTGGAGACCGTGTCGGTCGAGCGCAGCAGCAGGATCGGTGGTGGCGGATCCAGGTCGCCGCCGAGCACGATGCCATTGCCCGCGCCGCCCACGACATGGTTCTCCAGCAGCCGCGCCCGCTCGCAACCGGCGCGCAGATGGATGCCGCCCAGCGCCCGATACGGCTGCTGCGGCAGCAGCTTGACCAGCGCGAAGCCCCAGACCGTGCTGAGGTAGAGCAGCACCAGCTTCGGGAAACGGTAGAGGATGGCCGGCCGCGCGCAGGGATCGGCCGGATCGCGGGTCGGGTCGTCATCGGGCTGGCCGGGATCGCCCGGCCGTTCGATGAAGGGGATCAGCACGAGCGTGTTGCGCTCGACCAGGCTGTCGTCGGCCGCCAGTGAAATCGTGGTCAGCCCGGCCACGGTGTCGAGCAGGTGCAGGCGGTTGTCGTGGATGTGCAGCTCGGCCGCCTCGTTGGCGCGGATGCAGTGGATGCGGGCCACCATGCGCAGGTGATGCAGGCACACATCGCGGCAACTGCCGTCGCTGCGACCCTCGATCAGCACGCCGATGCCGTCATAGGTGGCGAGATCGAAGCCGTGGACATCGATGCCCACGCAGTCGACGAAATGCAGCACCGGGTCGGCCAGCGAATCGGTCCGCGGCAGCACCAGGGTGCGGCGCGAGCAGCCGTGGAGGGTGACGTTGCGCCGGCCGTCCAGCTTCAGGTTCGTGCGGTGCACGCCGGGCAGCAGGCACAGCTCGCCACCGGCCATCGGCAGGTGCAAAGCAGCCTGTTCGAGCGAATTGAAATCGCCGAAGGTCGAGACGCCATCGCCGATCAGGAAGCTGCAGCAGAGCTTCTGGTTCGTCAGCGGGCGGAAGCGCTTGCGGCAATCCTCGATGCTGCCGCTGAGCTCGGTGTTCAGCCGCGCCGTCCAGTTGATCTCGGCCAGCGGCACGCGGTGGTAGACGATGCCGCTGGGCGCAGAGTCGTCGATCAGCACATCCGGGTTGCCGATCTCGCCGGCGCGCAGCGGGAAGGTCCAGTAGTCACCCGGCCGGTAGTTGCCGGGCGTGATCGCGTCGAACGCCAGGCGGATGCCGTCGCGCAGCTCGACCGGCGCCAGCGAGTTGGTGAAGGCGCCGATGTCCTCGACACCGTCCCACAGGCGGAAGAAGATCGACGCGGTGGTGGCGGGCAGCGTGCCGAAGACGGCCGGCGCGTTCAGCACCAGGTCGTTGTCCGCGCCCAAGGTGGCGGTGCTGCCGTAGACGACTCGCCATTGGCCGGCGAGTTCGTTGTACTGCAAGGCCTCCAGGTAGAACTCCGTCAGGCCGGAATACAGGATGGCCGGCAGGCCGGCGTCAATGGCCACGAGGGCCGGCGTGACGGTCGCGTCGAAGCGGCCGCGGCCGGCGAGGCCACCGTTGAAGCGGGACCACTTGAAGCGGGCGCTGCCGTCATCGGTGTCGGCGATCTCGATGCGGTACAGCGCATGCTCGAAGCCGGTGTAGCCGCCGCCACCGACGACCGGGCAGTCGCCGCCGAGGGCGACCGTGGGCGCCAAGGTGGCGGTCAGGCGGCCCTTGGTGGAAGGGTCGTCGCGCAGCTTCGCGCCGATGTTGGTGCAGTCCTCATCGTCGCCCAGGCGCAGCAGGCGCAGGCGCAGGTTCACGTAGGCGCGCTCGCTGGTGTCGGGCCCGCCGAGCGCGGCTTCCACCAGGCGTTGCGGATACTGGTAACCATGCAGTGACTCTTCGGAAACTTCGAGGATCACGGCGTCGCGGATGCCGTCGGCAATACCCGTCGGCAGCGGTGTGGGCGAGCTGATCGGCGGGCCGAAATAGGTCACTTCACGTTCGACGGCCAGGCTCGGATCCGGCAGCGCGCCGGCCAGGTGGGCCAGGATGCCGTCCACCCAGGCGCGCCCCGGACGCAGCTTCACATGCACGGCACCTCCGACCACGAAAGCGGCATCGACCTGGAAGCCATCCGGCCCATCGGCCGGCACGGCGCAGACGCCCGCGCCGATGATGTCGCGCCCGGCCTGCGCCTGCCAGCCGAGGTCGAGCAGCTCGCCTTCGCTGAGGTCGGCGTCGGTCGTGACCCTGCCTTGCTGGTGGAGCACGCCGTTGACGTTGCGCAGCACCCCGAGCACCGGCGCGGCCACGCCCCTCTCGTTTTCATGCGGATCGAAGTTCAGGACCGAGAAATCGCCTTGCATGACAGTGTTCCTTTTCGGGCCACGGCTGGCCCGTGGCCATCAGGTGACCGGCACCGGCAACGGGCGCACGCCGATGGGCATGAACTCGCCGAGCCGCACGTTCAAATTGATCCACTTGTGCGCTTCCAGCAGGAAGCCGAAAGCGCCCATCGCGTCATCGCCCGGCCCCAAGGTGCGGATGCGCACGTCGGCGCCGAAGGCCAACTGCCCATAGGCCGGCGCATTGAAACGCTCCGAGGCAAAGGCCTGCGGCGCATCGGGTGCATGGACGCAGAAATGGTTCGGCGGCAGGCGGTTCGCCTGCGGGCTGAAGCTGCAGTGCTTGATGCAGCCATGCTGGTTGTCCAGCACCGCAAAGGCCTGCGTGAAGATGCCGCCGCTGCCGCCCACGGCGCTGACGCGAACGCCGCCGAAGCAGCTGAGGCCGTGGAAGTCCAGCGCGCAGGCCCAGCCGTCGACGGGATCGGTTGCCGCGCCGATGGCCAGGGGTGCGCCAGCGGGTGCTGCCACGTCGCGGCCGGCATCGACGATGCTGTCCGCGATGTCGAGCCGGTAGCGCGCGTCGATCGCCAGCGAGCCGACGACGCAGCGTTGCAGCACGATGTCCGGCGTCGGAACGAAGGCCGCTTCCTCGGCCGCCACGGCAAAGCCGTAGCCATTGCGCAGCGCCATCGCCGGTTGCATCGGCGCCCGTGTGCCGTCGCGCAGCGAATGCCCGCCGGGCACCAGCGTGCAGCCGACCAGGGCCAGGCGAGCGACGGCAGCGCGTTCGATCAAGGCCGCGCCGGCGGGGAAGCCTGCGGCCATGGGCGCGATCATCAGGCCCTCCAGCTGCACAGCCGGTGAGTCGATATTGGCGGTGGCGGCGTCAAGCGCGCGGAAGGCCAGCGGCTGCTGGATCACGACGATGGGCCGATGGCCGTCCGCCGCGCGGATCGTCAACGATTGCGCCAAGCGCAAGGCCAGCCCGCCATCGACAACCGTGCCGGGAATGGCCGAAAGATCGACGGTGTGCACCAGGCTGTCCTCGATCTGGATCAGCACCGGCTGCGTGGCGGCATCCAGGCCAGCCAACTGGGTTTGCAGCGACGTGCCGCCCGGCAGCGCGCTCGCATGCAGCACCGTCACGCCGGGATCTGTGTCGATGGGCGCGCGGCTGACCGGATGGGCGCCGACCGGCCCGGTCGCGCCATAGGTGAAGCTCGCGAAGATGCGCGCCGTCGTGCCCGCTGCGTCGACCAGCGCATTGCGCTGCGCCAGGTTGCCGACGCCGATCAGCACGCGCCCGATGCGTCCGTCGATCGCGATCTCGCCGTCGGCCAGCGGGCGGCGCAGGCCGCTTTCCCAGGCGCAGAGGTTGTCGCCCCGATAGCGCCAGCGGGTGGTCGCAAAGACCGGCTGTTCGGACTGCGCGACGAACAGGTTCAGGCCCACGTCGCCGAGGTCGAAACCATCGGGCGGCGTGGCCGCGTCGTCGAAGAAGTCCAGCTGCACATAGGCCTCGGGATGGCCCGCCTCGGTGCCGGTCGTGAGCCGCGCATCGAGGAGCGGGCCGGGCACGGCATCGGCCCCGGTCAGGGGCGAGACCACGCCGCCGGAGGTGCCGGGCTCCAGGAAACCGGGCCGGCTGGTATTGAAGAGCGTGACCGGGATGTCCAGCGGATGCAGGTCGAAGCGCACGGCATAGCGCGCCAGCCCGGCGGGCTGCACGCCGAGGTCGGTCGCGCCCTTGGCCAGTGGCTCGGTCAGGCGCAGGCGGTAGGCGGCCAGACGCCAGAGGAAGACGGCGAGGTCCGGCAGGTTGATGTGCCGTGCATGGTCGATGCCGGCGGTGCCGCCGACGATGTTCGGCTTGATGTCGGCCGTGTAGGCGAACCTGTCGAAGGGCGTGCCAATCAGGGCCAACGCGGCAGGATCGCGGATCGGCACCGTGCCGCCGCGTGGCGTGAGGCGGTGGCCCATGGCGACCAGGCGTGCATCGGCATAGGGTGGCGTGCCGCCGGCATCGGGCCGCTGGTGGTTCAGGTGCTGCGCCCAGGACAGGTTCTCGCGCATCTCTGCCGCACGGCAGGCCCAGCCGGTGAGGTTGACGGCCAGCCGCTCGATCGCGCCCAAGGTGCCCTTGCGGCGGCGCAGCGCGATGGTGTCGGCCACGTCGGCGCGCAGGGTCCGCGGGTCGCCCTTGAGATGCGTCGTGCCCAGCAGGTCGGCGATATAGGGCACGACCCAGTCGGCGCAGGTGTCGATGAACAGGTCGTCATAGCGCTGGGCGACGTCGTCATGCAGCGCGCTGAAGGCGAACTCGACCGCGCCCAGGTAGGCCTTCAACTGATCCGGCGGCGACTGCTCGGCATCGCGGACGCGGTAGATCTCCGGCAATCGGTCGAACAGCGGAACGGAAGGGGTGGCGGCATCGAAGCTCATGCGCACTCTCCTGCCGTCGGTTCGGCGCTTTCGGTCAGGGCCAGGTGTTGCGCGCTGAGTTGCAGCAACTCGCGCGCGGCGCAGCGCAGCGGGGCGAGCCGCGGGCGCGGCGGTGCGGGCGGGCGCAGCGTGGCCGGGTCGTGCACGCCTGCCGCCAGCAGGCCGAGCGCGCCGACCTTGCACCAGAGCACGCCCTGCACGTTCTGCACGCGGCCCTCGATGCGGCTGGCGTATTCGCGCTCGCCCAGCCGCCGCGCCTGCAATCCGAAAAGACCGGTGCGTTGGTGATCGAGGTCCTCGGCCACGCCCAGTTCGGCGCGCACGGCGGCTGCCACGTCCTCGGCGCGGTAACTCGGATCCCGGGCATAGCTCAGGTCCAGGAAAACATAGCGAAGCAGCGCCTGTTCGATCACCACCGGATAGCGGTTCGGCCCGCGGCAGCGCTGGGCGTGGGCAACCGCGGCGCGCACGTCGGCGAACTCGGCCTCGCGCCCGGCTTGCAGCAGCACGCGCACGATCACGGCCGGCACGCCTTCGTGAAGATCCCAGGCCGCGGCGGCGGTCACCACGCCGGCGATCGAAAGCGTCTCGGTCTCCACATCGCGCAGGCTGACGATGCGGCCCAGGCTCTGCACCTTGCCCGGCGCGGCCTCGCGGGCCTTCTCGGCGTCCTCCGGGTCCGAACCGCCGCTGACCATGCCCCCCACTTTCTGCTTGTCTAAGCGATGCTGGCGCTATCGTGGTTAGGTCTTGCCGGGAGTGCGGTTCGGCCCGCGCGCCCCGTCGCCACTGCGGTATCGCGCCACGATGTTGGAGAGGCCGCTGGGCAACCGCGCGCCGGTCTCGCCATCGCCGAACTGCACATGGCTGCGGCCTTCGGAATCCTCGCGGACGATGTAGACCTGCTCCTTCGCGCCGCGGCCAAACAGCGCGTCCACCCGCGTCCACAGCCGCCCGCCGACCCAGACCTGCAACTCCGGCTGCTGCGGCGGCGTGCCGTCGCCGGTCAGGAAGTAAGTCAATGGTGACTTGGGCAGCGTGAAGGTCTGGAAGGCCTGGGTCGCGTCGCCATTGCCCAGTACCGCATCCGCCTCGGCCTTGCCCTGCGTTGCATCGACAAGGTTGCCGAAGACGGTCACCGTCGGCGCGTCCTCGTCGAAGTCGTCTTGCCTGAAGGGCAGCGGCGGGCGGTCGAAGGACAGCGGCCACATGCGTGCCTGCGTCGGCGCCAGGAAGGCGGCCAGCGCGAAGGCGGTCTCGCGATTCGTGCAGACCAGCTCGACGCTGCGGCCGTCCGCATGCGTCAGCCAGAGCCGCCGGCCGGCCAGCAGTTTCGCGGCGGCACCGGTGCCGTAGAAATACAGCGCGGCCGTGCCGTCCGTGAAGGCGCCGGAGGCGAAGCCGGTGAGCGGCGTCAGCGCCAGCTCGGGGCTGGTGATCTCGACAAAGCGCAGGTCGCGGATGTCGGCCATCTCGTAGTGCACATTGCCGTTGGCGATCAGCGGCGCGTCCAGGCTCAGGATCGTGGACGCGCCCTGCACATTGCCCCATTTGACGGTCGTTCCACGCGTGGCCACGACCGTCTTGACGACGGCAAAGGGCACCGACGTCGGCTGCCCGTCGAAATGGATGCGACCCTGCACGATGAACTTGCGGCCGGCGGCAATGTCCGGCGCTTCGACGTCCAGCGGCATCTCGGTCCAGTCGAGCACCGTGTACTGGTCGCCGAAATCGAAGGTCGATTCGCTGGCGTAGATGAAGCGCTCGAAGCGGGTGGCGGCGCTGGCGCTGCCGGTGACCGTGCCGCTGCCGTCGACAATGGAAGTGGTCACGGTGGAGGGCGCGTTGTGCCCGAAGTGGCGCAAGGTGCGGCCGATGCGCCAGGCACGCACCGGGCCGGCCCAGGCCTGGCTCGGGCCGGACTCCAGCTCGATCTTCGCGCGGTCCAGATGCGACGTCACCTTGCCGACGGTCACGACCTGCGGGGCCTGTTGCGCCCTGTAGCTCGCGCCGGATTGGCTGAACATCGCTTCGTCCGGCATCAGCAGCAGCCGATCACCCTTCTTCAGCTCGGCCTTGTCTTGAGCCGCCGCCGTGATTTCCAGCGTCTTCGTGCCGGCAGCGAGCGTGGGCTGCGGGACGCGGCGCCGGTAGAGGCCGAAGCGGCTCAGCGCGGGCTGGGCGATCAGTTCGGCCACCGTCTGGAAGTCGGCCGGATCCGGCACGTCTTGCAGGTCGGCGCTGACCGGCCAGCCGGCGCGGATCGTCACCGGCGCCGTGCCGCGCGCTTCGATCGCCAGGGTCGCGCGGCCGCCCAGGCCAGGCGCGAGCCGGTAGCCGGTCAGGCGGACGAGGTCGCTGACGCTGTCGCGCCATCGGGCAGTGCGCAGGTACGCTTCGTTGGCGTAGTGCTCCTGGTAGAAGCTGAGGATGTCGCCGACGATGGCCGCACCTTGCAGCAGCGCAATGGCCGGGTCGTCCGGCTCGCGGTGGGTGAAGGCTTGCAGCGGCTCGGCGGCGTCGATGCGGCGCAACATCGCTTCGAGGAAATCGCCGTAGCGGCCGATGCGGTAGCCGATGTGCGGCAGCGCCGGCCGGTTGTCCGCCGGGCGGGGGAAGCCGAAGTCGTCGCTGATCAGCGGTTTGCAGCTCATACCCGTCCTCCGCGGAGGTCGAAGCGGATCAGGCCGCGTTCGAGGTGATCCGGGTCGTTGGCCAGCAGCACCACTTCGTCGAAGCTCATCTCCAGCTGCTCGAGATTCGGCAATCCGGGCGTTGGCGCGTTGAAGCGCTTCATCACGATGGACACCACGTGCTCGATGCCGGCCACCTGCTGCAAGCGCCCCTCGATGCGGCTGCGGTGCAGTGCCTGGCCGAAGGTCCATTCGTCCGGATGGAAGAAGCCGCGGCGGCCATCGGACGTGTAGCTGGCGGAGAACTCCTGGTCCAGGATGAAACGCAGATCCTCGCGCCACACGTCGGGTTCGATGCAGACGGTGATGCGGATCTCCAGCGGCACGAAGCGGGGCGGGCGCAACTCGATGTCCTCGCCGATCAGGCGCACCGCTTCCAGGTGGGCGGCGAGGCTGGCGCGCAGCTTCTCATCGAGCACGGTGGTGCCGGCTGGATCGACGGTGATCCGCACGGTGCGCCAGGAGCCGGTCCAGGCGTAGCGAGCCACGGCGCGTGAGACGCCCGGTACTTCTTCGGCACGGCGCACATAGTCCGCCAAGGTCACCGCGCGCAACTGCCTCGCGCGATACGCCTCTGGTGCATTGCGGCGGATCTTTTCGGCGGACTCGAAGTCCCGTCCATTGCTGACGTCGAACGGGTTCCACACCCGTTCGATCGCTCCGCCGAGGGTTCCCGTCAGCGCCCGCGCAAACACCAGCTGGTCGGCGCCGATATTGCCCTCCGGCCCGCTGCCGACCTGGTACTGCGCATGGACGACCGCGCCCTGCGGCAGCAACTGCCCGTTCGTGCCATTGCCGAAGCGCAGCACGCTGTGGCGCAGCTCGTCGGTCTCGACCATGAACTGGTCGCCCAGCTCGGCGCTGTCGTCGCTGTGCACCAGCGATTCGACTTCGTCCCAGACGTCGGTGCCTCCGGCGGGGATCGTCACCTCGACTCGCAGCGTGGACTTGGCGGGCACCTCGCCGCCCGGCGGTGTCGGCAGATAGGCCAGCGGTGCTTCGAGGCCATGGGGCCGTACCGGCAGCGGCGCCAAGACCCAATCGAAGCCGCTGCCATCGCGGTCCAGTCGCTGGAAGTGGCGGTGCTTGACTTCATCCGAATCGTTCGGCAAGGCGGTACCCGGCTCGTTGAAGAACACCGCCATCGGCTCGCCCGCATGGACCGGCAGCAGGTTGCCGTTGAAGACCGAGATGTCGTCCACCGGCACCCCTGCGCAGAAGGTGGTGAAGCTGTAGTCCTGGCGCAGGGCGTCGGCGTCCTGCCACCACAGGCGCACGAGGAAGGTGTTGGTCAGCGGGTCGTGGACGGTCTGCGCCGCCTGCGGGCCGGCGGCACCGGGGATGAGGCGCAGCAGCTGGCGCTTGCGCGGGTTGCGGCCAGGGACCTGGCCCGTCAGCGGGTTTAGGCGCTCGGCGACCAGCAATTGCGGCAGGCCACCGCTGCGCACGAGATCGCGCAAGGTGTCCGCTTCCAGCTGGCCTGCGCCCGGTTGGGCTGGCACCACATCGGCGCTGGTGCTGCCGGCGCGCAAGGCGGGCTGGGCGCGGCGCCAGGTGTGCAGGTGCAGCTCGTTGACGAGAGGGTCGAAGCGCTGGCGCTGCACCGCAGGCAGCCAGTGCTCGCGGCTGGCGAAGAAGCTCGACTCGGGCAGGGCCGTGGCGGCGCCGGTCCAGACGACCAGTTGCTGGTCATCCAGCCGGAAGGGCGCCTGGCCCGCTGCGAGCATCAGCGCCAGCCAGGTGCTGGCCTGGTTGCCTTCGTGCAGGTGGTAGTCCATCAGCCGCGCGTGGCGGGCGAGAGAGACGCGCTTGCGCGTGGTCGCCAGATAGGCCTCGCTGGTGACGCGGTCCTGGTAGTCGCTGATCTCGTCGGCCGCGGCGGCGAAGAGGTCGATCAGCACCTGGTCGTGGTCCGCCTCGCTGGTGCTGCGCCAGCCGGGCACGCGCTCGGCCATGGCCACCATCAAGGTGTGGCGGAAGGAGTCGTAATCCTTGGCCAGGTAGTCGATCACCGGGCCGGGTGCGGCCGGGCGGCCAGGCAGCAGCGGCGCGCAGTCGTTGGTGAAGCAGCCGGGCCGGAACTTGAAGCCGATCTCGGCGAAGAAGGGATCGATGCGGCTGGCGTCCCAGACCAGTTCGAGCGTGTAGGTCGAGTAGTCGCCGACGGGCTCGACGCGCAGCGAAAGCTGCGTCTCCGAGGTCGATGCGGAAACGGCCGTCACCCGCACTTGCCCGGGTAGCTTGCCGGCCGGCACGCGGGTGCCGCCGCGGATGCGGAAGATCTGGCCGGCGCGCACCGGGTTGCCGGTGATCTCGGCCAGGATCACGGCGACGAAGAGGTCGTTGAAGAAGCGCAGGTCGAGGTCCGCATGGTCAGGATTCGGCCCGGCCGGCAGCGCGACCAGTACCAGCTCGATCCCATTGAGGTTCGCAGCTGTCAGCGCATCGGCGCGGTCGTCCACGAAGTCTTGCGAGAGGATGGCTGTCATTGCCCGCTCCGCTGGAACTTCAGCACGCGCGAATCGGGTGATCCGGCGGGCCGGTATTTCACGATCACTTCGAGCCGCGCGCTCGGGTCATCGAAAGTCACGTCGATCAGCTCGACCGTCAGCCGTCGCCCCAGCCAGCGCGACAGCGCATTGGTGATCCGCGCCTTGACGACGCCACGCAGCACATCGGACGCCGGCTCGAATACCAACCGCCGTACACCGCCGCCGAACTCGGGCAGGAACAGGCGCTCGCCGGGCGCCGTCAACAGCAGTTGCAGCAGTTCATCGCGCACGTGATCGGCATCGGACTGCGGTGCCGCGCTGCGGCCGTCGCTGCCAATGCGGAAGGGGAAGGCCAGATGCCTGCCATTCGAGAGCTTGGCTGTGCCCATGTCAGATCCCCACGGCCTCGGTCTGCGTCTGCACGACGATCGCCGTGCCCTGAGGCGCCCCGGCCGCGTTCAGGCACAGGCCGACGCTGTTGTCGAGGAGCGCCGGAACGCCGTTGATCGTGGAATGCAAGGTGCCGGTCAGCCACCGGATCGACAGGCACGGCAGGGGCACGCCGCCCGGGGCGAAGGCGCAGCCGCCGATCGGGTGGATGTCGGTCAGCATCAGGATCGGGCCTGGAGGCAGCACGGCGATGGTGTTGCTCGTGACCAGGATCGCCATGCCGCCGTGCGGGCAGATGACCGTGCTGCCGGTGGTGAGGAAGAAGCTCATGTCGGCGGTACTCCCAGGGTCATCGCGCCGCCTGCGAGGCTGACGCCGGCCGGGCCAATCTTGACGATGCCCTCGTTGAAGCTGATCGCCGTCAGGCTCATCTCCATCTTGCTGGCACCGATGCTGAGCGTGATGCCGGTCATCGTCATCTCGATCTTGGCGCCGCCGGAATGCTCGATGCTCACCGAGCCGCCATCGTCATCCAGCACCAGCTTGTGCCCGCCCTGCGTCACGATCACCTGGGCGCCATTCGTGTCGGGGCTCGGCCGCTGGCCGGGCAGGAAGAAGCCGCCGGACCAGATCGGGAAGTCGAGGTTGCCGCCCTCGAACTCGATCCACACCATCGCATCGACGGCCGGCAGCATCACGTGGCCGGCGCCCTCGCCGGTGAACGGGAAGGCCGGCAGCGCCCAGCCGACCGGCACGTCCGCCATCACCGAAGGGACCAGGGCCATGATGCGGCCGAGCTTGTCGGGGTCGTCGATGTTCGTGACCTGGCCGCGGTACTTGCCGAAGAAGCGGGCCGCGCTGTGCTGCGTCAGTTGCTCGACGCTGCGTTCCAGAAGATCGCCGGTCAAAGCACCCATCAGAAGACTCCCACGCTGGCAGAGAAGGACACGGAGAGCCCACCGCCCGCCACCTCGGCCACCGGCGCATCGGGCACGGTGGTGCGGGCATCGCTGCGGGCCTCGAAGTGCTGGCTGTACAGCGAGGGCGTGATCTTGTGGACGACCTTGGTCAGCATGTAGATGCCGGTGTAGGGCGTGGTGCCGCATTCGACCCGCACTTTCACGTAGGGCGTCAGCACAGCGGTGTAGCAGCCGGGCACGACGCTGCTGCTGAGCTTGAACGCATAGGCGGCGTCGCGGGCGCGGCGGCGGGTGGCATCGGTCAGGTCCTCGCGCAGCGCGTCGGCCGGGGGCAGCAGGCGCGAGGGTGCTTCCTGGTTGGCCAGCACGGGCGCGCTGCCGCTGAGGTCCAGGTCGCTGGCGCTGCTCTGGAAGTTGTTCAGATGGCCGTCATGCAGGCTCAGCGTGGCACCGTGGCTGTGCTCGGGCGATTCGCTGTCTTCCTCGATCGTGGCGTCGGCCAGGTTGCGGGCATCGCCGATCAGCCTGAGCGTCGGCAGGCTGCCATCGGGATCCGTGGGGTCGGGCAGGAAGCAGCCGACGCTGTGGCCCCGCGTGGCGCCGGGCAGTACGTAGACGCGGCGGGCATTGGCATGCGCCAGCTGGGCCAGCAGGGTCAGCTTGGAGCCGCGGCGCGTGGTGATCGGGTTGGTGGTGGAGGTGGGCGGGTCGGTGCGGGCCTCGGTGATGGCCGTGACGCTGCGCAGCACGCGATTGGCGATCTGGCTGTCCTTGAGGTCGCGGTAGACCTCGGTGCCGTGCTCGCGGTCGAGCAGCACGCTGTCGTCCCGCACGGCGAAGGTGGCGGTGCTGCGGCCGGGCTGTGAATCGAGCAGCGATTCGAGGCGGACCACCGGCCCGTCGATCAGCGGCACGAAGCGGCCGTTGCCGGGATCCAGCTCGACCCGCACGCGGGAGAAGGGTGCGGCCACCGTGTCGGGCCGGTGCTGCCAGCGGCCTTGCGAATCGAGGCACATGGTCATGCGGATGCGGGCCTCCCAGAGGCGATCGAGTTCCTGCGTGACCTCGATTTCCTCGATGCGGGCGAGGTCGTCGGTGCTCGCCTGATGCTCACCGAACCAGACCCTGAATTGCGCGCTGGCCATGTTCGGGTGCTCCTCAGTTCTGCGGCACGTTGACCGTGTCGCCGGCTGTCTTGGCCAGGTCCCGGCTGTCGAGCGCGGTGTTGGCGTCGGCGATGTGCCAGAACTGGGTCGAATCGGCGTACTGCTGCTGGGCGATCACATCCAGCCGGTCGCCGTCGATCACCGTCTGTGGCGTGCCGCTGGCGGGCGTCAGCTGGCGGCGCTTGAGTGCTTGCACTTCTTCGCCGGTGGCCAGCCGCGTGGTCACGGTGGCGACCTTGGCGTAGCGCGAGTTGGGCAGGAACATGGTTCAGGCCTTTGGCTTGGTTGGGGTGCGGTCAGAACGGGATCAGGTCGACGATCTGTTCCGCGGTATTGGCCAGGTTGGCAATCGCCATCGCTTCCTTGGCCAGGGTCGAGTATTCGAGGGCGCCCTTGGCCAGCACGTCGTCCGAGCATTGGTCGGTGGCGATGACGGAGAGGGTGATGTCCACCTCCGCGCGCATCGGGTTGAGCAAAAAGTCGTACTCCTGCTCGACGATGGTCATCGCGTCGATCGTCACCGGCAGCACCCGCGTCGGGCCCCAGATGAAGAGGATGCGCGGATAGGCTTCGCGCGGGATCGGCTGGGCCGGCGGAGCGGGTGGGGATACGGCGCCGGCGATGGCGTCGATGGCGGCACCGATCAAGCCCGCGATCTTGCTGCTGGGCAGCACCATCTTTTCCAGCGCCGCCAGCTGCGGGCCGATGCCGAAGAGCCGGGCCAGCGCCTTGTCTTCATCGAGCAGGTTCACTGCGCTGAAATGCGCCTTGAGGGTGATGCGCTCGAAGGTCTTCTCGCCCGCCTGCGTGGTCTCGCGCTGGGTGGCGCCGCTCGGCCGGGTGGGCACTTGCAGCGCGCGCGACAACTGCTCCGGGTTGTACTGGAAGATCACCACGTTCGGGATCGGCCCGATCAGGCTGGTGCCGTATTCAATCAGCGCGCCGCGCAGCATGGTGGGGTTCCTCGGCCTTGTTGGATGGGAGTTGGCTGGCCACGCGTTCGGCCAGGTGATGGGCGAGGGCATGGGCACTGCGCTCTTGCGGAGCGCTGCCGGCATTGCCTGACAGACGTGCTTCCAATGCCGGGCCGAGCAGACGAACTGCGGCTTCGGCCAACGCGGGATCGATGCCGCGCAGGTCCAGGTCCAGCCGCTCGATGCTCACGCGCTGCGGCTTCATGGCGTCATCCTGCTCGCGGCCACCAGCGGCGCGTACTTGCCGAACTGATCGAGGCTGGAAGCACGCTCCAGCTTGTCGTACTCGCGCTGCACGGCCGGCACCAGCGCCTGCATCGTCAGCCGCCGTTCGGCACCGGCCTGCGCACTTTGCAGGCAGGCATGGAAGACGATGGCGCGGATGTGGCCGCCGGCCAGCGCAAAGCGCTGCGCGAGGAAATCGAAATCGACCTCGCACGCATCGACCTGCGCCGGGATCACGCTGCGCCAGATGCGCAGGCGCTCGGCCACGCCCGGCAGCGGGAATTCGACGACGAAGCGCAGGCGCCGCAGGAAGGCTTCGTCGATGTCTTTTCGCCGGTTCGTGGCCAGGATTGCCAGGCCCTTGAAGCGCTCCATCCGTTCGAGCAGGTAGCTGACTTCCAGGTTGGCATAGCGGTCGTGCGCGTCCTTGACCTCGCTGCGCTTGCCGAACAGCGAGTCGGCTTCGTCGAAGAAAAGGATGGCGTCGGCCGCGTCGGCAGCATCGAACAGGCGCTTGAGGTTCTTCTCCGTCTCGCCGATGTACTTGTTGACGACCTGCGAGAGGTCGATGCGGAACAGCGGCAGGTGAAGTTCCTGCGCGATGGCCTCGCTGGCCATCGTCTTGCCGGTGCCGGGCGGGCCGGCGAACAGCGCCGCGAGGCCGCCTTCGTTCCAGGCCTTGGCCGTGCCCCAGTCCTGATGCACGCGGCCGAGGTTGTGCATCGCGGTGACGAGTTCCTCGATCTGATGCGCCTGGGCCGGCGGCAGCATCAGTTCGCGCAAGGTGAAGCGCGGCGTGACCTGCTGCGCGAGCGCGCCCAGATCCAGAGACTGCCGAGCGGCGGCGAACAACTCGTCGCCGCTCGGCGCGCGGCCCAGCCTTGACAGCTCGGCACCGACGCGGGCGATGACCGGCGTCTCGCAGCGCCAGCGCTGGGCCAGCTCGGCCAGGGCGGGATCGGCGGCCGAGCCGGGCAGCGCCTGCTGCCATGCGGCCAGGCGCTCGGCGGTGCTGGCGGGCACTGCTTCCAAGGTCTGCACCGGCGGCTCGGCCAGGCGGTGCAAGACGGCGCTGTCGTGGGCGCCGAGAATCAGCGTGATCGGCAGCGCGCGCAGGGGAAGGCGCAGCTTGTCGTGGGCGAGGTTGGCATCGCCCGGCAACGCGTCGAGTGGCAGGTACAGCGCTTCGCCGGACTGCTTGGCAGCGCTGGCCGCGAGGTCCGTCAGCGAGGCGCCCCTGGCACCGATCACGGCGATGACGCGCCGCTGCGGCGGCTGCGATGGCGAGGCGATCCT
>JAMFRW010000161.1 GCA_026224975.1 Rhodoferax sp. | reverse complement strand
GACCGGCATGCCGCTCACTGGCGAAATTATGCAAAGCAGATCGACGCCGACAAGCTCGCCGTCCCAGGCGAAACGGCACCTGCCGGTAGGCCACTTGCCATAACTGGGGTCTTCTCATAATGGCCGGAACCGAGCAGAACAAGATCCGCCGAACGGCGTTACTCAGCGGCCAAAATACCGCCACCGCCCCTCGGAAACAACCTCGACCTGGCCGTCTACGACCTTGATGGCAGTTTCGTCGTCGATGGCATAGGCCGGGCTGCCGATGCGGGCTGCCCATCTTTCGGCGTGGGCCATCGTGTTCTTCGGGAAGCCGGGGTAGTCCAGGTGCGGAAAGATCGAGAAATCGACGCTCGCGAGCGTCACGTCGTCGCCAGTGATGGACGGCTTCGTTTCGACGAATTCCTCTCCTACACGGGGGGTCATCACCATGCTTCCGGCGCTCAGTCCCACCCACACGGTTCGATCGAGCGACGGCAGCAGGGCTGCGAGCCCCGACTGTCGCATCCAATGACAGAGATACATGGCATCGCCGCCCTCCACCAGCAACACATCCGCCTCGCGGACCCAGGGGATCCATCGCGCTTCACCAATGCTGGGCAGCGCGGTGAGCTCCAGCACGCCCAAGGACTTCCACCCCAGTTCGCACATCGGGCAGCCGGACTGGCCCGTGATGAAACGCCATGCGCCGCCGGGACTGCCCTGCGGGTGCCCATACAACGCGGTCGGAATGCACAGGGCACTGGACTCGGCGATGGGCTTACCCAGGAGGCCCACCAGCGCATCGTGGATGCTCGGGTTCTTGACCCCCGCGGAAGTGAGAAGGAGTTTCATTGCGTGCCTCACCGTTGCCTGTCTAGTGTGGCATCGCCGCCGCCTTCGCCGCCAGTGCGGCGAACTCTTCTTTCCCAAACGCCGTCCCGAACATCCCCCACCCACCTTCGACCGCCTCGGTCAACACGACCCAAGTACGCCCCGCGATCGACGGATCACCCGCCACCTTCGCGACGATCTGCGTCGCTTCCTTGACGATCGCCTTCTGGCCTTCGCGGTTCAACGAGCCCGGCGGCGTGATGATCTGGATGCGGACGGTGCGCGCCAGCGCCGTGGCGGCGGTCTGCACTGCGGGAGCTTCCATGCGGTGGATGTAGACGGCCGTGTTGTCGGCATGGAAAGGCCCGGGGTTGGGCACGCCTTCGGCGCGCAGCACGGCGAGGGTGAGGGCTTGGCCGAGTTCGCGGTCGGAGCCGGCGGGGAAGATGCCTTCGGCGGCGTAGACGTCGATCATGGGCATGGTGGTTCTCCTGTGGATGGGTGACGCGGTGGGTCAGAACTTGCCGTTGGGGTTTTTCCATTCGGCGCGGGGCGGGATGGCTTCGATCGTGTCCCAGTGTTCGGCGATCTTGGCGTTCTCGATGCGGTACAGGTCGTAGTAGGCGGCGGGCTTGCCGGCGAAGCTGCCTTCGGCCACCACGAGCACGAAGTTGCCTTCGGCGAGCACCATGCGCACCTTGTCGTACTTGACGGCCTGCCCCTGTTTGGCGAGGGCTTGCAGGCCGGCAAAGAGGCCGCTGAGGTTGTCGGCGACGAGCGGGCTGTGCTGGATGTATTTGCCGGCGTCGAAGTAGCTGGCGAAGGTCTCCTTGCGGCCTTGCAGCAGGTCGTCCATGTACTGCTGCATCAGCGCCTTGTTGGCCGCGGTCTTGTCGAGATCGGTGGCAACCGTGGGGCCATCGGTCATGGTGTGGCCGCTGGGGCTGGGCTTTGCCGCGGTCTCTTGCAGGTTGTCCCAATGCTCCACGATTCGGCCGTTCTCGAAGCGGAAGATGTCGAAGCCGATCTTGGGCCCGAAGAAGTTGTAGGCGGTGTGGGCAAAGACGAAGTCGCCATCGGCGAACACGCGCACGGTCTCCACTTTCGTACTGCCCTTGGGCACGGCTTGCAGCAGCGCCTTCACGCCGGCTGGGCCATCGGCCACGGCAAGGTTGTGCTGGATGTATTTGTTGGGGTCGATGTAGGCGAAAGGTTTGGGGTCGCCGGTTTCGATGCTCTTGAGCAGCTCGACCACCTGCTGCTTGTTGGAGGGCTTGGCGGCGCTGGCCAATGCAGTCACTGGTGAGTTGGCGCAGCCGGTGATTGCGAGTGAGACTGCCAGTGTGCCGATCGCCATGGCGCCGGCCGCAACGCGTTGGATGAAGTTCATGCAGGGTCCTTGTTCAGAATGACGATCGTCATCCACACCAGTTATGATGACGACCATAATCCTGAGTGTCAAGCGCCAAACTGCAGGTTTTCATTGCACAACCGCAGGTATTCATTCCACGCAGGGATTCATTCGCATGGGCCATTCGAAAGCAGACAAGGACGAAAGCCATGGCCGCATCGTGCGGGTGGCCTCGGCGCGGTTTCGCGAATCCGGCGTCGATGGCATCGGCGTGGCCGATCTGATGAAGGAGGCCGGCCTCACGCACGGTGGCTTCTACCGGCACTTTGCGTCGCGCGACGAGCTCGTGGGCGAGGCGATCGAGCGCGCGTTGACGGAGGGCGCCAAGAGCGCTTTCGATGCCGAGGCGCATGCCAAGGTCAGCAAGCCCGCGCTGTTGATCGCGTTGGTCGAGTGGTACTTGAGCACGGCCCATCGCGATGGCCTGGCGACGAGTTGCGCGGTCACTTCGCTCGCGGGCGACGTGGCGCGCAGCACCGACCGCGCGCGCACCGCCTACACGCGGCAGGTGGGCGAATACATCGAGCTGTTCATTCGCCTGATGGCTGGCGACAAGCCGAAGAAGGCCAAGCGCGCCAAGGCCATCGCCGCCTGGTCGATGCTGGTGGGCGCGGTCTCGATGTCGCGTGCCGTCAACGACGACAAGGTTTCGCGCGAGATATTGCAGACGGCGGCGGTTGAATTGAAAGCCCTGCTGGCTTGAAGTGCGCGAGCAGACGTAAAAACATTCGAACAACGACAACCGGAGGCAGGAGACATGTTCCGATCCATCAAACCATGGCTCTTCGCTGCGGTCGCCGGCGCGCTCGCGTTGATCCAGGGCTGCGCCGTGCTGCCGCCACCCGGCGAACGCGCACCGAGTGCGGCCATCCCCGCGAGCAGCGAGAGCGAACTCGGCGGCGTCGCCGCGCAAAGTGCGCCGGCTGCGGGCCAATCGGCCTTTCGTCCCTTGCCCTTCGCCACTTGGGCGATGGATGCGCGGCTCACGCTGGTGCGCCGCGCGCAGAAGACGCTCGACATCCAGTACTACCTTCTGCAAAACGACGTGACCGGCCACACGCTGCTGCGCGCCGTGCGCGATGCGGCGGTGCGTGGCGTGCGCGTGCGCTTGCTGGTCGATGACCTCTACACCGCCGAGAGCGACCGCATGCTGCTGGCGTTTGCCGCCTACCCGAATGTCGAAGTGCGGCTCTTCAACCCGTTCCCTTCGGGCCGCGCCTTCGCCTTCACGCGATGGACTTTTGCGCTGGCCGACTTTGCGCGCGTGAACCACCGCATGCACAACAAGATGCTGATTGCCGATGGCGCCTTTGCCATCGCCGGGGGCCGCAACATCGCCGACGAATACTTCTTCAGCAGCAAGGGCGGCAACTTCGTCGATTTCGATCTGCTGATCCTCGGCGCCGCCGTGCCGCAGATGGCGACGATCTTCGATGCCTACTGGAACAGCCCGCGCATCTACCCGCTGCATGCGCTGGAAACCAGCCGCGAGCCGCCGCAGGCCTTGCGCGATGCCTTCGAGCAGCTCACCGCCGATGCGCTCACGGCCTACCCGACGCCGGCGGCCGACAAGGCCGATCTGCTCGGCTTTCCGCCGTTCAGCGCCGACATCGCGCACCCGCCGCTCAAGATGATGACGGGCCACATCGAGGTCTTCGCCGACGATCCCGAGAAGGTCACCGGCCGCGCCGAGAAGGGCGGCGATGCCACGACCGTCACCGCCCGCGCCGGCCACGCCATGAGCCAGGCGAAGACCGAAGTGGTGGTCGGCTCGCCCTACTTCATTCCCGGGCAGCTCGGCATGGACGGCATGCGAACAGCGCGCGCCAACGGCGTGAGGATCGACGTGATGACCAACTCGCTCGCCTCCAACGACGAGCCCTTCGCGAGCGCCGCCTACGGCCGCTACCGCGTGCCCATGCTGCAGATGGGTGTGAACGTCTACGAGACCGATTCGAGCCAGCTCAAGAACGATTCGATCATCGGCGGCGCGCTCGGCGCGAGCATCGGCCGCTCGCATTCCAAGCTCATCATCATCGACCGCCGCGTGACCTTCGTCGGTTCGATGAACATGGACTTTCGATCGTCACGCGTCAACACCGAACTCGGCATGCTGGTCGATTCACCCGAGCTGGCCGAAGCCGTGTTGAGCCTGGCCGCGCGCGTGCGGGGCGGCAGCTATCGCCTGCGGCTGGACGGGTCGGGCAAGCACTTGCAGTGGATCGCCAAGGTGAACGGCCAGGAGGTGGTCTACGACGACGACCCGGGCGTCGACTTCGGCACGCGCATGCAGTTGCTGCTGCTCTTCCCGTTCATCAGCGAGAGCTTGCTGTGACCGGGCAGGTCACTCCGGCTCGATGCCCGCCGCCTTGATCACCTTGCCCCACTTCTGCGTTTCCGAGGCCTGGAACTTCGCCAGCTCTTCGGGCGTGGTGGTCCACGCCGCCACGCCGGTGTCGCGAAAGAACGAAACCGCGGCCGGGCTCTTGGTGCCGTTGACGAGCAAGGTGTGCAAGTGCGCGACGACCGCGGGCGGCGTGCCGGCCGGCACGTAGGCGGCAAACCAGTAGCCCATGTCGTAGCCCTTCACGCCGGCTTCGTCGATGGTCGGCACCTCGGGCAGCAGTTCGATGCGTTTGGCCGTCGAGACGCCGAGCGCGCGCAGCTTGCCGCCCTTGATCTGCGGCAAGCCGGTGGCGGTGTCGGTGATCATCATGTCGATCTGGCCGCCGAGCAGGTCGGTCACGGCCAGCGGGTTGCTCTTGTAGGGCACGTGCAGGATGTCGGTGTTGCTCAATTGCTTGAACATCTCGCCCGCCACGCGGCTCGACGAACTGCCGCTGCCGAAGCTCAGCTTGCCCGGCTCCTTGCGCGCCTTGGCCAGCAGATCGGCGACGGTCTTGTACGGCGCGTCGGCCTTGACGACCAGCACTTGCCCGCCCTTGCCGAGGCCTGTGATGGGCTGGAAATCCTTGACCGGGTCGTACGGCATCTTCTTGTAGAGATGCTCGGCCGCCGCGTGCGTGGTGTTGGTGGTGATGAGCACCGAGTAGCCATCGGGCGCCGAGCGCGCACTCGCCTGCTCCGCGATCATGCCGCCGGCACCGGCGCGGTTGTCCACGACCACCGGCTGTTTGGTCTCGGCGGTGATCGATTGGCCGAGCGCGCGCGCGAGCTGGTCGGTCGCGCTGCCGGCGGCAAAGGGCACGATCAGTGTGATCGGCTTGGCGGGAAAGGTCTGGGCCGCTGCTGGCAGTGTGAAGAGCGCGGCGAGCGTGCCGAGTGTTCCGGCGATGGCCAGGTCGAAGGTTCGGCGAATCATGGGTGGGTCTCCTGTGGATTGTTCGTTGGGTTATTCGGTGAACTGTTCGAAGCCGGCGGCGCCGGGATCTCGAGATCCAGCAGCGCCGAGCTGAGCGATTTGCCGTGCGCGTCGAGCGCGAGGGAGCGGGTCACGCCGCCGCCCAGCGCGTGCTGCAGCACGAAGTTGAGTGCGCCGATCTTCGGCATCTCGTAGCGCACGACGCTGCCGTGCACCACTTCTTCGAAGTGCGCTTTGACTCGCGCTTCGGTCACATGCATGCACAGGTGCGCGTAGTGCCTGGCCTCGTAGGCGATGAGTGCGATGTTGGAGGTGTTGCCCTTGTCGCCGGTGCGCGCATGGGCGATTTCACGGAGCTTGATGTGGGGCAAGGCGGGGTCGCTCATGGCTTCAGGACTCCAGCAGTTCGACGTTCGTCGTGACCAGCTCGCGCGGCATCAGCACCGACTGCACGGCCAGCACCTCGCGCACCGATTGCGTGGCGCCGCCGCCACCGGCCGGGCCGTTGGTGTAGAGCGTCTCGACCTCGTTGGCGATGCGCTGCGCCTCGGCCCTGGAGGTGGTGCGGCCCGCCACGCGTGCGCGCACTTCGTGCGGCTCGCCGGCGTTGCGTGAGAGCGCGGGGCCATGCAGCGCATCCACGCCGATCAGGTCGAAGCGCAGCTCGCTGCTCTGGACACCGGTCAGCGCCAGCCGCTCCCGCACGATCGCCAGCGCGAGGCGTGCGCGCGCCACCGCCCCGGGGCCGGCGTAAGAGATTTGCCCCTCGCCGATGTAGCCATCCACGTAGGCCACCGAGACTTTCAGCGTGGGCGTGCGCGGCGCGCCCCGCCCTCCGCGCACGCGCACGCGGTCGGGCGCGATCTCGTCGATCTCGACCTGCGAAAAGTCCGCCACCACATCGGGCTGGAAGTAGCGCTGCGGGTCGTGGATCTCGTAGGTGAGCTGCTCCTTGCAAGTCGCCTCGGTGACGCGCCCGCCGGCGCTCGCGACCTTGGTGACGACCACTTGGCCGTCTTCGTTCACCTCGCCGATCGGAAAGCCCAGCCGCGCCAGGCTGGCCACGTCCTTGTAGCCCGGGTCGGCAAAGTAGCCGCCGGTGATCTGCCCCGCGCATTCGAGCAGATGGCCGACGACGGTGGCCTGGCCGAG
>JAMFRW010000160.1 GCA_026224975.1 Rhodoferax sp. | reverse complement strand
CGGCCCTGCGCGCGCTGTACGTCGCCATCCTCGCAGCCCTCACATTCGCCATCACGGCCTGCGACAACAAGCCCCAACCCAAGCGCCAGATCGCCAAGATCGCACTGCTGCCCGACACGCCACCCCCTCCTCCACCGCCGCCAAAAGAACTGCCCAAACCCAAGCCACCCGAAGAGGCCAAGACGATGCGCGTAGAGCAGCCGAAGGTGGCCGACGCACCGCCGCCGCAACCCTCGCCGCTGAAGATGGAAGGCGCTGCAGGCGATGGGCCGAGTGCGTTCGGCGCAGGCACCGTGACCAATGACTACAGCAAGGGCGATCCGGTGATCGGTGCCGCGAGCGCGGGCGGCACCGGCGCGGGCACGGCCTCCGACCGGGCGCAGGAGCGCTTCTTTGCCAACAGCGCGCGCCAGTTGCTGCGTGACGAGATCGAGCGGCATCTCAAGAGCGATGCGCCGATGTTGACGGCCGTGTTCTCGGTCTGGTTCGAGAGCGACGGCAGCATCCGCCGCTACGAGCTGGCACCCACCGGCAACGCCGCGACCGACAGCCAGCTCGACGCGGCCCTCGCCGAAACATCCCGCAGCCTGAAGCTGCCGCCGCCCAGCGGCCTGACTCAGCCGCTGCGCTTCAAGCTCAGCGTGCGGCCGCTGGGTTGAACCTCTTCCTACTTCCACGCCTTCATCATGAAACCACACCACCGCCCCGTGGACCACAAACCCGCGCACGCGCGCAGCCCTCGACGCCTCGTGCTCGCCGCCGCCCTGGCCACAGCCTTCGCCAGCCCCGTCTCACATGCCGATGAACGCGGCGACCTCGAGACCCTGCGTGCCACCACGCTCGGACTCATCGATGCCCTGGTCGACCAGGGCTTGCTCACACGCGAACGCGCCAACGTGCTGCTCAAGCTCGCACAGTCTCAAGGCGCTGCACAAGCGACCGCGCGCGCCGCGCCGGGCTGGGGCGATGCACCCGCGCCCGGCACCAAGAACACCGTGCGCGTGCCCTACCTCTCCGAGACGGCCAAGGCGCAGATCACCGAAGACATCAAGCTCGGCGTGCTCGCCACTGCACGCGAAGAGAACTGGGCCGATGCGCGCAAGCTGCCGGCGTGGCTGCGCACCTTTCAGTTCGAGGGCGACATCCGCGTGCGGGCGCAGGGCGAGCTGTTCGGGGCCGGCAACCTCGATGCCGAGATCTACCGATCGCAGGTCGATTCGCCGGCATGGTCGCCCGACCTCACCAACACCCGCACCAACCGCCAGCGCCTGACGCTGCGGGCTCGCTTCGGCTTCAATGCCAAGGTGTCGGACGACGTGACTGCCGCCATGCGGCTCTCGACCGGCACCTCGCCAACCTCGGGCTCGCAGACGCTGGGCAGCGATTTCAACCGCTACAGCTTCGGGCTCGACCGCGCTTCCTTGCGTTGGGAGCCGCGTCAGGACCTTCGCTTCGAAGGCGGCCGCATGGCCACTCCCTTCATGGGTGGCGACCTGCTCTGGCCGGATGATTTGTCGCTCGACGGCGTGTCGGCCAGAGGCGAGCGCGACATCGCCAGCGGCCTCTTCGCGTTCGCCACGGTCGGCGCGTTTCCGCTCGAAGAATTCGCCATCAAGCGCAGCGACAAGTGGCTCTACGGCGCGCAAATCGGCGCCGACTGGGCCGTCAACGACCTCACGCAATTCAAGCTCGGCCTGGGCGTTTATTCGTTCCAGGGCATCGAAGGCGTGCGCGAATCCGACCCGCCGCCCAGCGGCCCGCGCGCCGGCACCGTGCCTTACCAGTTGAGCCAATACCCGAGCGGCGTGCGCCTGCGTGGCAACACGCTCATCAACCTCAACGACCCGACCAGCACTGCGTCGCCGGTGTGGGGCCTGGCCTCGAAGTTTCGGCCCGTCAGCCTGAGCGCCGCGCTCACGCTCAGCCAGCTCGCGCCGGTGGTCATCGGGCTGAGTGCCGACTACGTGAAGAACACCGGCTTCGACCTGGCCGACATTCGCCGCCGCGCCGGCACCAGCACCGTCGATGGCCTGCTCGACAAGACCAACGGCTACCAACTGCGCCTGCAGGTCGGCAGCAAGACCCTCACGGAGCGCGGCAACTGGAGCACCTTCATCGCCTATCGACTGTTCGAGCGCGATGCCTGGGTCGACGCCTTCACCGATACCACCTGGAACCTGGGCGGCACCGGCTACAAGGGCTTCAGCCTGGGGGCGACCTACGCGATCGACCGCAACACCACCGTCGGCGCGCGCTGGACCAGCACCCGCAACCTCGACGACGGCCAGCGCTTCCTGCTCATCCCGGGCGACCCGAGTTCACTCAGCGGTAACCTGAGCAGCGCACCGATGAAGATCGACGTGCTGCAGGTCGAGGTCAACTCGCGGTTCTGATCGCCGAGCCGGCCGCTGCGTCAGTCGCATCGGCCGGGTTCGGCGGTGCGGCGAAGGCATCGCGCGTGCCGTCGACTTGCGCGCTGGCGTGGCGGCTCTCGGCGAGCGACGCGAGCACCGATCGCCGCAGCCGATCCATCAACTCGACCGCTGCGCCGCGCTCTTCCGCGGCGCGCACTCGGCCGCGGATGACCACGGCCTTGGTCGCCCCGGCGGCCCACACGATCATGCGGGCATAAGGCTGCTCGCGGCCCTCGGTGACGAAGGCGCGAAACGCCTGCGCGCGCGTCGGATAGCCGACGTGGCTGAGGAAGCTTCGAGGGTTCTGGAAGACGGTGACGAACCATTCTCCCGCCTCGGTCTGTCGAATCGAAATCGTTCTCATGGATCGGCGCCGCCGGGGTCGGCCCCGGCTGGGGCGATGTGCGCCCGGCCTGGCAGCATCGGCGGATCTTGGGCAGTCGCGAAGTCTCTGGCGCAAACGTGACGGGGCGATGACAGGCGACCGCGGCATTCGGCGGAGCAAGGCGCGGCGGCGCTTTCACCCACGATCCCTTGGACCTTCGATCAAGCCTGTTCATCGGTTTGTCACGCGCGCCGACTAGCGTGCGCGCCATCGCCGTGCATGTTCGCCCGTGCAGGCGCCCATCCCCCAAAACCATCAGAGGAGTCTTCTCATGAACCATTCGAACCGAATGCTGGCCGCCGTCGGCCTGTGCATTTCCGCCGCTGCCGCGCAGGCCGATGTGCAGATCACCGAGTGGATGTACAACGGCGCCGACGCGACCGGCGAATACATCGAGTTCACGAACCTCGGCGCGACCGCAGTGGACTTCACCGGCTGGTCGTTCGACGACAGCTCGCGCACGCCGGGTTCGGTGAGCCTTTCGGGCTTCGGCAGCGTCGCTGCAGGCGCATCGGTGGTGCTGACCGAAGCCAGCGCGGCGGACTTTCGCGCTGCCTGGTCGCTGGCCGCATCGGTCAAGGTCGTCGGTGGCAACACCAACAACCTCGGCCGCGCCGACGAGATCAACCTCTACAACGCGGGCGGCGCGCTGGTCGACCGCCTGACCTATGGCGACAACGCCATCGCCGGCACGATCCGCACGCAAAACATCAGCGGCAACCCGCTCGCGCTGGCCGACCTCGCACCGCAGGCCGTGACATCCCAGTGGGTTCTGGCCTCGGTCGGTGACGCGTACGGCTCGCATGCCTCGACACTCGGCGACATCGGCAACCCGGGCGTGTTCACGCTCGCCGCAGCGGTGCCGGAACCTTCGACCTACGCCTTGCTGCTGGCCGGCCTCGGCCTGGTCGGCGTCGCCGCACGCCGCCGCGCCCGCTGATCCCGAACGAGGCACTCACACACCATGTTCCAACGCACCCTGATCGCTGCCAGCCTCGCGCTGTGCGCCTTCGCCGCCTCGGCACAAACCTCCATCGGCCTCGGCAACTACCAGCTGACCGGCAACTACACCCTCGGCACCTTGGCCGGCATGGGCTTGGAAGCCTCGGCAGTGACCTACGCACGTGACCGTGGCACGTTGTTCTTCGTCGGCGACGAAGGGCTGGGCGTGGTCGAGATCTCGCGCACCGGGCAAACGCTCGGCTCGATGAGCTTCGCCAACTGGCCGGCTGCCAGCACCAACCACGATGCCGAAGGCCTCACCTACCTCGGCAACGGCGTGCTGGTCGTCACCGAAGAACGCCTGCAAGACGCCTACCGCTTCACCTACGCCGCCGGCGGCAGCGTGTCCTTGGCGGCAGCGCCTTCGGTCTCGATCGGGTCGACAGTCGGCAACGTGGGCACCGAAGGCATCAGCGTCGATCTGCGCAACGGCAGCTTCGTCTCGGTCAAGCAGGACAACCCGCAAGCCGTGCTGGCCGGCAACCTGAGCTTTGCCGCGGGCGGCGGCACGTCGACGATGACGACGCTCTTCGACGCCTCGCTGCTCGGCCTGGACAGCCTCTCGGACGTGCAGACCCTGTCGTCGGTCGACTCGCTCATGGGCCATGCCGCGGCCGACAACCTGCTGATCCTGAGCCTGGATTCGCGCCGCCTGGTCGAGGCCACCCGCAGCGGGCAGGTGCTGAGCTCGATCGACTTGTCGGCTTTCACCACCCAGGCCATCGAAGGCGTGACGATCGACGAAAAGGGCGTGATCTACCTCGTCGCCGAAGACTCGGGCACGCCCAACTCGCGCCTCTTCGTGCTCACGGCGACCCCAGTGCCGGAGCCCGGCACGGTGGCGTCGATGCTCGCCGGGCTGGCCGCGGTGGGGTGGACAGCGCGCCGCAAGAGCGGATCGGCCGCGAAGTCCGCAACCCGCGGCTGAACCCGCCAGTGACCACGGTCGACCTGGTCTACTTCAACTGCGGCGGCGGCCACCGCGCGGCGGCCCACGCGCTGCGCGCATCGCTGGCGAGCAGGCCCGACCCGTGGCAGGTCCGTTGCATCGATTTCGTCGATGTGCTGGACCCGCTCGGGCACTTCGAACGCGTGGCGGGTTTCGCGCCGGAGGACATCTACAACAAGCGCCTGGCCCGCGGCTGGACACTGGGCCTCGCGCAGGAGTTGAAGATGTGGCAGGGCATCGTTCGCCTGGCGCACGCGCCGATCGTGCGCAGGCTGGAAGCCCACTGGCGGCGCACCCGCCCGGATATCGTGGTCTCGCTGATCCCCAACGTCAACCTGGCCTTGCAGGAGAGCCTGAACCGCGCGCTGCCCGGCGTGCCATTCGTCACCGTGCTGACGGACATGGCGGACCACCCGCCCGCCTTCTGGATGGACGCGCCGCGCGGCCAGCACATCGTCTGCGGCACGAGCCGTGCGGTCGAGCAGGCCCGCGGGCTGGGCCATGCGGCCACGCATGTTCACGCCACCTCGGGGATGATCATCCACCCTGATTTCTACGTGCCGCTGCCATTCGACCGGGCGGCCGAGTTCGAGCGCCTCGGCCTCGACCCGTCGCGCCCGACAGGTGCCGTGATGTTCGGCGGACAAGGCTCGATGGCGATGGCCAAGATCGCCCGCGAGCTGAGCGATGTGCAGTTGATCCTGATGTGCGGGCACCACCTGCCGCTGGCCGCGAAGCTGAAAGCGCAGCGATCGAAGGCGCCGCGCGCAGTGCTCGGCTTCACGCCGGAGGTGCGCCGGCATCTGCAACTGGCCGACCTCTTCATCGGCAAACCGGGCCCCGGCAGCCTCACCGAAGCGCTGCACCTCGGCCTGCCCACCATCACCACGCGCAACGCCTGGACCATGCCACAGGAGCGCTTCAACGCCGAATGGGTGCGCGACAACGGGCTGGGCGTGGTGATCGGCTCGGTCGCGAAGATCCGGCCGGCGGTCGACGAGGTGCTGGGCCGGCTCGATGAGTTCCGGGCCCGCGTGGGCCTGCTCGACAACACCGCCGTCTTCGAGGTGCCGACGCTGCTGGCGCGCATCCTCGCGTCCCGCGACGGCCGAGTGTGCGAAACAGCACGAATTTCGCCGCCTGACGCACGGGTTGTCACCAAAGGATTACGATCGAGGTATACCGTATAAACGGTTTATATCGGATCTCGACCTGGTTCGATACGGCAGGGCCCGGCCCGTTGCAACAAGAGAAGCACGAGGCGCCCTGCCGCGAAACGTCTCCGAAACCCGGTGACGCCATTCTCTGGTCGTTGTCAGCAATGAGCGCCGCCCCGCGGCGCCAGGGAGACCAGCATGCATTCGCCAAACAGCCATCCCCACTACGCGCCCTCGTCGGTCGGCGCCCTGATGGACCCGGGCTTTCTGCGCCGCGCCGTCGACGATGCAGAGTCGCAAGGCCGCGCGCAGCAGGCGCAGGTGCCCGCGCCGAAAGCCGCATGGCGATCCGCGATGGCGTCGTGGGTCGATACCCTGGCCGCGCGTCTGCGGGCGTCCTGATCCGGACCGGGCTGGCCCGGCCGGCCGATGAAGGTCAGTCCAGCTCACCCCAGCCGGTCGCCACCCGCCGGTAGCGGCCCGACTCGTCGAGCTCGGTGCGCTCCACCTGCTGGCCCGTGCCTTCCAGCACGCTGCCACCGAACACTTTTTCGATGGCCTCGCGCGTCGCCTTGAACGGCAACAGATGCGTGAACTCTCGTCCGCCCTCCAGGGTTCGGAAGTTGTACACGACGACGGTTTCGGGCTGGGTCATGTCGATTCCTCCAGTGGGGTCAGGCGAATGCGGGCTTCGGATGACGGGCCCGAGCAGGCCGATCAAGGTCACGCATGATGGCGCGAAAGCACGATGGCCGGGAGCAACAATCGCTCCGCCACATGCAACGACAAGGCTACGAACGAAACATGACAGTTTCGTGACGTGCCAAGCACCCCCCGCGGTTTCGACGGCTT
>JAMFRW010000159.1 GCA_026224975.1 Rhodoferax sp. | reverse complement strand
TCATCCCCATCCGCACGCTGCGCAACATCAGCCTCAACCCCAACTTCGGCGGCGAGGTGATGGTGGTCAGCCTGGGCTGCGAAAAACTCCAGCCCGAACGCCTGCTGCCGCCCGGCAGCATTCCCCAGGTGGATGAACGCAGCGTGGCCGACGTGGGCGACAACGCCGAGGCCAAGCTCGACGTGGTCTGCCTGCAAGACGATGCGCACGTGGGCTTCATGTCGATGATCGACTCCATCATGGCCACCGCCAAGATTCACCTGCAGCGGCTCAACGATCGCAAGCGGGAGACGGTGCCCGCGAGCGAACTGGTGGTCGGCGTGCAATGCGGCGGCAGCGATGCCTTCAGCGGCGTTACCGCCAACCCGGCCGTCGGCTTTTGCACCGACCTGCTGGTGCGCGCCGGTGCCACGGTGATGTTCTCGGAGACGACCGAAGTACGCGACGGCATCGACCAGCTCACCTCCCGCGCCAGCACCCCCGAAGTGGCCGAAGCCATGATCCGCGAGATGGCCTGGTACGACGCCTACCTGAAGAAGGCCATGGTCGACCGCAGCGCCAACACCACGCCGGGCAACAAGAAGGGCGGGCTCTCCAACATCGTCGAAAAGGCCATGGGCTCGATCGTCAAATCCGGCTCGGCACCGATCAGCGGCGTGCTCTCTCCCGGCGAAAAGCTGCGTGACCGCGGCATTACCGAAGGCCTGGTCTACGCCGCCACGCCGGCGAGCGACTTCATCTGCGGCACCCTGCAACTGGCCGCCGGCATCAACCTGCACGTCTTCACCACCGGCCGCGGCACCCCCTACGGCCTGGCCGAAGTCCCCGTCATCAAGGTCGCCACCCGCAGCGACCTCGCCCGCCGCTGGCACGACCTGATGGACGTCAACGCCGGCACCATCGCGACCGGCGAAGCCACGATCGAAGACGTAGGCTGGGAACTCTTCCGCCTCATGCTCGATGTGGCCAGCGGCAAGAAGAAGACCTGGGCCGAACACTGGAAGCTGCACAACGCGCTGGTGCTGTTCAATCCGGCGCCGGTGACTTGAGGGAATCGAAAAATGAAGCTGGGTCGGGTGCGGCAACGCGAGCCACGGCACGGTCGTGATACGCTGTGTACCAGCCGGCAAAAAGGTACACAACATGCGCACGAACATCGAAATCGACGACAAGCTCATGAAGAGGCCTTGAAGGCAACGGGTGCCAAGACCAAGCGTGAGGCGGTGGAACTTGGCTTGAAGACGCTTGTTCAGCTTCGCGCGCAAGAGAAAGCCAGGGAACTCAAGGGGAAGATCACCTGGGAAGGCGACCTGAACGCCATGAGGACCGACAGGTGATCCTTGTAGATTCCAGCGTTTGGATCGACTACTTTCGTTCCGCCGATACGCCGCAAGTTGCACTTCTGGATTCGTTCTTCGGGCGCAGCCCGCTGGCGGTGGGCGACTTGATCGCTGCGGAAGTGCTGCAAGGCGTTCGGGACGAGCGGGAATTCGAATGGGTCAAGAAGACTCTGGATGCCTTTGAGCATGTCGATCTGGTCGGCTACGACTTGGCGATCAAGGCGTCCGAGAACTACCGGCTGTTGCGCGCACAGGGAATCACCATCCGGAAGACGATCGATACCCTGATCGCCACACGGTGCATCGAAGACGGATTGACACTGCTCCACGCAGACAGGGATTTCGTTCCCTTCTCACGGCACCTTGGGTTGAAGGCCGCGTACTCCGAAACCTGAGCCCAGCGTTGCCTGCCAACTCAACGCCTTCGCCTCTCCTCCTACCCCGGCCACCCACACGTCTGCAGCAACTCCATCGGCCGCGTCTGCTTGAACTGCCCCGAGTCGGTCGCGATGCGGCGCAGGCCTTGCGGCGCTTCCTCGGTCGCGGCGACGATGCCCATCGCGCGGTTGCGGCCTTCGCGCTTGGCGGAATAAAGGGCGATGTCGACGAGGTTCACGCCTTGCTGCCACGGCAGCTCGGCGCTGCGGCCGACGAGGGGAAAGCGACCGTAGCCGATGGAGGCGGTGACGTGCAGCGTCTGCCCGCCGACTTCGAAGGCGTCGCTGTTGATGCGCTCGAGCAGGCGTGCGGCGAGCTGGTGACCCTGGGCGGCCGAGAGGCCGCCCGCGATGATCAGAAACTCTTCGCCGCCCCAGCGCACCACCAGGTCACCGCTGCGCACGGTGTCGGTCAGGCGGCGGCCGAATTCGACCAGCACGGCGTCGCCGGCGGCATGACCCCAGGCGTCGTTGATGGCCTTGAAGTGGTCGATGTCGATCAGCAGCATCGCGCCTTCGAACCGCGGGGTCGGCTCGCCGGTGGCGGCCGCGTCCATCACAGCGTGCAGGTGGCGGCGGTTGGCGAGGTTGGTGAGGGCGTCGCGCTGGCTTTGTTCGCGCAGGCGGGCTTCGGTGGCTTCGAGTTCGCGCTGCATGCTGCGCACGCGGCGGTAGAGCAGCGTGACCAGCACCACGGCGCCGGCCAGCACGAAGGCGAGCACGGCCCAGTTCTTCAGCAACTGGGTGTGGTTGGCGAGCGCCTCGGTCTTGAGCGCGTTGTCGCGGTTGAGCAGGTCGATGTTGCGCAGCTTGGCCTGCGCGTCATCGCGCGCCTGCATCTCTTTCAAAGCGGCCTCGCGGCTGCGCCTCACCACATCGGCCGTGACCGCGCGCTCCTGGTGGAACAGCTCGAGCGCACCGCGCGCATCGCCGGCCGCGGCCAGCGCCTGGCCGAACTCGCGCAGCGTGGCGGCCTGGTCGGCCATGGCATCGCTGGCACGCCACAGCTCGAGCAGGCGCGCCAGATCCTGCTTGCCTTCGGCGATGCGGCCGAGGCCGATCTTCGCCAGGCCGGCGTTGTTGATCAGGATGCGCTCGGCGCGCTGGTCGTTGAAGCGGCGCACGGTCGCGAGCGCAGCTTCGGCCGATTGCAGCGCCTGCGGCGGGCGGCCGAGCTTGGTGTAGAGATCGCTCATGTTGGCGAGCAGCACGGCCTCCATGCGGCCGGCCTGGCCGCGGTGTGCCAGGGCCAACGCTTCTTCGATCATGCGCAGGGCGCCGACGTGATCGCCACGCGAATCGGCCACGCGTGCCTCGTTCGACCGCAGGCGCGCCATCAGCACCGGGTCGCCGGTGAGGGCTGCCGCGCGGCGAGCCTCGCCGGTGAGCCGGTCGGCCTCGCCCGGCTGGCCGTTGCGCGAGGCCACGAAGCCGAGCGCGCTCAGGTCATAACCCTTGCGCCAGATATCGCCAGCGCACTCGGCCAGTTCGAGCGCCAGCGCAAGTTCGCTGCGAGCCTGCGCCACCTGCCCGAGGCTGAGCGAGCGGCGCTCCATGATGTGCAGCGCGCGCCAGGCCGAGCGGTACTCGCACGGCACGCCTGCGGGCATGGCGCGGGCCAGCCCACCGGTGGGCGTGAGCGCGGCACAGGACAACTGGTACACGCCGAGCGCAGGCCGTGCGAACGACGCGGCCTTGTCGAGCTGGCCGCCGGTTTCGGCGACGAGCGCGCGCACGAGGGCGGCACCGGCGGCGGCGAGCGGATCGTCGGTGTGCAAGTAGATGCCCAGCAGGTCTTGCGCGCGGGCTTCGGCCTCGGCGGCGAAGCCGGCTTGGGCTTCGACCATGCCGCGGGCTTGCAGCGCGACGCGTCGGTTCGATGGCGATTCGTGCTGTTCGGCGGCCAGCGCTTCGATGCGCGCGATGGCCGCTGCGGGACGATCGAAGCCGTCGCGCACCAGCAGGTCGATGCGGTCTTCGAAGCTGCCGGATTGGTAGTGCTCGCCGGGCATTGCCGCGGCTGCCGGTGCGGATGCTGGCGCAGCGACCGCGTGGCCGCAGACCGCAGCGAGCGCTACCGCAACGACCATCGCGCCCATCAGCCAGACCGCGCGCTTCATGGCTTGCACGTCGATGAGAACCTTCGTCTTCATGCCGCCACCTTCAATGCATCCGGCCCGCACAGCAGCGTGAGGGCGACGCGGCCATCCTTCGAAGCGGCTTCCAGTTCGCCGGCCACCCGGTCGATCGCCCGCCCATCGCGCGCATGGAGTTGTCGCACGCCGTAGGCGCGGTTGCGACCGTGGGCCTTGGCGAGGTAGAGCGCGCTGTCGACCAGCCGGATCGCGCGCTCAGCCGAGACGGCCTGTGCATCCGGCGGAAGCGGAAAACTCGAGTAGCCGATGGAGGCGGTGATGGTCAGCGCCCTGCCCTGCACGGGAACAGGAACACCGGCGAGCGCATGCAGCAGCCGCATCGCCAGCACATCGACCTGCGCCGCGTTGCTGCCGCGCACGACCACCAGAAACTCCTCGCCACCCCAGCGTACCAGCAGGTCCTGCTCGCGCAACGCGGCGCTCAGGCGCTGGGCCACTTCGATCAGCACTGCGTCGCCCGCCGCATGGCCGTGGCTGTCGTTCACGCGCTTGAAGAAGTCGATGTCGATCAGGAACAGCGTGCCCTCGAACGGCCCCGCGCCGGCTTGCGTGACGGCTGCATGGAAGTGGCGGCGGTTGGCCAGGCCGGTCAACGGATCGCGCTCGCTCTGCACCGACAGCGCCAGGTTGCTTGCGACCAGCAGCCGGTTGGTGCCGCGCACGCGGCTGTGCAACCAGATCAAGGCGCCGAGCGAGAGCGTGAAGCTGCCTGCCAGCAGCCACCACAGATCCTGCTGCAGCGCCTGACGGTGCAGTTGCTCGCTCTTGATGTCGTTCTCGCGGTTGAGCAGCGCCAGGTCCTTGGTGCGGCGCTCGGCCTCGAAGCGCTCCTGCAGCTCGACCAGCACCTTCTGCTGGTCGCGCTGCACGATGTCGTCGGAGAGCGCGCGGTGGCGATGGTAGGCCTGTACCGCGCCGGCCGCATCACCGGCGCGTTCGAGGTACTGGCCGAGTTCGTTGTACGAGATCGACATGCTCGAGAGCGAGCCACGTTTCTCGTCGATCGCGATCGATTCGGCGACCAGCCGCTTGCCCAACTCCAGCTCACGCAGCGCGATGTGCGCCACGCCAGCATTGAAGAGCGCGACGGTCTCGCCATCGCGGTCACCGAGTTTGCGCGTGAGCGGCAGCGCCTGCTCGGCCATCGTGATCGCGGTCTTGAAGTCACCGTTCTTCAGGAACACATCCGACAGGTTGGAGAGGGTCAACGATTCGGCCGAGCCCGCATTCGCCAGCCGCGCATGCGCCAGCGCCCGCTCGAAGGCATGGCGCATGCCGGCGCGGTCGTTGGCGGCGTCGAGCAAGATGCCTTCGGTGCCATAGACGCGGTAGAGCGAGAAGTCGTCGGCACTGCGCGTGGCGATGGCCATCGCCTCGTTGTTGAGCCGGCGCGCGCGTTCGAGCTGGCCGGCCTGCAGGTAGACGCGCGCCAGGCCGCAGCGCATGTCGACCTGCCACTCGGGTGCGGCGAGTTCATCGGCCAGCGCGAGGCCGTCCTGAAACAGGCGCATCGCGGGTTCGAGCTGGCCGGATTCTTTCTTGACCCAGGCGTGTGCTGCCATCACGCGCAATCGTGTTCGCGGGGGGGTGCTGTGCACCAGGCGCTTGCGGGCGTCGTCGAGCAAGGCATCGGCGTCTTGCATGTTGCCGTCTTCGGTTTCGACGCGGGCACGCACCAGCAGTGCGGCGATGGCCGCATCGGCGGCATGCGTGGTGCCCGCCCAGTCGCCCAGCGAGCGGGCGATCCGGCGGGCCTCGTCGACCTGGCGCGAGGAGGCGAGCAGCAGGCCACGCACCGTCAGCAGTTCCAGGCGCTCGGTGCTGAGCCCGATCGTGCGTGCCAGCAGGAGTTGTGATTCGGCGGCCGCCACCTGGGGTTGGGCCCGGCCGTTTCGTTCCAGGGTGAGGATCTGGGCGTGGAGGTCGGGGTCGGCGGCTGTTGCCGGCGTGATGAAAAAGAGCATGCAGGCAACGCACAGCAGCCCCATCAGGCGCCGGCGCGCGGCCCTCACCCCAACCCTCTCCCAGGGCGAGAGGGAGCCGATCGTGGAAGCGAAGCCGTGGCTCATCAAAGCCCCACCACCGCCACCGAAAGAGTCCCACCGCACTGCCTGTCGATCCAATCCTCCAACTGCCCCGCCGACATCGGCCGCGCAAAGTAATACCCCTGCAGCACATCACACCCGCGCTCCGACAGAAAGCGGTATTGCGCTTCGGTCTCGACGCCCTCCGCCACCACTTCCATGTGCAGGCTGTCGGCAATGCGCAGCACCGAGGTGGTCAGTGCTCGCGCCGAGGCGCTGTTTTCCAGGTCGCGCACAAAGCTCTGGTCCAGCTTCAGTTCGCCGATCGGCAGGCGGTGCAGGTGGCCGAGGCTGGAGTAGCCGGTGCCGAAGTCGTCCATCGACAGCCGCACGCCTTGCGCGCCCACGGCGTCGAGCGTGGCGAGCACGATCTCGTCGGATTCGAGCATCACGCCTTCGGTGATTTCCAGCACCAGCGCGCTGGCCTGCAGGCGGTGCGCGGCGAGCGTGGCAGCCACCAGTTCCGGCAGCGCCTTGTCCTTGAAATTGCTCGGTGACATGTTGACCGCGACGCGCGGCACATCGATGCCGCGGCGGTGCCAATCGGCCATCTGGCGGCAGGCTTCTGCCAGCACCCAATGGCCCAGTTCGCGGATCAGGCCGCACTTTTCGGCGAGGGTGACGAAGCGCATCGGCGGCACGTTGCCCAGCGTCGGGTGGCGCCAGCGCAGCAACGCTTCCACACCGCGCAGCCTCGCCGTATCGGCGCTCGCCACCTGCGGCTGGTAGTGCAGCTCCAACCCGCCGTGGCGCAGCGCGTGGCGCAGGTCGGCCTCCAGCATGGCGCGCTCACGCACGGCGTCATTCATCTCCGCGCGAAAGAAGCGAAAGCTCCCCGGCGTGTCGCCCTTGGCCTGGAACATCGCCATGTCGGCATGCCGCATCAGCGTCTCGACATCGGTCCCGTCATCCGGAAACACCGCCACGCCGACGCTCGCGCCCAGGTGCAGCGTGAGGCCGTCTATCGTCACCGGCCAGGCCAGCGCAGCCACCAGCCGCTCGGCGAACTGCGCGGCCTGCTGCGCGCCGCAATCCGGCAGGACGGCCACGAACTCGTCGCCCGCCAGCCGGCCGATGACATCGGTTTCGCGCACCTGCGCCTGCAGGCGCCGCGCAGTTTCGCGAAGCAACTGGTCGCCGATGGCATGGCCGTGGGTTTCGTTGACCTGCTTGAAGCGGTCGAGGTCGATGAACAGCACCGAGAGCGGCACCTCGCTGCGCCCCGCTTCGTGCAGCAGCCGGTCGGCGCGCGCGCTCACCATGGCGCGGCTCGGCAGGCCGCTGAGTTCGTCGAAGTGGGCGAGCTGATGGATGCGCTCGCGCGAGCGTTCGCGCTCGAGCAGCAGCGCGCACAGGTGCGAGCTGACGGCCACCAGCCGCTCGTGCAGCGCACTCGGTGCGGTCGGCTCGCGGTAGTAGAAGGCGAAGGTCGCGGCCACGGTGCCGTCGCCAGCCATGATGGGGCTCGACCAGCACGCGCACAGGCCGAGCGGCAGCACCAGGTGCTTGTGGTCGTGCCAGCGCGGGTCTGTCGCGATGTCGAGCACCAGCACCGGCTCGCCGCGCCAGGCCGCCGTTCCGCAGGAACCCACCTCCGGACCGATGCGAAGGCCGTCGATCGCCGCAGCCACTTCCATCGGCAGGCTGGGTGCCGCGAGTGGCCGCAGGCAGCCTCGGGCATCGATGCCGAGCACCGAGCACACCACCTCGGGCGCGATGCGTTCGACCTCGCTGCACAGCAGGGCCAGCACCTCGGCCATCGGCACTTCGCGCACGATGGCTTCGAGCACGCGGTGCTGCAGCTGCTCGTGCATCTTGGTCTGCGTGATGTCGGTCAGCACCGAGATGAAGTTCAGCAACTCGCCGCCGGCATCGAACACCGGGTTGACGACTGCCGAGACCCACAGCGGCCGGCCGGCCTTGGTGTAGACCAGCAGCTCGCACTTGATCGATTGCGCGCCGCTGCCGTCGGTCGGCTGCAGGCAGGTGCGCACACGCACCAGTTGCTCGGCATCGGTGTGCCGGCCACTGATCATGCTGAGTGGCGTCTGGCCGATCATCTCGGCCGGCTCGAAACCCAGCATGCGCACCGCGCCCGCGTTGATGTGCAGCACGCGGCCATCGGCAGCGCTCAGCAAGGCCGCGCTGTCGCTGTGTTCCAGCGCGCGCAGCAAGGCGTTGCCGTGATCTGCCACGGCACCCGCGGCATCGTGGTTCATGGTCAGGCCGTGACGGCTCGGAGCTGGAAGGTGCCGACCACTTCGGAGAGCTTGCCCGCCTGGCTGCGCAGGCTCTCGGCGGCAGCGGCCGACTCTTCCACGAGGGCAGCGTTCTGCTGCGTCATCTGGTCGAGCTGCGAGACCGCAGTGCTCACCTGGCCGATGCCATCGCTTTGCTCGGAGGCGGCCGCGGTGATCTCGGCAATGATGTCGGTCACGCGCTGAACACTCATGACGATCTCGTTCATCGTCTCACCCGCATTGCCGACCAGCCTGGCGCCGAGTTCGACCTTGTCGACCGATGCGCCGATCAGCGCCTTGATCTCTTTCGCGGCCTCGGCACTGCGTTGCGCCAGGGCGCGCACTTCGCTCGCCACGACGGCGAAGCCGCGGCCCTGCTCTCCTGCACGCGCGGCTTCCACCGCAGCATTCAACGCGAGGATGTTGGTCTGGAAGGCGATGCCATCGATCGTGCCGATGATGTCGGCGATCTTCTTCGAGCTGGCGTTGATCTCCTGCATGGTCGAGACCACGCGCTCCACCACCTCGCCGCCGCGGCGTGCGACCAGCGTGGCCGAGCCGGCGAGTTCGTTGGCACTGCTGGCCGAGGCGGCACTCTGGCGCACCGTGCCGGTCAACTGCTCCATCGAGCTGGCGGTCTGCTGCAGGTTGCTCGCGGTCTGCTCGGTTCGGCTGGAGAGGTCGGCGTTGCCGCTGGCGATCTCGCTCGAAGCCGTGCCGATGCTGTCGGTCGAGGTGCGAACCTGCGAGACGATGTTCGCCAGCGATTCGTTCATGTGGGCAAGCGCGCCCATCAGTTCACCGAACTCGTCGGTGCGGGTCGTTTCGATGCGTTGCGTCAGATCGCCTTGCGAGATGGCGCGAGCCGCTTCGATCGAGCGCTGCAGCGGCACGCGAATGGAGCGCACCAGCACCGAGGCCACCGCCATGCCGAAGCCGAGCACGATCAGCGCGGCCACGCTGCCGAGCATCAAGGTCTGGCGGCGCGACGCATCGGCGGCGGCATGGGCCGCTTCGACCTTGCGCTGCTGCAGCTTCACGAAATCGTCGATGGCCGCCAGGTAGGCCACGGCCGCGGTCTTGTACTCGTTGTTGACCCACTTGGCCACCGTCGACCAGTCGCCATCGGCGTTGAGCTGCGAAGCCTTCTTCGACGCACCCACCAGCACCTTGCCACGCACCGAGGCTTCGGTCAGCAAGGCCTTGTCCTCGGGGGTCGCGGCACGCTGGCTCAGCTCTTCACGCAGCTTGGTGATGACGGCCGTATCGCTCGCCAGGTTGGCCTTGAAGAGATCGCCCACGGCACCGTCGGAGCTCACAGTCGAAGCCATGCCTCGTACCACGGCCGATTCGGTCAAGCCCTTCCAGCGCGTGGCCAGCACGGTCAAGTCCTGCATGTCCGAGACGGCGGTCGTGGCGGCCTGTTCGATGCTGCTGGAGCGCTGCAGCACGAAGGCTGCGACCAGAGCCATCGCGATCAGCAGCACGACGATGGCGCCCCACAGTTTGTGGGCAATCCGCATGTTGTCGAGTTTCAAGAGAGAGTCCTTCCGCGTCATCAGGGGAACGCCCGGCAGCCACGCAGCCGCCAGACAGCGATGCGCCATCTTCGGACGGGATGAGTCCAACTTGAGTTGACACCGGAAGGTCGATAAAAGTGATCGCAATGATCGCGATCGAGGCGATTCGACGCCACGAATTCGCGTGCCAAGTGATCGGAAGAGGCTCGCCGCTCAGTTGGAAATCGACACGAGCTTCATGCGCCCGGAAGCACCGCTCTTGATCACGACCTGCGCCTTGCGCACACCGAAGTGCCGCGCCACGAGCGCGATGAGTTCTTCGTTGGCTTTGCCGTCGACGGGCGGCGACTTGATCTGCGCGAGCCAGGTGCCATCGGCCTGCTCGGCCAGGGCGCTCTGGCGCGCGTTGGGCTTGACCTTGACCTGGAGGGTGGTGGCGGCCAAAGGCGTGTGTTGGAAAAGCGGGGTCAGGCGCGGCTGCGCAGCCCGGGTTCGTCTGCCGTGCCGCCGATCGCATCACCGTAGAGGGCGAGCTTGCGGCAGCCCGCGAAGATCGATTTGGGCGTGAGGCCGTAGACCTGGCGGATGGAGTGGCTGAAGTGGGTGGAATCGGGGTAGCCGGCGTCGAGCGCGATGTTCGCGAGACTGTCGGTCTGCGTCACGTAGTAGAGCAGGCTGCGCGCGCGCTGCCAGGTGCGGAAGCTCCTGAACGGCGTGCCGACTTCGGCCTTGAAAAGATGCAGAAAGCGCGAGACCGAAACGCAGATGGAGGCAGCGCATTCCTGCGCCGAATGCGGCTGGTTGGGGTCGAGCTTGATGCGCTGGAGCACGGAGGCGATGCGCTTGTCGAGCGGGCGGGTGGCGAGTGCTTCGCCGAAGAAGGCGATGTCGTATTCGTGGGCGTTCGCGTACTGCTTGGTGCCGCTTTGCCGAAAGGCTTCGAGTGCCGCGCGCATGCCTTGGAGCAGGGCTTGCGCGAGGGTCGCATCGACCGCGCCGCGACATTCGCGCAGCCAGGCGGGCAGTTCGGCTGGCGCCACGGTTTCGGCTTCGATCACCAGGCTGCAGATCATGCGTTCACCGCTGACGATGCGGTGTGGCACGTTGGGCGGCACCACCGAGAGTTCGGTGGTTTGCCATTCATCGCCATCCAGGCTGATGCGGTGCGGCACGGCGAGCGACGCGTAGACCGCATGGCCACCGAAGGTACGCACGGAGGGCTCGCCCAGCAGGCCGACATACAGCACGCGGTCAGCGTTCAACCACATCAGCGCCGGCATGCCGGGGGCATCGGGTGCGGCACCGGTGTAGGTGCGCAGCGGCGTGGCGAGGCGGCGGGTCTCGGTCGGGCTGTCGAGCTCGATCTGCATGCATGTCTCCTGCGGTGGTTGGCGCCAGCTTCTGTGAACCGGCTTGTGCCATTTCCAGCTTATTTTGCGCCAGAGACGATGCTGCACCCCTCAGTGAGACCCCTTCCCGAAAACGGGCGCGCGCTTCTGCCCGAAGGCCGCCACGCCCTCGGCCGCATCGGCCGTGCGGCCAGCCTCGACCATGAAGCGATGCTCGAGCGCCAGGCCGATGCCACCGCCGCCGATCGGCCCGTTGAGCGCGGCGACCACCGGCACCGGCAAGGTCGCCAACTGGTGGATAGTCTCGCGCAGCGGCGGGATGTGGCGATCGAGCAGGCCACTCAGGTCACCGCCCGCGCTCACGAAATCGGCGATGTTGCCGCCGGCGCAATCTCGAAGTCGAGCACGTTGGCGCGCTCGGGACGGTTGAGGGTGATGAAGGCGATGTGGTCGCGGCGGGTGAGCAGGACGGCGTCGGTCATGGTTCGAATCCTTGGACGGGTTGCTTCACGCAGGCGCCCAATCCGACAAGCGCTTGCCCTGCGCCGCCAGATCGGTCAACAGCTTAGCGGCCGTCCAGTAGCCGAACGCATTGCCGCGAACCTCGGCGCAGTGCGCCAGCCGTTCGGCGAGGGTCGCCAATCCAATGCGGTCAGCCATCCAGATCGGCCCGCCCTGATGGTCGGGGAAACCGTAGCCTGCGGTCCAGACGATGTCGATGTCGCCGGGCCGGTAGGCAATACCCTCTTCCAGGATCTTCGCGCCTTCGTTGATCAGCGGGTAGAGCAGGCGTTCGACGATCTCCTGCTGCCCGGCCGGCGTGCCGAAGTGCCCGGCGCGCTGCGCGATGCCGTGCGCCGCGGCGAGTTCAGCAGCGAGCCGCACCGTCTCGGAATCAGCCACTGCCTTGCGGCCTTCGTAGCGGTAGTAGCCCGCGCCGGTCTTCTGGCCGAAGCGGCCGAGTTCGAACATCTTCTGCACCAGCGCGCGGTAGCTGGGGTCGGGCGGCAGGCCACCGGCCTTGCCGTATTCGATGACGGTCTTGGCGCCCACATCGATGCCGGCCATGTCGAGCATGCGGCACGGGCCCATGGCCATGCCGAGCGCTTCGACCGCACCATCCACCTGCGCCGGCGAGGCGCCTTCCATCATCAAGAATTCGGCCTGGCGCATGTAGACCTCGGCCATGCGGTTGCCGATGAAGCCGTAGCACACACCCGAGACCACGGCCACCTTCTTGATGGTGCGGGCGAGCTGCATCACCGTTGCGAGCACATCGGGCGCGGTCTGCGCGCCGCGCACCACTTCGAGCAGCCGCATCACGTTGGCCGGGCTGAAGAAGTGCATGCCGACCACATCGGCCGGGCGGCCGGTGGCGGCGGCGAGCACATCGACATCGAGCGTGGAGGTGTTGGTCGCGATGATGGCGCCGGGCTTGCAGACGGCGCCGAGGCGCGCGCAGACCTGCTTCTTGAGGGCCAGGTTCTCGAACACGGCTTCGATGACCAGATCGCATTCGGCCAGGGCGCTGTCGGCCAGCGAGCCGGTGAGCAGGGCCATGCGCGCCGTCACTTGCTCGGCCGTCATGCGGCCCTTGGCGGCGCTGGCTTCGTAGTTGGCGCGGATCAGGCCCAGGCCGCGGTCCAACGCAGCTTGCGTCGTCTCGACCAGCACCACGGGCAATCCGACGTTGGCGAAGTTCATCGCGATGCCGCCGCCCATGGTGCCGGCGCCGAGGATGCCGATCGATTTCACCGGCCGCAATGCCACGGTCTTCGGCAGGCCGGGGATCTTGGACGCGGCGCGCTCGGCGAAGAACAAGTGCCGCATCGCCTGCGATTGCGGCGAGATGCGCAGCGCTTCGAAAAGCCGCTGTTCCTCGGCTTCGCCTTGCGCGAAGGGCAGCGTCGAGGCCTTGACCGCGAGCACGATGTTGCGCGCCGAAGGGTAGAAAGGCTTCGTCTTCACCGCCTGGGCCAACGCTTGTTCGAAGAAGTCTGCGGGCAGGCCTTCCATCGCCACCGTGCGTTCACTGATGCGGCTCGGCTTGGCATCACGCGCGATCAGCGCCTGAGTAAACGCGAGCCCGACTTCCAGCGGCGTGCCGCTTTGCACCTCGTCGATGAGCCCTGCTTTCAACGCCGCGGCGTCGCCAATGGGATTACCGCTCTGGATCATGTCGAGCGCCATCACCGGGCCGATCAAGCGCGGCAGTCGCTGCGTGCCGAGCGAGCCGGGCAGGATGCCGAGCTTGACTTCGGGCAGGCCGAAGCGCGTGCCCGGCACGCTCACGCGGTGGTGGCAGGCGAGTGCCAGTTCCAGCCCGCCGCCGAGCACCGTGCCGTGGAGCGCGGCGGCCACAGGCCGGTCTTGTGACTCGATGCGGGCCAGCGTGCCGTTGTAGAGCGCGGCCGTGAAGTCGGGGTCATCGAACGAATTGATGTCGCCACCCGCGACGAAGGTGCGGCCTTCGCCGTGGACCAGCAGGGCCTTGTAGCTGCGATCGGCCTCGAAGGCATCGATGGCGGCGGCCAGGCCATCGACCACGCCTTGTGAGAGTGCGTTGACGGGCGGGTTGGCGATGCTGAGCAGGGCGATGTCGCCGTGCCGGGTGAGGGTCACCAGCGGGGTTGTCGGAGAGGTCATGTGAGGTGTCTCGGCAGATGCTGTGATGAATCGATGAACGGGTCGGCAAGCCGTCGCCGAACCGCGAGCATGGCCTATGTCGCCGCGGTCTCCTGCGGATCGCGCAAGCGCTGCTTCAGCACCTTGCCGGTCGGGTTGCGTGGCAGCGCGTCGACCAGACGCAATTCGCGCGGCAGCTTGTAGCGCGCCAGCCGGGTTTCGGCGAAGGCTTGCAGGCTCTCGAGCGTGATCGTCTTGCCGGGCTTCACGGCCACGACCGCCACCACTCGCTCGCCCCAGCGTTCGTCCTCTGCGCCGATGACGGCCACTTCGGCAATGTCGGGATGGTCGTAGAGCACGCTTTCGACTTCGGCGGGATAGATGTTCTCGCCGCCGCTGATGACCATGTCTTTGAGCCGGTCGCAGATGAACAGAAAGCCTTCGGCATCGCGGTAGCCCACGTCACCGCTCTTGAACCAGCCATCGGGTGTGAAGGCCGCCAGCGTGGCTTCGGGCCGGCGCCAGTAGCCCGTCATCACGTTGGCGCCGCGCACGCAGATCTCGCCGGCCACGCCGGGTTCGGTGATGGGCTGGCCGGTGCCGTCGATCAGCGCAATCTCGGTCAGCAGCGGCGGCGTGCCGCTCGAGCCGAGCTTGTCTGTCGCGCGGTCGGGGTTGAGGAAGGTGATCATCGAGGCGGTCTCGGTCATGCCGTAGCCCTGGTGCACCGGCACGCCGCGCGCCGCATAAAGCCGCAGCAACGGTTCGGGCATGGGTGCGCCGCCCACGGCCACGAGCCGCAGCGAACTCAAATCGGCCTTGCTGAAGTCCGCATGCTGGCTGATGAAGAGCAGCATGGCCGGCACGCCGAAGGTGACGCTGACGCGATGCCGCGTGACGGCGCGCATCACCGCACCGGCTTCGAAGCCGCGCTGCAGGACCAGGTGCCCGCCCACCAGCAGCGTCGCCATGGTGCCGCACAGCAGGCCGCCCACATGGAACATGGGCGCGAAGTTGAGCGTGACGTCTGTCGAGACCATGTCCCACAGCAGCACCTCGTTGAGGTTGTTCGCCCAGAAGTTGCCGTGCGTCAGCATCGCGCCCTTGGGGTGGCCGGTGGTGCCGGAGGTGTACATGATGACGGCCACGTCGTCGGCGCTCACCGGCACTGCTGCGGGCACTTGGAGCGTCTGCGCCATCGATGCATCGGCCGATTCCCAGCCCGGCGCGCCGGCACCACGGTGGATGAATCGTGCACAGCCCAAGTCTTGACGCACGCTGTCGATCAGCGCAATGTGCTCTTCACCGACCACCAGCGTGTGCACCTCCGCATCGTCGATCACGAAGGCCAGCTCCGGCCCGCTCAGGCGAAAGTTCAAGGGCACGCTGATGGCACCGAGCCGCGCGGTGGCCCACATCACGACGACGAACATCGGGTCGTTGAAGCCGAGGTAGCCGACCCGCGCGCCGGCCGTCACACCACCGGCCACCAGCACGGCCGACATGCGCTCGATGCGGTCTTGCAGCTCTGCATAGGTCCAGGTGACGCCGTCGCACGTGATCGCCGGTTGCTGGGGCATGCGCCCGGCGCGGCGGCACAGCCATTCGGCCAGGCCGATGGCGTGGGCGCCACGGTCGGTGGGCGCCACACGCGGGTTCACCGATTTGTCCATACCGGCGTCCTCTTCTGGTTGAACGATGCCAGGCCTTCCTTCGCGTCTTCGGTCATCGCGAGCAGCGCGATCTGGCTCTCGGTGTAGGCGATGCCTTCGTCGAAAGACATCGAGGCCAGCGCGCGCATCGCATACTTGCCGCGGCGCAAGGCGGTGGGTGATTTGCCGGTGAGGCGATCGAGCAGCCACTGCGTCTTGGCATCGAGTTCGGCGGCAGGCACCACATGGTTGAGCAGGCCTGCTTCCTTGGCCTCGGCCGCGCTGAAAGGCTCGCCCGTCAAGCACCACTCGCGCACCGTGCGGCGCGGCACGATGGACTGCAGGAGACTCAGCACCTGCATCGGGAAAAGGCCGATCTTGACTTCGGGCAGCCCGAAGACCGCATGGTCAGCAGCAACAGCCAGATCGGTCATGCACAGCAAGCCGATGCCACCGGCCATGCACACGCCGTTGACCCGCGCGATGCTGGGCAGCGTGGCGTTCTGTGCTTCGCGCAGCATGTCGGCATAGTCGACGTTGGGTTGCGAGAGGTCGAAGGCGAAGCCCGCACCGGGTTGCAAATCGCCACCGGCGCAGAAGGCCTTGTCGCCGGCGGCGGTCAGCACGATCGCGCGGATGTTGTGGTCGGCATGCGCGTCGGCATAACCTTGGCGGATGCCGGCGATCACGTTCTTGTTGATCGCGTTGCGCTTGTCGGCCCGGTTGATCGTGATCCACATGGCGTGATCGCGTTTGGTGAGGAGGACGGCGGGCGTGTCGGTCATGGTTGCGTGCTCCAGCGTTCAGGCCGCAACGACTGCGGCTTGCACCATCAGTTCGATCTCGGCCACGATGCGGCTGGCGGCCACTTGCTCGCCGGTCGTCACATGCAGCGCCGTCACCTTGCCTGCGGCCGGCGCGGCGTGGATGTGCTCCATCTTCATCGCTTCCAGCGTGACGATGGGCTGGCCAGCCCGCACCGTGTCGCCCACTTCCACCAGCACCGCGACGACGCGCCCGTTCATCGACGCACGCAGCTTGCCGTCGCCAGCCGCATCGCCCTGTTTGGGCGACGCAGCGCGGGTCTTGTCTTCGATGCGGAGCGGTTGGCCGCAGTAGTGCAGCAGCAACACGGTGCCATCGCGGTGGTAGGCGGCGCTCTCCTGAATGCCATCGACGACGACGCGAATGGCATCGGCGCCGAGTTCGACCACATCGATGGCGATCGTCTGCGCGCCGAGCGTGACATCGAAGTGCCGCGGATGCGAGAGCACGACGCTGGCGTTGCGAAGCTCGCCCTTCCCTTCACCGCCGATGGCAAAGCGCAGCGAGATCGGCAGCGTGTGCGTCATGCGCCGGCCGGCGGCTTGCAGCTTGATGTCGCCGGCGGTTTCGTACAAGAGCACCGCCGCGATGGCCGCGGCGCACGTTTGCGTGGCGTCGTCGGGCGCGAGCAGTTCGGCTTGATGCTGGGAGATGAAGGCCGTGGTCGCGCCACCCTTGGCAAAAACCGGGTGCGACAGGCAGCGTTGCAGAAAAGCCTGATTGGTCGTGACGCCGAGCGCCACGCCGTCTGCTAGCCCGGCCATCAGCTTGCGCCGTGCCTCGTCGCGCGTGCGGCCGTGGGCGATGATCTTGGCGATCATCGAGTCGTAGAACGGCGGGATCTCGGCGCCGTTGCGCATCGCGTCTTCGACCCGCAATTCGGACAGCAAACGAGCGGGCATCTTCCACAGCGCCATGGTCCCGCTCTGGGGCATGAAGTTGTTCGCTGCATCTTCGGCGCACAGCCGCACTTCGATCGCATGGCCTTCGAAGCGAACCTCGGCCTGCGTCAGCGGCAAGGGCTCGCCGGCGGCCACGCGCAGTTGCAGCTCGACCAGATCGAGCCCGGTGACGGCTTCGGTCACCGGGTGCTCCACTTGCAGGCGGGTGTTCATCTCCATGAAGTAGAAATTGCCATCACGGTCGAGCAGGAATTCGAGCGTGCCCGCGCCTTCGTAGCGGATGGCCTTGACGGCCGCCACCGCGGTGGCTCCCATGCGCTCGCGAAGTTCCGCGTTCACTGCGGGCGACGGTGCTTCTTCGATCACCTTCTGGTGCCGGCGCTGCACCGAACAATCGCGCTCGCCCAGATGGATGGCGTGGCCGTGGCGGTCGGCGAAGATCTGGATCTCGATGTGGCGCGGCTCGATGATCGCGCGCTCGAGGATCACCTCGGGGTTGCCGAAGGCGCTTTGCGCTTCGGACCGCGCGCTGCGCAGCAACTCGGGAAACTCATCGGCTGAATTCACCAAGCGCATGCCGCGGCCACCGCCGCCGGCTGTGGCCTTGATCATCACCGGGAAGCCGATGCGCGCGGCTTCGGTCGCCAGGCGCTCTTCGCTTTGGTCCTCACCCTGGTAGCCCGGGATGCAGGGCACGCCGGCGGCCTTCATCAGCGTCTTGGCACCGGCTTTGTTTCCCATCGAAACAATGGCTTCGGGCGACGGGCCGATGAACACCAGCCCCGCATCGCGGCAAGCCTGCGCGAAGTCTTCGTTCTCGGCCAGGAAGCCGTAGCCTGGATGTACCGCATCGGCGCCCGTCAGCCTGGCCGCTTCGATGATCGCCGGTATGCGCAGGTACGACTGCGCAGGCAAAGGCTCGCCGATGCAGACGGCCTGATCGGCTTCCCGCACGTGGCGCGCGCTGGCGTCTGCTGTCGAGTAGACCGCCACGGTTCGGTAACCCATCGCGCGCGCGCTGCGGATCACGCGCAGGGCGATCTCGCCGCGGTTGGCGATGAGAACCTTGTGGAAGGGGGTGAGGCGCGAGTCACTCATCGCGCAAACGTGCCCATGAACTTGCTCAGGATCTGCAGCATCACTTCATCGGCCCCGCCGCCGATGGAGGTGAGCCGTCCATCACGGAAGATGCGCGCGATGTGGCTCTCGTCCATGTAGCCCATGCCGCCCCAGAACTGCAGGCAGCCATCGGCCACTTCGCGGATCAGGCGGCCGGCCTTGAGCTTGGCCATGGTGGCGGTGCGCGTGGCATCCTGGCCGGCCACCACCTCTTCCACACCTTGCCAGCACATGGCCTTCAGGCAGGCCACTTCGGTCTGCAGCTCGGCGAGCCGGTAGCCGACGTATTGGTTGTCGAGGATGGACCGGCCGAAGGCTTGGCGCTCGCGGGTGTAATCGATGGTCATGTCGATCGCGCGCTGGGCCATGGCACCGCAGTTGAGCGCGCCCCAGAGCCGCTCGATCTGGAACTGCTCCATCTGGTACATGAAGCCCATGCCCTCTTCGCCGATGCGGTAGCGCTGCGGCACACGCACGCCGTCGAAGTGCAATTGCGCCGTGTCGGAAGAATGCATGCCCAGCTTCTTGAGCTTGCGCGCCACCGACACGCCAGGCGTTTTCATCGGCACGATGATGAGCGACTTGTTGCGGTGCGCGGCGCCGTCCGACGTGTTGGCGAGCACGCAGCAGAAGTCGGCCTGCGTGCCGTTGGTCGTCCACATCTTGCCGCCATCGATGATGTAGTCGTCGCCGTCCTTGCGCGCCCGGGTCTTGACCGAAGCCACATCGGAGCCGCTGCCCACCTCCGAGACGCCCAGGCAGGCCACGTAGTCGCCCGCGATGGCCGGCGCCAGGAACTCTTCGCGCAGTTCCTTGCTGCCGCGGTGCGCCAGCGCTGGCGTGGCCATGTCGGTCTGCACGCCGATGGCCATGGGCACGCCGCCACAGTCGATCTGCGCCAGGCTTTCGGCGAGCACCGCGCCGTAGGAGTAGTCGAGCCCCGCGCCGCCGTTCTCGACCGGCTTGGTCAAGCCGAGAAAGCCCAGTTCGCCCATGCGCTTGAAGACCTGGTGCGCCGGGAAGATCTCGGCCGCTTCCCATTCGGCGACGTGCGGGTTGACCTCGGTCTTGATGAAGCGCGTGAGGGTGTCGCGCAGGGCCACGTGTTCGGGTGTGAGTTGCATGAGGCTGGACTTCTTTTGATCAAGGGCGGGCAACGGAGAACTGCATCTTCTGCGGCTGCCGCAACTCGGCGTCGCGGCAAATCGAGAGCACTTGCGCCAGCACGGCGCGGGTGTCGCGCGGGTCGATCACGCCGTCGTCGAGCAGGCGCGCGCTGGTGGTGAAGACGCTCATCTGGCTGTCGAAACGGTCGATGATGCGGCGTTCCATGTCCGCCAGCTTGGCCTGGTCGACCTCGCCCTTGCGGCGCATCGCGGCCTCGGTGACGATGGACATGGTCTTGGCCGCCTGCTCGCCGCCCATCACCGCCGTCTTGGCGTTGGGCCAGCTGAAGCAGAAGCGCGGATGAAAGCCGCGGCCACACATGCCGTAGTTGCCGGCGCCGAACGAGGCACCGCAGTAGATCGTGATCTGCGGCACTGTGGCGTTGGTCACCGCCTGGATCATCTTCGAGCCGTGCTTGATGATGCCGGCCTCCTCGAAATCCTTGCCGACCATGAAGCCTGTGGTGTTGTTGAGGTAGAGGATGGGCGTCTTCGACTGGCAGCAGGCCTGGATGAAGTGCGTGGCCTTGGCGGCGCCGGCGGTGTCGATCGGGCCGTTGTTGGTGACGATGCCGAGTGGCAGGCCTTCGACCTTGATGTGGCCGACCACCGTCGCGCCGCCGTAGTTTTCGCCGAACTCCAGGAATTCCGAGCCGTCCGCGATGCGCGCGATGAGCTGCCTCATGTCGACCGGGCGCTTGTGGTCCATCGGCATGATGCCGAGCAGTTCTTCGGTGTCGTAGCGCGGGGGTTCGAAGCGCCGCGCGGCTGCGGCCGGCATGTCGCGGTGCCAGTCGATGTGGGCCATGATCTCGCGGGCGATGCGGATGGCATCACGGTCGTCTTCGGCCAGGTAGTCGCCCAGGCCGGAGATGCTGGTGTGCATCACCGCGCCGCCGAGTTCTTCTTCGGTCGCGATCTCGCCCGTCGCAGCCTTGAGCAGCGGAGGGCCGGCCAGGAAGGCACGCGAGCGGCCGCGCACCATGACGATGTAATCCGACAGGCCGGTCTGGTACGCGCCACCTGCGGTGGACGAACCGTGCGTCACCGTCACCACCGGCAGGCCGGCGGCCGACATGCGCGCGATGTTGCGAAACAGGCTGCCACCGGTCACGAACTCCTCGACCTTGTAGGTCATCAGGTTGGCCCCGGCGCTTTCGACCAGTTGCACGAAGGGCAGCTTGTTTTCCAGGGCAAGTTCCTGCAGCCGCAGTTGCTTGGGGATGCCCATGGGCTGCAGCGCGCCGGCATCGATGCCGGAATCGGAAGCGTTGACCATGCAGCGGATTCCAGACACCCAGCCGATGCCGCCGATCACGCCGCCGCCCGGCACGCTCTTCTCCAGATCCGGGTTGTCCAGCCCCAGGCCGGCGAGCGAGCCGACTTCGAGGAAGGGCGTGCCGGGGTCGAGCAGCCGCGCGAGGCGCTCACGCGGCAGCAACTGCCCGCGCTTCTCGAAGCGCTCGCGTGACTTGGCCGAGGTGGAGACGCTGCGCTGCTCGTAGCCGCGCACGCGGTCGAGCAGTGCCAGCATGCCGTCGCGGTTGGCGGCGAAGGCTTCGCCGTTGGGGGAGATGGTGGATTCGATGGTGGACATGGGTGGCCGGTTTTTCGCTCGCGCTGTATTCGTCGTTTGCTGCGGGCAGCTTAGGCAAAGCCCGCGGCGCGGTCTTGCGCCAAGTCGCTGCGGCCGTCCGACCTTCGGGAAGACCCTGGGCCACGCCGAGACTCCCATGCGTGCTCACAGCAAGCTCTTGCAAGCCTGCACGCGTCGAAAACTCGCTGCATTGGTAGCATCGAATTCCAGGGGAACAAATATGACAATGACTTCGACATTCATGGCGCGATCGACACTGTGCGGCGCGCTGCTGAGCCTTGCCTTGGCAGGCTGCGGTGGCGGCGGCAGCGGCAGCACGCCGGCTACCGAAACGCCATCCGCCGGCACGCCGGTCAGCCCCTCACCGGCCGCTTCGTCGCCCGAGGGTTCTGCCGGAACCGGCAGTCCCGCTGCTTCCGCGTCAGTCGTCACCTTGCCTAGCTACGTGGCGCTGCGCCAGGCATCGAACACAGCGCCTGCTACTCCTGCTGCCGACGTATCGGCGGGGCTGCTCGCTGCCAACCAGCATGCGGCAGTCGAGCACCTGAATCAGGTTCTGCCCGGCAATGACAACGTGGCCGTGGTACCGCCGCTGACCTTGGCGGTGCTGCGAAGCCTGGGCGCCGCGGCCAGCGGCAACAGCCTGGCCGAGATCGGCAAGCTGTTCGACCTGGCGCCCACGCCCTACGCGAGCCTGCAGCAAACCGGCCATGTCACAAGCCAGTGGTGGGCCGAACGCGGGCAGCGGTTTGGCACCGGGTTCCTCTCGGCGATCGATACGCCGAAGCTCGGCTCACCACCGGCCACATCGTCGTTCGCCGAAACGGGCTTCGGCGACGGCACCGCGGGGAGCGACAGTGCCTTCATGCAGGGCTTGATGGCAGCGAGCGCCGACTTGTCGATCAACGCATTCGACACACCCGCCAACATCAGACTGCTCGCGCTGCATTCGCTGAACGCCAAGACCGCGTGGACCGCCGTTCAGCCCTTCGATGGGGTCTTCGAGCGAGGGGCCGACGACATGCTTCGCCTGCCGATGGTTCGGGTGAGCAACGGTGTCGTTCGGCACGTCGGCACAGACTTCACCGCCGATCTGCTGCCGGCCGGTGACTACGCTTTGCTGACCTTGCGACCCGCACCGGGCACGCTCGATGCGTTCGCCAGCACACGACTCGAATCGGCGCTGGCCGAGAGCGTGCAGGCCTTGATGAGCGTCGGTGCAACACCTGCGGCCGGCGACATGGTGCTGCCCCTGATGAACAGCAAGCTGCCCTTTCGGGCCGACGGGCCGTTGCGCCTCGCGGGCGTGAACCAGGTCTATGACGAGATCAACGCCGATCTCCGCAACCTGGATGGCGTGGGCGGCACCTATGTGCAAACCGCCTCGCCGGCCAGCGTGTTGCAGATCGCAGCCGATGGCCTGACGATGCACGCTGCGCAGGCCACCGCGTTCACCTTCAGTCCGCGCAATGTCAATGGCCCGACCTATGGCAGTGGGGTAACCAATGTCACCTTTCCGTCGTACTTTTGTTTCGGCACCTGCGTGTGGCCGACGCCTGACCTGCGCAGCTTCTTCATCGCCGTGCTGGATGCCCGCGGCTGGGTGGTATCACTCGTCGCGATTCGCAAGCTCGACGGCACGGCCGTGACGCCGACCTTCACGCCCTGATCGCAGCAGCACGCGGCAGCTACCGCAACCGCACCCGCACCCGCCACTTCGGCAATAACGCCGCCGGCTGATACGACTGCTTGCTGCGCCGAAAGCCGGGCAAGCCCATGTCTTGCTCGAAGTTGAGCCAGTGCACCGGGTGCGCAAAGGCGCGGCAGAAGTGCTGGAACATGTAGGGATAGATGCCGACGTGGCTGTCCAGCCCCTTGGCGAACCGCATGACGAAGACGCCCGGTTGCAGCGCTTGCGCCAGCACGAAGCCGATGGGCGCGTCGTCTGCGAAGTGAACGAAGCCTTCGAGGCGGAAGCGTTCGGCGTGCGCAATGGCCTCGCGGCAGGCGGCTTCATCGGCTTCGCCTGCGGCCTTGCCTTTGTGCTGCATCCAGCCTTGCAAGACGGCGAGCGCGGCATCGGCCATGCCCGCGCCAAAGGGCTGGCTCGACGGCTGGTGCGCGGCGAGGAACTGGCGGACCTGGTTGCGCTTCTTGGCGAGGGTGCGGCCGGGGTAGTCGGCGAAGGCGGCGGCGGCGTAGAGGTAGTCGGCATCGTCGGCGGATTGCGCCAACTCGAATTGCGCGGGTGCGAGGCGGGCCGCCACCTGGCTCGCGACCGGGTAGAAACAATCGTGCCCATCGAGCATGCCGCGCAGCTCGGCGATGGGCGTGGCGGCCAGATCGAACAAGGGCATCAGGTGGCGTGTGCCGTCGTAGGCGCGGCCCGAGATAGCCGGCCGTTCGCCGGGCAGGAATTGGTAGTCATGCGCCTCACGGAAGAGGTACAGGTTGGAGAACATGAAGTCCGACAGGCACTGCTCGCCGCTGCCTTCGCGCAGCAGGGCGAGCGCGGGCTCGATGCGCGCCTGCAGGGCCAGCGAAAGCTCAATCGGCATAGACCACTTTGCGCAAGCCCGCGGCCGGCGCATCGGCCGATGGACCGGCGAAGCACTGCGCGGTCGTGAGCCACTGGTGGGCCGAACCTTCGCTGTAGCGCAAAGCGGTGTCGGCCAAGTTGCGGCGTTGCGTGACCAGGAGGCAGAACTCTTCCGCGGTGCCGCGCACGAACTCACTGGATTTCGCATCGCCCCAGGTCCACACGCTGCCATCGGGCGCGGTGAGTTCTACATAAGGCACGACCGTCGGCACCGGCAGCTTGCGAACCACGAAGCTCCAGCCGAAGGTGGTCACTCCTATGTGCGCGATGTGCTTGAGCCGCGCCGTGGCGGGTCGGCGGCGGGCGACCACATCCCACACGTCCTGGCCGTGCGCCCAGGTTTCCATGAGCCGCGCGGTGGCGAACGAGCGAGCGCTCATGGTCGGGCCGTACCACGGCAATCGAGCTTTGGGGTCGAGCGCGGCGAGCGCATCGGCGAGTTGGTTGGAGAGCGGCTCCCACGCGGCGAGCAGTGCGGGGCCATCGAGGTGGTTGTATTTTTGGCGGGCGATGGCGCTGATCTCGCGGCCTTTCCTCAGCTGAGTATTCAGCGCGGCGGTGTCTTGCGCGAAGGCTTCGGCATCGGTGACGGCGAGCAGGCCGGTGGCGTCGAAGAAGCAAAGGTGCGCGATCTCGTCCCACGGGGTCCAGTTGTAGAACTCGCTCTTGAGTTGCCATTGTTCGGGGGTGAGCGTGCGACAGAGGTCGGCGAGTTGTTTGTACTCGTCGCGCAGGTCTTGGCTGGTCTGGTTCATGGTGTTTGGTGTTGAGCACTTGGGGGGCGGGCTTCGACAGGCTCAGCCCGAACGGGTGGGGCTATGGCGCGGCGGTTCACAACTTCAACTGCCTGGCAGCCAGATCCTTCATCACTTCTTCGGAGCCACCACCAATCATCATCACCTTCACCTCCCGATAGATCCGCTCGCTGCGCGTCCCGCGCATGAAGCCCATGCCGCCCAGCAGTTGCACGGCAGCATCGGCGCAAAACTGCATGGCTTGCGTGGCTTGCACCTTGGCCAGGCAGATGCGGGCAACGAGTTGCGCCGGGTCGGCCAATTGATGTTCGATGCGGTAGGCCAGGTCGTAGATCAGCGTACGGGCGGCGTCGATCTTCCAGGTCATGTCCATCAGCTTGTGGCGCACCACTTGCCGCTCCGACAAGGCCATGCCGAAGGAGGTTCGTTGGCGCGTCCAGTCCACCGCCTCTTCCAAGCAAACCTCGGCATAACCGCAGGCCAGCGCCGACATGAACAAGCGCTCGGTGTTGAAGTTGTTCATGATGGTCTTGAAGCCGCGGTTCTCCTCGCCGACGAGGTTGGCCACCGGCACGCGGCAGTTGTCGAAGTGCAGGTGCGCGGTATCCGAACTCCACCAGCCCATCTTTTTCAACGCCGTGCGAGTGAGGCCGGGCGTGTCGCCATCGATCAACAGCACCGAGATGCCGCCGGCACCCTTGACGGCTGGGTCGGTGCGCACGGCGGTGGTGATGAAATCGGCGCGCATACCGGAGGTGATGAAGGTCTTCTCACCGTTGACGATGTAGTGGTCACCGTCACGGATCGCGGTGGTCTTGAGCGCCGCCACATCGGAGCCGCCGGACGGTTCGGTGATGGCGAGCGCGGCGATCTTTTGCCCGGCCAGCACCGGCGGAATCACGCGGCGCTTGATCTCTTCGCTGCCGGCTTTCAGCAGCGGCGGCAACGCGATGGCGTGCGAGTTCATCGAGGCCTGCACGCCACCACCGCCACAGCGCGCGAACTCTTCGGCCACCACGAGCTGAAAGAAGGTGTCGGCTGGCGTGCCGCCGTATTCCTCGGGGTAGCCCAGGCCCTGGATGCCGATCTCGGCGGCGCGGGCGTAGAGCGAGCGCGGGAAGGTTTCGGCCTCGTCCCACTCATGCACGAAGGGCGTGATCTCGCGGGCGATGAAGTCGCGCAGCGTGGCGCGGAACTGCTCGTGTTCGGGCGTGAAGTAGAACGGCAGCGGCGGCGCGTCCAGGAATTCCATGAGGGTCTCCGAAGGGCTCGTTTTTTGGATCGTCGGGAGTGTTGTCGCGTCGCCTTGCATCGCGGCGGCCGACACCGAGGCTAGCCGCCTGGCGCGCCGCGGTCTTGCGCCGAGTGGCTGTGCGCAGCCACTTGGCGCAAGCCTTGTCGCGAGCCGCTCGTTAAGCTCTGCGTCGATGGCGAGCCCGATGCCGACCTCGACGGCGGCCCGCGATCACTATCCCCGATCGACCACCGCAGCCCGAACATCAGGATTCATCCCATGCCCGCCACCGCCGATCCTTCGCCGAAAATCGTCCGCATCGGAGGCGCCTCGGGCTTCTGGGGCGACAGCATGGTCGCCGCGCCGCAGCTCGTGGCGGGCGGCCAGCTCGACTACCTGGTGTTCGATTACCTGGCTGAAACAACGATGTCCATCCTGGCCGCGGCGCGCGCCAAGAAGCCGGAGATGGGTTACGCGACCGACTTTGTCGACATCGCGATGAAGTCGGTGCTGGCCGAGGTCAAGCGGCAAGGCATCAAGGTCATCGCCAACGCCGGCGGCATCAACCCGCACGGCTGCGCCGCGGCCTTGCAGGCGCTGGCGGCAGCCGAAGGCATCACCCTGCGCATCGCAGTGGTCGAAGGCGATGACGCGAGCGCGCAGATGCCCGCGCTGCGCGATCAGGGCGTGCGCGACATGTTCACCGGCGAACAGTTGCCCGAGAAAGTATCGAGCGCCAACGCCTACCTCGGCGCCATGCCCATCGCCGCCGCGCTGGCCGCTGGCGCCGAGGTGGTGATCACCGGCCGCTGCGTCGACAGCGCCGTGACGCTGGGCCCCTTGATGCACGAGTTCGGCTGGAAGCCCGGCGACTTCGACCTGCTCGCCTCCGGCAGCCTCGCCGGCCACATCATCGAATGCGGCTGCCAGGCGACAGGCGGCCTGCACACCGATTGGGAAGACATTCCCGACTGGGCGCACATGGGCTACCCCATCGTCGAATGCCATGCCGACGGCAGCTTCGTCGTGACCAAGCCCGAGGGCACCGGCGGCAAGGTGATACGCGCCAACGTGGCCGAACAACTGCTCTACGAGATCGGCGACCCGGCAGCCTATCTGCTGCCCGACGTGAGCTGCGATTTTCGCGAGGTGGCGATCGAACAGCGCGGCGAGAACCGCGTTTGGGTGAGCCCGGCCAAGGGCCGCGCACCGACGGCGAGCTACAAGGTTTCGGCGACGCAGATCGATGGCTTTCGGTGCGCCGGCAGCATGGTGATGATCGGCATCGATGCCGACAAGAAGGCCCGCCGCACGGCAGAAGCCATCATCGAGCGCACCAGCGAGATCCTGCGCCAAAGCGGCCAGCCGCCGTTCACCTCGACCTACATCGAGATCATCGGCACCGAGTCGTCCTACGGCGAACACGCCCGCACCGGGCAGTCGCGCGAAGTGATGATGCGCGTGGTCGCCAACCATCCGAAGAAGGATGCGCTGACGATGTTTGCGCGCGAGATCGCGCCGTCGGGCACCTCGTGGGCGCCGGGCACGACGAGCCCCGGCGGCGGGCGGCCGGCGGTGTCGCCGTTGATCAAGCCGTTCTCGTTCACGCTGGCCAAGAGCGCAGTGCCGGTGGCCTTTGTGCTCGATGGTGAACGGCACGCCGTGACGGTGCCAGAAGCTTCATCATCGAGCGTCGCAGCGGCGTTGTCACCGCCCGCAGACTGGCACGATGGCACCGAGCCCACACAAGAAGTCCGCTTGATCCAGCTCGCCTGGGCCCGCAGCGGCGACAAGGGCGACATCTCCAACATCGGCATCATCGCGCGCCGCCCCGAATGGCTGCCGCTGCTGTGGGCACGCGTGACGCCCGAGGCGGTGCAGCGCTACTTCGCGCATTCGGTCAAGGGCAAGGTCGAGCGCTTCCACCTGCCCGGCATCCATGCCATGAATTTGGTGCTGCACGAAGCGCTGGCCGGCGGCGGGCCGTCTTCGATGCGCATGGACCCGCTGGGCAAGGGCATGGCGCAGATGCTGCTGGACATGACGATAGCGGTGCCGGTGTCGGTTGCACGTGAGCTGCGCTGACTTCTGCCTAAGCCAAAGCCGTCACCTCGATCTCGACCTTCAACCCGAAGTGCAGCGCGCCCGTCGGCACGATCGCGCGTGCCGGCCGTGAATCACCGGCCCACTTGGCGTACAGCACATTGAACGCCGGCCAGTGCTCGATGTCGTCGAGGTAGACACGCACCTGCACCAGCCGATCGATGCCGCTGCCGGCCGCGACGAGGGCGAGGCGGACGTTCTCCAGCACCTGCAAGGCCTGCGCTTCGAAGGGCGCATCGACAAGCCGCGTGCCCTCGGTCGTGATCGGCAACTGGCCGGAGACGAAGACGAAGCCGTTGGCGACAACCGCGTGGCTGTAGTGGCCGCCGGGGCGCGGCAGGCCTTCGGGCTGCACACAGGTGATGCCGTTGTCTGTCGATTCACCAGCCATGAAAGCGCTCCCAGGTTGTGAGTTCACCGGTCTCGGCGAACGCGTGGTATTCGGGGAACTGCGCGCCGGTCGCGCAGGCGTGATTGGGCAGGATGCGCAGCCTCGTACCGACGGGTAGACGGGTTGCGATGTCGATGATCGGTGGCGCGTGGACAGTTGTCCCCTGCCATTCCTTGTCGATCGATGCGAACGACAAGATGCCATGCTCCTGGTTCGCCCCACTCAGCGTGCAACCAGGCAACACAGTGCCGTCGATCGTACAGACCTGGCCGTAGCCATAGTCGTGCTTCTGCTTCGCCGTGCCACGGTCACGGCTCATCGCCATCCAGCCGGCATCGACGATGGCCCACCCCTTGTCGACCTGGTGGCCGATCACTGTCGCGAGCACGCTCAGCGCAATCTCGTCACCGCTGCAAACGCCGACGTTCTGCATCACCAGATCAAAGAACACGTAGACGCCCGCACGCATCTCGGTGACGCCAGTCATGTGCTCGGCCATCAACGTGGTGGGCGTGGAACCCAGGCTCACCACCGGGCACGGCAAGCCGGCGGCGCGCAGGCGCTCGGCCGCGAGCACGACGCCGGCGCGCTCCTGCTCGGCGAGGGCGATCAGCGCGTCGAGCGTGTCGTGGTCGTAGCTCGAACCCGCATGCGTCATCACGCCGCCGAGTGTGCAGCCTCCGTCGTGCAAGGCGCGCGCCACGTCTATCAATGCGGGCTCGGACGGTTTGATGCCGGAGCGGTGGCCGTCGGTGTCGATCTCGATCCAGACCTCGAAGCGCTCGCCATGCTCCCGCCCGAACGCCACGATGGCCTCGGCGGAGGCCACGCTGTCGGTGATGAGTTTGAGGTCACAGCCATGGCGCCGCAAGGCAAGCGCGGCTGGCAGTTTGCTCGCGACGATACCGACGGCATAGAGGATGTCGGTGATGCCATCGGCGAAGAACTGCGACGCCTCCTTGAGCGTCGAGACGGTGATGCCCTGCGCCCCGGCCGCGAGCTGCGCCTGCACGACGGGCGTGCATTTGCTGGTCTTCACATGCGGCCGCAAGCGCACGCCGAGCGCATCGGCCCGCTGCTGCATGCGGGCGATGTTGCGCTGCATGCGGCTCACGTCGACCAGGGCGGCGGGGGTTTCGAGTTGGGCGAGCGGCGCGGTGATGTTCATGGGTCGGGTTCGGGCACGAAGGTGGACGGCGAGCCATCGCTGGCCCGCTGCGCACGCATCGTACCGGCTCGACGGCGCGCAACCTCAGGGCGTTTCGACACCCTGCGGCAGGTGGGAGCGTGATCAGCGGCCGCGCGATCCCGCCGGATTGTTCGCTGCAGCGGGCGTGGCAGGCGGCTTCGGCTTGCCGAGCGTCGACGTCGGCAGTGCGCGCACCATCGTGCGGATGTAGGTCGTCAACTCCGAATCGTCGTCGCGCCGCCGATTCATGATGATCGGCGTGGTCACGCCTTCGTCGCTCAGCGGCCTGTAGACGACGCCGGCCCGGTCCAGCGCCTGGACCGAGCCCGGCACCAGCGCATAGCCGATGCCGGCCACGACCAGACCTATGGCGGTCTGCACCTCGTTTGCTTCCATCGCCACCGTCGGCTTCAGCCCGCGTGAGCGGAACATCTCCAGCACCTGGTCTGCATAACTCGGCCGGGGCTTGGCGGGGTACAGCAGCAGCGGCTCGGACGCGAGCTTGGCCAACGTCAGGCTCTTGTGCTTGAGCAGGCGGTGGTTGGCCGGCAGCGCCGCGACGACGATTTCGTCTCGCACCAGCTCGCCGACGATGTCGTCGTCCTCGAACCGCAGGCGACCGAACCCCACATCGATGCGGCCCGCCTTCAAGGCGTCCATCTGCTCGACTGTGGTCATCTCGAAGAGGCTCAACTCGACCGAGGGTTGCGCCTCGCGGAAACGCCGGATCACTTCCGGCAAGGCGCCGTAAAGCGTCGAGGGGACGAAGCCGAGACCGAACCAGGTGCGGCCACCGCCAGCGATCCGGGCGGTGGCTTCCTGAACCTCGGTCATGCGATCGAGCATCTGCTGGGCCTGGATCTGGAAGAAGCGGCCCGCCGGCGTGAGGCGCAGCGGGCGCGAGCCACGGTCCAGCAACTCGGCGCCGAGTTCGTCCTCCAGCGATCGAACCTGGCGGCTCAGCGGCGGCTGCGCAATGTGCAACTGCTCGGCCGCCCGGCTGAAGCTCAGTTCGCGCGCAACGGCGGTGAAGTAGCGCAGGTGGCGGAGTTCGAGATTCATGGTGGCTTCCTCTGTGGGGGTCGACTCGGGACGGATCGGCTCAGTAGAAACCCGACGCCTGTATACCTTGAAGGTATTTTGCCGGACCCAATCGATATTGGACCAAACGCGCTATGGGAATCAAGATTCATCCCATGAACTCGAACCCACCCAAGTACCCCACCATGCAATCGATCGACGCCGTTCTGGTCGACCTGCCGACCATCCGCGCCCACAAGCTCGCGATGACCACCATGATGCGGCAGACACTCGTGATCGTGCGCCTCGTGTGCAGCGATGGTGTCACCGGCATCGGCGAGGCCACCACCATCGGCGGCCTCGCCTATGGCGACCAGAGCCCCGAGAGCATCAAGAGCGCGATCGATACCTACGTGGCGCCGCTGCTGGTCGGCCAGGACGCCACCCGAGTCGCCATGGCCATGAAGCGCATCGCCGCCTCGGTGCAAGGCAACTCCTTCGCCAAGTCGGCCATCGAAACGGCGCTGCTGGATGCACAAGGCCAGCGCCTGGGCCTGCCGGTGCATGCGCTGCTCGGCGGCGCGGTGCGCGATGCCTTGCCGGTGCTGTGGACACTGGCGAGCGGTGATGCGGCGCGTGATGTGGACGAGGCCGTGGCGCTCATCGAAGCGCGCCGCCACAAGGTCTTCAAGCTCAAGATCGGCAGCCACCCGCTGGCAGAGGACATCGCGCATGTACAGGCGATTCGCCGCGGCCTCGGCGACGAAGTGATGCTGACCGTCGACGTGAACCAGGCCTGGGACGAGCCGACCGCGGTGCGCGGCATCGCAGCGCTCGAAGCGGCCGGCGTCGCCCTGATCGAACAGCCCGTCGCCCGCCGCAACCGGCGTGCACTGCGCCGGCTCGCCGAGCGCTTCGATGTGGCGCTCATGGCCGACGAAGCGGTGCATGACGCGACAGACGCCTTCGATCTTGCCGCCGAGGGCGCGGCCGATGTGTATGCCTTGAAGATCTCGCAGGCCGGCGGCCTGTGGCCGACGCTGCGCGCCGCGGCGGTGGCCGATGCCGCAGGCGTGGGCATCTACGGCGGCACGCTGCTCGAAGGGAGTGTCGGCAGCATCGCCGCAGCGCATGTGTTCGCCGCCTGCCCCACGCTCGCCTGGGGCACCGAATTGTTCGGCCCGCTGCTGCTCAAGGACGACATCGTCGTTCAGCGGCCGGAGTACCGCGACTACGAACTGCAATTGCCGCAAGTGCCCGGGCTCGGTGTGCAACTCGATCTCGACAAGCTCGCCTTCTACCGCCGCGACCGCTCGTCGCACACCGTTGCCATCACCGCTTGAGGACATCGCCATGCTCTTTCACGTTCGAATGATTGTTCGCCTTCCGCACGACATGCCGCCGGCCGATGCCGACCGGCTCAAGGCGCGCGAGAAGCAGATCGCCCAGGAGTTGCAGCGCGCCGGCGTGTGGCGCCACCTCTGGCGCATCGCTGGCCGCTACGCCAACGTCAGCGTCTTCGATGTGGCCGACAACGCCGCGTTGCACGACACGCTGATGACCTTGCCGCTCTTCCCCTACATGGACATCGAGGTCCAGCCGCTGTGCCGGCATGCCTCGTCGGTCCACGACGACGACCGCTGACGCGACGCCCTTCCATCGCCACTGCACCCCTTCACCCCGCCCCGGCAAATCCCCGGAACCCCGACCCACTGGAGACATAGACCATGAACGAATTCACCCAATCTCAATTGCTGACCCGCGTGACCGAATCGAACCGGCCGAACGGCAGCCCGCGTGCCCAGAAGATCGTGGCCCGCATCGTCGGCGACCTGTTTCGCGCCATCGACGATCTGGACATCACCCCCGATGAATTCTGGGTCGGTGTCGACTGGCTGTCGCGGCTCGGTGCGAGTGGCCAGGGCGGCCTGATCACTGCCGGCCTGGGTTTCGACCGCCTGCTCGACATCCGCTCCGACGAAGCCGACGAACGCGCCGGCCGCCTGGCGGGCACGCCGCGCGCCATCGAAGGGCCGCTCTACATTGCCGGCGCGCCGCTCTCCAAATACGAGACGCGCGTCGACGAAGCAGGCGACGCCAAGCGTGGCGAAACCATGGTCATGGAGGGCCGCGTGCTGGACTTGAACGGCAAGCCGGTGGCCGGCGCCATCGTCGACGTGTGGCATGCCAACGAGTTGGGCCGCTATTCGCATTTCGATCCCGACCAGGCCGAATACGCGCTGCGCCGCCGCATCGAGACCGATGCCCAGGGCCGCTACCGCTTCCGCAGCTTCCTGCCGCCCGGCTACGCCATCCCGCCGAACAGCCCGACCGCGGAGATCTTCACCGCCATCGGCCGCCACGGCAACCGCCCGGCCCACATCCATTTCCTGGTCGCCGCCCCCGGCCTTCGCACCCTCACGACACAGGTCAACGTGCCCGGTGACAGCTTCATCGACGATGACTTCGCGTTCGCCACCCGCGACGGGCTGATCCTGAAGCTGGAGCCGAACACCTCGCCCAAGGGCTACGAGTCTCTTGGTGTGAATGAGCCGTTCACCCGCGTGCCCTTCGACTTCGTGATGCAGCCGGCCGCCAGCGAGGACGAGTCTGCACCCGAAGCCCGTCTGGCGCGCGCGGTCGGCTGAGCAGCGCGGACTAGGAGACTCCCGTGATCCCCATCTACCCCGTCCCCCACGCGAACTTGCCCAAGCTCGATGCGCTGTTGCAAGACGATCCCGTCAAGCACCTGTACCGGCTCGACCGGTCGGTCTTCACCGACGAGCAGCTGTTCGATCTGGAGATGAAGCACATCTTCGAAGGCAACTGGGTCTATTTGGCCCACGAGAGCCAGATCGCCAACGTCAACGACTACCTGACCGTCTACATCGGCCGCCAGCCGGTCGTCATCACCCGCAGCAAGGACGGCCAGCTCAACGCGCTGGCCAACACCTGCACGCACCGCGGTGCGATCCTGTGCCGGCACAAGAAGGGCAACAAGGCGAGCTTCACCTGCCCCTTCCACGGCTGGACCTTCAGCAACAAGGGCAAGCTGCTCAAGGTCAAGGACAACAGCACGGAGGCCGGCTACCCGCCGAGCTTCAACTGCGAAGGCAGCCATGACCTTCATGCCCTCGGCGCCTTCGAAAACTACCGCGGCTTTCTGTTCGGCAGCGTCAACCCCGATGTGGCACCGCTGAAGGAGCACCTGGGCGAGGCGGCCAAGATCATCGACATGATCGTGGACCAATCGCCCGAGGGCATCGAAGTGCTGCGCGGCGCCTCGACCTACACCTTCGATGGCAACTGGAAGCTCGGCGCCGAAAACGGTGCCGATGGCTACCACGTCTCGTCTGTTCACTGGAACTATGCGGCCACGACGAGCCGGCGCAGCGCCGATGGCAAGGTCGATACGGTCAAGGCCATGAACGCCGGCCAATGGGCCAAGCAGGGCGGCGGCTCCTACACCTTCAAGCACGGCCACCTGCTGCTCTGGACCAACTGGTCGAACCCCGAAGACCGGCCGCTGTATTCGCAGCGCGCCGAATGGGTGACGAAGTTCGGCGAGGCGCGGGCCGACTGGATGCTGGGCAAATCACGGAACCTGTGCCTCTACCCGAACGTCTATCTGATGGACCAGTTCAGCTCGCAGATTCGCATCGTGCGGCCGATCGCGGTCGACAAGACCGAGGTGACGATCTACTGCATCGCGCCCAAGGGCGAAGCGCCGGAGTCGCGCACACGCCGCCTGCGGCAATACGAAGACTTCTTCAACGCCACCGGCATGGCCACGCCCGACGACCTGGAGGAGTTCCGCTCCTGCCAGCACGGCTACGGCGCACGGGCCGTCAAGTGGAACGACATGAGCCGTGGCGCCACGCACTGGATCAAGGGGGCGGATGCCACTGCCGACCTGATCGGCCTGAAGCCCGAGCTGAGCTGCGTGAAGACAGAGGACGAGGGCCTCTACATCGGCCAGCATGAATACTGGCTGCAGACGATGAAGAAGGCCTATGTGGCCGAGGGGGCCGCATGATGCTCTCCTACCAAGCCCTGCAGGCCTTCGTGTATGCCGAAGCGCGCGCGCTAGACGAACACCGCTGGGCCGACTGGCTCGCCTGTTACGCCGACGACGCCGAGTTCTTCATGCCCTCGTGGGACGACGACGACAAGCTCACGACCGACCCGAACAACGAAGTCTCGTTGATCTACTACCCGAGCAAGCAGGGTCTGGAAGACCGGGTCTTCCGTATCCAGACAGATCGCTCCAGCGCGACGATGCCCGACACGCGAACCGGCCACGCGATCGTCAACCTCGAGATCCTGTCGCAGGACGCCGAGCGCTGCGTGCTGACCTTCAACTGGACGACACACAGCTTCCGCTACGACATCGTCGACGTGTACTTCGGTACTTCGCAATACACGCTCGATGTGAGCGGTGAGAAGCCGCTGATCAAGCGCAAGTACGTCGTCCTGAAGAACGACTACATCCACCACCTGCTCGACATCTACCACATCTAGAAATGGGGCACCCGGTGCCGGCGTACCGGCCCCACCCGCCGGGTGGGTCGCCGGCCGGCTTGGGGCGGCCCGGCGCTCTGCCGGCCTCTTCGCTCAACATTCATTTGGAGACAAAGATGTCATTCAACATCGCATTGCAATTCGAGGACGGTGTCTCGCGCATCATCCCTTGCGAGCCGAACGAACTCGTCGCCGACGCGGCTTATCGCGCCAAGATCAACATCCCGCTGGACTGCCGCGACGGCGCCTGCGGCACCTGCAAGTGCCATTGTGAGAGCGGCACGTTCACGATGGGCGACTACATCGAGGACGCGCTGGCCGATGACGAGGCCGCCAACGGCTACGTGCTGACCTGCCAGATGAAGCCGACTTCGGATTGCGTGGTTCGCATTCCCGCCTCGTCGGCCGCCTGCAAGACCGAGGTAGCGGCACACGGTGGCAAGCTGGCCAAGATCGAACGCGATTCCGCGACGACAGTGTCGTTCTCGGTTCAGGCCGAGCGGCCCTTGGCCTTCCTGCCCGGCCAATATGTGAACCTGATGGTGCCTGGCAGCAAGCAGACCCGTTCATACTCGTTCAGCTCCGCGCCGAACCAGACCGAACTCGCCTTCCTGATCCGCGACGTGCCGGACGGCCTGATGAGCACCTACATGCGCCACAAGGCCCAGCCCGACGACTTCATGATGTTCACCGGGCCGTATGGGAGCTTCTACCTGCGATCGGCCGTGCGTCCCATTCTGATGCTGGCCGGCGGAACGGGACTCGCGCCGTTTTTGTCGATGCTGCTGTGGCTGAAGGACCACCCGACCGACCAGCCGATCCGGCTGGGCTATGGCGTCAACACGAACGAGGACCTGGTCGAAGTCGATACCTTGAACACGCTGAAGGCGGCGCTGCCGGACTTCGAGTTTTTCACCTGTGTGGTGGACGCGGGCAGCGGCCACCGGAAGCTCGGCTACGTCACGAACCACCTCTCGGCCGACGATCTGCACGACGGTAACGTCGACGTGTATGTCTGCGGCCCGCCGCCGATGGTGGAAGGCGTGCGCAAGTGGATGGCCGGCGTCGGCGTGACGCCGAAGAACTTCCACTTCGAGAAGTTCTCGTCGGCCAACGAGACGGTGGCGGCATGAGCGGCAACCGGTTCGAGAACAAGGTCGTCATCGTCACCGGGGCCGCGCAAGGCATAGGCCGCAGCGTGGCGCTGGGCGTGGCGGCCGAGGGCGGCTCCGTGCTGGCGGTCGACCGGTCCGACATCGTCGGCGAAGTGGTGGCGGAGATTGCTGCCGAAGGCGGAACGGCGCTGGCCTTCCAGGCCGATCTCGAAACCTATGCCGGCGCACAGGCGGTCGTTGCGCAATGCCTCGCGCGGTTCGAGCGCATCGACGTGCTGATCAACAACGTCGGCGGCACCATCTGGGCCAAGCCTTACGAGCACTACGAGGAGGCGCAGATCGAGGCCGAGATTCGGCGCTCGCTGTTCCCCACGCTGTGGTGCTGTCGCGCGGTGCTGCCCTACATGGTCGAGAAGAAGCGCGGCGTGATCGTCAACGTCTCGTCGGTTGCCACCCGCGGCGTTCACCGCGTGCCCTATTCGGCAGCCAAGGGTGGAGTCAATGCGCTGACCGCGTCTCTCGCAATGGAGCACACGCGCGACGGCATCCGCATCAACGCGACCGCCCCGGGCGGCACTGACGCGCCGCCGCGGCGCGTGCCGCGCCACCGGGCCGCGATCGAACCCAGCCGGCAAGAGCAGGCCTGGTATCAGGGCGTGGTCGACCAGACGGTCGACTCCAGCCTGATGCACCGCTACGGGACGATCGCCGAACAAGTGGCGCCCATCCTGTTCCTCGCGTCCGATGAATCGTCCTACATCACCGGAACCGTCCTGCCAGTCGGCGGCGGCGACCTCGGCTAACGGCAACAAGACCGTCATTCCTCAACCCCCACACATCGAGACAGACCATGCGCGACATCGACCTCCACAAGCTGGCAGACAACGCCCGCTTCAACGCCTTCCACAAGCTGGTGCTTTTCTGGTGCGCCCTGATCATCATCTTCGACGGCTATGACCTGGCAGTCGCCGGCATCGCACTGCCGTCGATCATGAAGATCGGTCGCAAGCGCGCCATCGTGATCTGCATTGCGCTGTTCAGCGTCTTCACGGCGGCAGCAGGGTTGACGCACGACCCGGTGACCTTCAGTGCGATGCGGTTTTTAGCCGGCCTGGGCATCGGCGGCGTGATGCCGAACGTGGTGGCGCAGATGACCGAATACTCGCCCAGGAAGATCCGCAGCACCATGGTGACCTTGATGTTCAGCGGCTACGCGGTCGGCGGCATGCTGGCCGCGCTGCTCGGCAAAGGCTTGATGGAAGCCTACGGCTGGTCCTCGGTGTTTCTCGCCGCGGGGTTGCCGGTGTTGCTGATCCCGTTCATCCTGAAATCGATGCCGGAATCGATGCCCTTCCTCATCAAGCAGAACCGGCTCGATGAGTTGCAAGCGCTTGCCGCTCGTCAGGACCCGGGGTATCGGCCGCAGGCGGGCGACCGCTTCGCGCTGCCGCGTGAGGACAAGGCGGTCGGTGCGCCGATCGGCCGGCTGTTTCAGGAAGGCCGCGGCTTCAGCACCGTGATGTTCTGGATCGCCTTTTTCATGTGCCTGTTCATGGTGTACGCCCTCAGCTCGTGGCT
>JAMFRW010000158.1 GCA_026224975.1 Rhodoferax sp. | reverse complement strand
CGCGCCGAACTCAAGCTGCCGGCGCTCACCATCAAGCTCGTGCCGGTGACGGCGCAAAACCGCATTCCGCTGGTCCAGAACGGCGCGGTCGATCTGGAATGCGGTTCCACCAGCCACAACGCCGAGCGTGAGCGGCAGGTGGCGTTTTCGACCTCGATCTTCGTCGTGGGCACGCGGCTGATGACGGGCAAGAGCGCCGGCATCAAGGACTTTGCCGACCTCGCCGGCAAGCGCGTGGTCATCACCGCCGGCACCACCTCCGACCGACTGTTGCGCACCTTCGATGAACGCCTCGGCGGCCGGCTCGACATCGTCTCTGCCAAGGACCACGGTGAATCCTTCCACCTGCTCGAAGCCGGCAAGGTCGATGCCTTCATGCTCGACGATGCGCTGCTCTACGGCGAGCGCGCCAAGGCCGAACACCCGGAGGACTGGATCGTCGTCGGCACGCCGATGTCGTCGGAAGCCTATGGCTGCATGATGCGGCGCGGCGACACAGCCTTCAAGGCCCTGGTGGACGCGGCGCTGACGCGGCTCATGCTTTCGGGCGAGGCGCTCAAGATCCACGCCAAGTGGTTCCAGCGGCCCATTCCGCCGCGCGGCCTCAATCTGAACTGGCCGCCGTCCGACGCCTTGCTCGAGCTGTACCGCGCGCCCAACGACAAGCCCTGGGGATGATGAGCCGGCAACCGCTGCGCCGCGTCGTCTGGGGCACGCTGATCGCCATCGTGGTGACGGCCGCCGCGTGGCTCGGCTACAGCGTGGGCGAGCGGCGCGGCATCAATGACCTGCGCGCCGAATCCAACCACCGGCTCGATCTGTTCTCGTCGGCGATCGAAGGCGTGATCAAGCGGCTGGAGCATGTGCCGGCCACCATCCAGTTGAACAAGGAAGTGCTCTCGCTCCTGCGCGAGCCCGATGACAAGCGCCGTCTCGCGCAAGCCAACGACTACCTGCGCCGGCTCAACGCGCACATGGGCAGCATGGCGGTCTTCGTGATGAACGATCGTGGCATGGTGCTGGCGTCTAGCAACGGCGACAAGCCCGACGACAGCCATGTGGCCGTAGACCTCTCCTTTCGCCCCTACTTTCTGGAAGCGCTCTCGGGCCGCGTGGGCCGGCACTTCGCCATCGGCATCCATGGTGACGAGCCGGGTTACTTCGTCTCGCACCCGATCCGCGATGGCGCTCGCGTGGTCGGCGTGGCGGCCATCAAGATCGGGCTGGAGCCCATCGACCAGACCTGGGAGATGCTGGGCGCGCATGCGCTGCTGGCCGATACCAACCAGGTCGTCATCATGTCCTCGCAACCGGAGTGGCGCTACACGGCGCTCACCGCGCTGCCGCTGGAGCGAAGGGTCGATCTGCAGCTCACGCGCATGTACAACAACCGGCGCATCCCGCGCTTTCCGCTGGCGGTGCTGACGAAGTCGGATGACGACGGCCAGGTGCTCGAAGGCCTGCTGCCCGGCGACGCCGCCTACCGCTCGCAGAACCGCAACCCGGAGATGCTGGTGCTGAGCCGCACGCTGGACGGCATGGACTGGCGGCTCATGACCTTCTCCGACCTGCGCGCGGTGCGCAGCCAGGCCCTCGTCTACAGCATGATGAGCGCGGTGGGCGCGAGCTTTTTGCTGCTGCTGGCGCTCTACGCGGCGCAGCACCGGCGCATCCAGCGTCAGCGGCACGAGGCGCGGCTGCTGCTGGAGCGGGTCAACGCCGAGCTGGAGCAGAACGTGGCCAGCCGCACGCAAGCCCTGACTGCCGCCAACGACCGCCTGCGCAACGAGGTGCGCGAGCGCGAGAGCGCCGAACTCACGCTGCGCGACGCGCAAGGCGAGCTGGTGCACGCCGCCAAGATGGCGATGCTCGGCCAACTCGCGACGGGCATCACGCACGAGCTGACGCAGCCGCTGGGCGCGATCCGCACGCTCTCGGGCAATGCCTCGGAATTCCTGCGGCGCGGCGACCTCAACGCGCTCTCGGGCAACCTCAACATCATCGCGCGCATGGCCGACCAGATGGGCAGCATCATCCAGCCGCTCAAAGGCTTCGCGCGCAAGTCGCTGCCCATCCCCGTGCATGCGGATGTGGCCCATGCGATCGGCAATGCGCTGTTTCTCTACGGCCCGCGGCTGCGCAACGAATCGGTCGAGGTCATCAACCGCTGCGTGCCGGGGCGGTTGAGCGCCTGGTGCGACCCGAACCGGCTGGAGCAGGTGCTGATCAACCTCGTCGGCAATGCGATCGATGCGATGGCCGATGCGCCGTGCAAGGTGCTCACGCTGGAAGCCTTCGTGGAAGCTGCGCGCCCGGCGGATGACACCGATTGCTGCTGCCATGAGACGGCCGGAGAAGAAGCCCGCCATGCCATCGACCATGTGCAAGGCTGGGTGCGCATCGATGTGCTCGACACCGGCAGTGGCCTCTGCGTCGATACGCGCTCACGCCTCTTCGAACCCTTCTTCACCACCAAGGCCAACGGTGCCGGCCTGGGCCTGGGCTTGGCGATCTCGCGCGACATCGTGCGCGAGTTCCATGGCGACATCGAAGCCGCCGCACGGCCCGGCGGCGGCGCGCGCTTCAGCCTGCTGCTGCCGACCGGGCCGGTGGCCCAGACCGCGCCAGCGGCTGCCCGAGAATCCTGACCATGATCCCCGAACTCAGCGTCCTCGTCATCGAAGACGATCCCAACATGCAGCTCGGCTGCGTGCAGGCCCTGCAACTCGCGGGCCTGCGTGTCGAAGCCGTGGCCTCGGCCGAACAGGCGGCGCCGCTCATCACCCCGGGCTTTGCCGGCGTGATCGTGACCGACATGCGGCTGCCCGGCGCCGATGGCCTCTCGGTCGTGCGGCGCGGGCGCGAGATCGATGCCGCGCTGCCCATCATCATGATCACCGGCCACGGCGATGTGAACCTGGCGGTCGAGGCCATGCGCAGCGGTGCCTACGATTTCATCCAGAAGCCGTTCTCGCCCGATGTGCTGGTCGAGGTGGTTCGGCGTGCGCTCGAAAAACGCGCGTTGACCATGGAGGTGGCAGCACTGCGCCAGGCGCTTTCCACGCGCGATGGTGTCGAGAGCAAGCTCATCGGCCGCTCGCCGCAGATCGCCAGGGTGCGGGCGCTGATCAAGGAGGTGGCGGCCTCGCCGGTGGATGTGCTGATCCACGGCGAGACCGGCACCGGCAAGGAGCTGGTGGCGCAAGCGCTGCACGAACTCTCGCTGCGCAAGACGGGCCAGCTCGTGGCGCTGAACTGCGGCGGCGTGCCCGACAACCTGCTCGACAGCGAACTCTTCGGCCACGAGCAGGGCGCCTTCACCGGCGCGCAGAAACGCCGCATCGGCAAGATCGAATACGCGCACAACGGCACGCTGTTTCTCGACGAGGTCGAGAGCATGCCGATGGCGATGCAGATCAAGCTGCTGCGCGTCTTGCAAGAGCGCGTGATCGAGCGGCTGGGCTCCAACCGCCATGTGCCGGTCGATGTGCGCGTGGTCGCCGCGACCAAGGACAACCTGCTGCAGCGCGCGCAGCAAAACAGCTTTCGCGCCGACCTGTATTACCGGCTCAACGTGGTCTCGATTGAGCTGCCGCCGCTGCGCGAACGGCGCGAAGACATCCCGATGCTGATGGAGCACTTCATGCTGCTCGCGGCCACCCGCTACAACCGGCCGCAGCCGGAAGTCTCGGACGAGCAGATGCACCGGCTCATGGCGCACGCCTGGCCGGGCAACGTGCGCGAGCTGCGCAACGTGGCTGATTGTCTGGTGCTGGGCATCGGCAAGGACGGCTTCGGTTTCGAGCCGGCGCGCGAGAGCGAAATCGGCGACGACAGCCGCTCGCTGGTCGAGATGGTGGATGCGTTCGAACGCAGCCTGATCTCGGTCGAGCTGGGCCGCCACCAAGGCAACATCGCCCACAGCGCCAAGGCCTTGCGCATCGCCAAGACCACGCTGAACGACAAGATCCGCAAGCACGGCTTGCAGTAGGTGCACGGCGTTCGAACCCTGTTCTGAGGCCGTCATAACCGCGGGCTGCAACGGCCTGTCGGGAACCCGATCGAAGCGCTTTGCGAGGCGACGGAAAGCCGTTCGATGGGTGTCACGCAAGCGACCCTCCGCCTGCAGCGTTCGACGCGCTTCGTTTCCTGCTTTTACCTATGGAAACAGAGGCTTTGCTCGAGCCTCTGGTGCCTCGTTTCACATCGACAAAAAGCATCGAAATCGCATGGCACGTCAGGTGCTCTAGGGATTGCCGTGTTTCACACCACCCCCGGAGTACCACCCATGAATTTTCGATGCTCGTCCCGCGTGCTGTCGCGGCTGGCGCTCGCGCCGCTGGCCCTCGCGGCCACGCTCTCCATATCGAGCCAGGCCGCGGCCGACCCCGAGGTCTACTCGGTCCTGATCCCCTACTACAGCGGCGATGAGCTGGGCAAGCTGACCAAGCTGCTCGACCACCCGTATGTGGACCAGAAGACGCGCACCGTGCATGCCGAAGTCAGCCCCGAAGAGCTTGCCAAGGTCCAGGGCATGGGCATGACGGTGCAGATCGACGAGGTCGAGACGGCCCGCATCCAGAACTTCATCACCACCCGCGCACAAGACATGGCGTCGGGTGCGCTCAAGCGCACCGCCCGCGCCAGGCCGAGCAGCATCGCCAACGGCGTGCACTCGTGCTACCGCACGGTAGAACAGGTCTACAGCACCTTCGATGAGCTCGTGGCTGCCAACCCCAAGTTCGCCAAGATGGCGACACTCGGCAAGACCTGGATGGGCACGCAGATCGTGGTGCCGCCGGTCGGCACCGCCGTGCCCGACAACAGCAGCAGCTCGTTCGCCAACCTGCTGATCAAGTACCTGCCGGCATCCATCGTCACGCGCTTCAACCTGAGCCTGTTCCCGGTCGAGCCCAACCCGGTGAAGGTGCTGGTGGTCGGCAACTTCGAGAAGCAGGATGCGCGCGCCGAAGCGCCGCCCAACATGGTCTGGACCGGCGGCATCCACGCGCGTGAATACGCGCCGCAGGAAGTCGGCATCAAGTTCATCGAGTGGCTGCTCGACAACTACGGCAAGGACGCTAACGCGACCATGATGCTGGACACCAACCGCTACCACTTCATCGTTCACAACCCGGATGGCCGCAAGCTCGCAGAGCAGGACATTTCGGCCCGCCAGCGCAAGAACACCAACTACGGTTCGGCCGCCTGCACGACCAGCACGGCTGCCGGCGTTCGCAACACCATCAACTCCGGCGTGGACCTGAACCGCAACTACCCGTTCGGCTGGGCGACCGGCGGCGCGGGCGGCTCCGACGGCAACGCCTGCGGTGAAACCTACCGCGGCGTCTCGGCCGGCTCGGAACCCGAAACCCAGGCCATCCTGCAATACATGCGCGGCACCTGGAACCAGGCGGCGTGCAAGTGGGAAGGCGGCGCGTTGCCCGATGGTCGCCCGAAGAGCGCGACCTATTGCAACCCCGAGAACCGCGCCAACGGCGGCACCGGCGAACTCGACTGGACGACCGGCGCAAGCGAGAACTACGGTGGTGGCGTATTCATCGACCTGCACAGCAACGCGCGCGCCGTGTTGTGGCCGTGGGGCGTGGAGCGCACCGAGAACGGCAACAACACCCACACGCCCAACAACAAGGGCATGGCCGTCATCGCGCAGCGCCTGGCCTACCACAACAACTATTCATCGCAGCAACTGCTGAGCTACAACACCGAAGGCACGACCAAGGACGCCATCTACGGCTACCTGGGTGCACCCGCCTACACGGTGGAAATGGGCCGATCGTTCTATGAAGACTGCGGCGTGTTCGAGCGCGAGACGTATCCGGAGAACTTCAACGGCTTCCATTGGCTGAGCCGTGTGCTGTACCGGCCGTACCAGTTGCCGTTCGGGCCCGACACGGTCAACGTGAAGGTCGCCGAAGCCTCGGTGCCCTCGGGCAGCAAGGCCACGGTGAGCGCGACGGTGGATGACAACCGCTACCGCTACTCGAATGCCGGCCAGGGCGACATCCTGCCGCCGCCGTACCCGGTGGTCTACAACGTGAAATCGGCGATGGCCTACATCGACAAGCTGCCGTGGGAACCGGGTGCCGTGGGCACGCCGCTCGCGCTCGCCGCTTCCGACCAGGCCAAGGCCGACTTCCCGGACGCGACCAAGACCGTGACCGGCGCCATCGACACGACCGGCCTGGCCGCGGGCCGCCACATGGTCTATGTGCAAGGCACCAACGACGACGGCAAGGCCGGTGCGCTCTCGGCCGCCTTCCTCGACGTGACGGCCGCGCCGCCGGCACCGGCCGCTTCCAGCGTCGGTGGTGGCGGTGGTGCGATGGGCTATGCCGACATCGCGCTGATGCTGCTCGGCCTGGGCGGCGTCTGCGCGGCGACAACCCTGGCCCGCAAGCGCGACTGATCTCGCCTTCGAAGCCGACGTTCATCGAACCCGCCCGGGTTCGGTATCGACCCTTGGATCCACGCCCGGCGAGCCACCACAAAAGGCCTCGCCAGGCCCCTGAACTGGAAGACACCATGACATTCACCCTCAAGCCGCTGGCACTTGCCGTTGCCGGCCTGACCGCCTTGACGCTCTACGGTTGCGGCGGCGATGACGACACCCCCGTGACGCCACCGCCGGTCGATCCGCCGCCTGCTGCCACCTCGTTCATCAGCGGCATCGCCATCGACGGCGTGCTGGCTGCAGCCACCGTCTGCCTGGACCTGAACGACAACCGCGATTGCGATGCCGCCGAGCCCAGCACCACCACCGGCACCGATGGCAGCTTCAAGCTCACCGGCCTGACGGATGCCGACATCGCGGCCCACCCGGTGCTGGCCAAGGCCATCGCCGGCACCACGACCGATGCCACCTTGCCCGTCACCGCAAGCTACACGCTGGCCGCCCCGGCCGGCATGGGCGCGGTCGTCAGCCCCTACACCACGCTCGTGCAATCGGAAATCGACGGCGGCCGCGCACCCAACCGCGCGCAGGCCGAAGAGAACATCCTGAGCAACCTGGTCGGCACCGCCGGCGACGTGGGCGGGTTGACGCTCTACTCGAACTACGCCAGCGACGCGACGGTGGGCACCGATGCCAAGCGCGGCAAGATGAGTGGACTAGCCCAGTTGCTCACCGCCGGTTTTGCGAAGACGGCGGCGACCTCGGGGCTCACCGGCAAGGCGGGCTTCGGTGCGCTCGGCCAGGCCGCCACCGGCTCGCTGCAACAAGTGCTCTCGCAAGTCGCCGGGCCACTGGCCGCAGCCGACCGCGACACGCTGTTCAATGCGCTGCAGGAGAGCCTGGTGCCGACCGCCGCCAACCTGGCGAACGTGAGCGCGGCGCAAGCCAAGACAGCGGCCCAGCCGATCGAAGGCGCGTGGGTGAAGACGACCACCACCGGCGGCATCGCGGTCAAGGAGCTGTTCCTGTTCGCGGGTGACGGCACCTTTGTGCACCAGATCATCGACACCGGCGTGACGCCTGTGGCGGCGACTCCCGCCACGACCGCCTTCGACAACGGCTTCGGCTACAAGTACGGCCGCTACACGCTGGCCGGCGGCACACTGACGACCACGCTCATCGAAGCCTCGGAAGACGCCGGCCCCGGTGCCGCACCGTTGACCAACGTGAGCATCAGCGGCAACACCCTGACGGCCGCGGGCGGCGTGAGCTTCACGCGCGTCGGCGGCGGTGCCAACGCGCTGGCGGGCGGCTGGCTGCGGCCCAACGGCAGCAGCGAGCCCGAGTACCTGGTGATGTTCGACGACGGCACCTACGTCCACAGCACGTTCTACTACCAGAACGATCCGCAGACGGGCGCCGCGACCTTCTTCGAAACCGCCAAGTCGGCTGGCCTGCGCAAGGGTGCCTACGCGCTCGATGCGGCCAACAGCAGCGTGGTCAACTTCGGCGACACGACGGTGCTCTTCAACGGCGCGCTGGCGATCCCGAGCAACCCGGGCGTGGCCCACATCCAGCCGGATGGCAGCCTCTCGATGACCGGGCTTCGGCTGGTCAAGCTCGGCACGGTCGATGGCGCGAAAGCGATCAGCGGCTTCTCGGAAGCGACGCGCTCGCGGCTGTGGTCGGGCCGCTTCTTCAGCCGCACCGTGAGTGTTGCCGGCGCCAACCGACTCCAATACGTCTACGTGCGCGGCCCGAAGGATGTGCTGACGTTCCTGCAGCCCACGGCGACCGGCGGCACGGCCTTGTGCACAGACAACCCGGGCGGTACGCCGCTGCCGGACTTCACGACGGTGGAGCCGACAGATGGCAAGCTCAAGCAGTTCGTGGTGGGCACCAGCACGGCTGCCGCCACGGGTTACGGGCAACGCCGCCTGAACATCGGCACGCCGGGTGCGTTCGTGACCTACACGCCGATCGCCAAGCCGACGACGGCAACGGCGCGGTGCACGTTCCCGATTTGAGGTTTTCCATCCGTTCTCGATGAGCACCATCCGTTCTTGCTGAGCGCCATCTGTTCAAACGGAGTGCCACTATCCGTTCACACTGAGCTTGTCGAAGTGCCGCACCGAGCTTCCCGCGGCTTCGACAGGCTCAGCCCGAACGGAGTGGCGCTCAGCCCGAACGAAATCCGCTTTCCATTTCCCAAGAAAGACTCCCCTCATGAAACGCAATCTCCTCGCCCTCGCGGCGATGCTCGCCACGCTCGGCGCAGCGCAAGCGCAAACCGCCGACACGCTCAAGAAGATCAAGGACTCCGGCTCCGTCACCATGGGTGTCCGCGAATCGTCGGGCGCGCTCGCTTTCACGCTCGGTGACGGCAAGTACACCGGCTTCCATTACGACGTGTGCCAGCATGTGCTGGCCGACGTGCAGAAGCAGCTCGGCCTGGCCAAGCTCGACATCAAGTACCAGCCCGTCACCTCGCAGAACCGCGTTCCCCTCGTCCAGAACGGCACGGTCGACATCGAGTGCGGCTCCACCACCAACAACGCCACTCGCCAGAAAGACGTGGCCTTCGCGCCGACGCTTTACGTCGAAGAAGTTCGCACCGCCGTCAAGGCCGCCTCGGGCATCACCAGCATCGCGCAACTCAACGGCAAGATCGTTGCGACGACCACCGGCACGACCTCGGTGCAGACGTTACGCAAGAACGAACGCGCCACCGGCATGGACTTCAAGGAAGTCTTCGGCAAGGACCATTCCGACAGCTTTCTGCTGCTGGAATCCGGCCGCGCCGATGCCTTCGTGATGGACGGGCAGATCCTCGCCGGCCTGATCTCCAAGGCCAAGAACCCGGTCGATTTCAAGATCGTTGGCGAAGTACTTTCCGTGGAACCGATCGCCATCATGTACCGCCGTGACGACCCGGGCTTCAAGAAGGCCGTGGACGACAGCGTGAAGGGCCTGATCAAGAGCGGCGAAGTGGCCAAGCTCTACGACAAGTGGTTCCAGCAGCCGATTCCGCCGACCAACACCAAGGTCGGCCTGGCGCTGTCGGATGCCACCAAGGCGGCATGGGCGAGCCCGAACGACAAGCCGATGGAAGAGTACGTTAAAAAGTAAACGGCTGGGCGCCGCCTGGATGCGTCAGCGCGGCTTCACAGCGGGCGGCGCGCCATACAACTTCTCGGCGCGCTGGAACAGCATCCAGCTCGTCGCGATGTACTTGTTGCCACCCTCGGGGCGGTTGCCGCGGTGGGTGTGCGTGAACGAGGTAGGCGCGATCAGCAACGAGCCGGTCTTGGGCACGATGCGGCGGCCCTGGTAGAGAAACTCGGTCTCCCCGGCTGTGAACTCGTCGTTGAGGTAGATGGTCCACAGCACCACGCGGTGCAGCGCCTCGCCCATGTCCAGCCGCGGGTAGACCTCGCTGTGCCAGTAAGGGTAACCGCCTTCGCCTGCGATGTACTTCTGCAGGTTGATGCCGCCGGGCCTGAAGACCGTGGCCACCAGTTCGTCCAGCAGTTTTTCGTCGAGTGAGGCCAGGCGCTCGGCATCGAGAACCACCATCGCGCCTGTCGCCGGATCGGCCATCTTGAGCTGCAAGGGCGCGAGCGCCGCATGGGCGTAGCGCCGCAGGTAGCGCTTGACGCCGGTGAACACCGCGGCGTTGAGCTGCGCCTTGGCATCGGCCCAGGCGGGGTGTTCGTCGAGCCGGATGTCCCAGCTGTTCTTGAGTGTGAGGTCGACGCCGCTGCCGGTCTCGCCGCGGCGGGCGTGGCCGCTGGCCTCGAAGCGCTCGATGAGCACGCGGCAGGCGCCGGCGTCGAGTGCGTTGTCGTAGATCTCGATGAAGTCGGGCTGGGTCATGCAGTGAGTTTGCCAGCGTCGGGCCGGCCCTCGTGAGGCCGGCCCTTCGATTACTTCGAAACGGTGCTCGCCTTGTCGGCGAGCGACGAATCAGACTTTCTGCTGGCGGCGACGAGCCACCCAGGCCATCACGCCAAGGCCGGCGAGCATCAGCGCGTAGGTCTCGGGTTCCGGCACGGCCGCCACGTCGAGCTGCACGCCGAACGAGGTGTAGACCAGGCTCGCGGTGTAGCCGGCGCCCAGCCCTTCGATGTCGAGCATCGAGAACGTGCCGAGGTAGTTGCCGGTGCTGACCAGCGTGTACAGCGTGTGGCCGGTGCCGGTGTAGCTGTCGAGGAAGGTCACGCCGAGCGTGCCGCCGAGGAAGGCGGTGCCTTTCACGTCGAGCAGGTCGGTGAGGCCGCCGCTCCATTCCATGTCCAGCGTGCCGGCCGGGAACTGGGCGAAGTTGCCCAGCACCGTCAGCGTGCCGATGCCTTCGCCCGGCGAGAGGATGCCGCCCTGGTTGAGCAGGTCACCGACGATGGTGGTCGTGCCGGCCAGTTGGCCGCCGGCGTACACCGTCATGTCGCCCGTGCCGAAGGCCGTGGCGCCGCGGCCCACCAGCGTGCCGCCGAAGACTTCGGTGCCGCCGCTGTAGCTGTTGTTGCCGCTCAGCACCAGCGTGCCGGCACCGTCTTTGGAGAGGCTGCCTTCGTAGACGCGGGTGCTGCGCGCGGCTTCACGCGCCATGCCGGTCGTGTACTCGGCCTGGTCGTCGATGCCGCCGTTCGAGACGAAGCCGTTGCTCCAGCCCTTGCTGGCCTTGGTGGCGTTCCAGGTGGTGGCTTCGGCCGCATCTTCGAGCTTGCGGGCCTTGATGGCCGTGTCGGAGATGTTGTTCGACCAGACATCGCTCTGGCCTTGGGTGTTGACCGCGAACTTGCCGGTGAACTGGCCGGGGCCGTTCATCGCGTTCTTGAGGCTCACCGTGCCCCAGCCGTTGCGCTCGTCGGGCACTTCCACCATCTTGCCGGCGTTCGGGTTGGCGATGGCCACCATGTTGTTGTCGGCCGAGTTGATGGTGCCGTTCTGCACCGCGGTCGTCTTCATCACGTCCAGCGCCTGCGCGTTGGTCATGTAGCCGAAGCGTTCCATGATGACGGCGAGCGCGCCTGTGGCATGCGGCTGGGCCATCGAGGTGCCGCTGGAGTTGCCGTAGGTGGGCGTGGGCACGCCGTTGACCACCGTCACGCGGCTGCTGTTGATGGTGTTGCCGGGCGCGGTGACGCACGACCACTTGGCCAGGCCGCACTGGTTGTAGAGCTGCGCGCCGGGCACGTTGACCGAGCCGTCGGCATTGAGCGTCTGGCCGACGGCCACGCCACCGATCGTCAGGTTCTGGCGGATCGCGGCCACGGCCAGCCAGTTTTCCTCGAGCTCGGGCATGAAGTACGCAGCCGCGGCGCGCGGGCTCGGGTTGGCGTAGCCGCCATTGCCAGCGCTGAACGCGATGATGGTGCCGGTCTTGGCAGCATCGAGCGCGCCCTGGAACCAGGTGTCCTGGCCCGAGAGATAGCTCCACGCGCCGTACAGGCCGACACGACCGGCGAGCGTGGGCGCGCCGGGGATGTTGGCGCTGGCGAACAGCGTCTGGTACTGCTCGGTGTTGGGCTGGCTGCCGAAGCTGGTGCCGATGATGCGCACGCCTTGGGCGTTGACGGTGCGGTACACGTCGGCCACGTAGGCGTTTTCGATGGTCTGCGCGACGGTTTGCGTGGCTTGCGGCAGGCCGTAGAGCACGCCGTCGGTCTTGTGGGTGTTGCCCACGTAGACATCGGCGTTGAAGGCCACGCCGTGCATGTTGCCGGTGGTCGAGAGGCCGTCGCGCGCCGCGCCGACGGTGCCACTCACGTGAGTGCCGTGTGTATCGTTGTAGGTGCCGTTCCAGGCGCCGGCGATGCCGTTGACCTCGACGCCGTGGTAGCGCGACGAGTTGAGTTCGGGGTGCAGGTTGAAGTAGCCGGAGTCGACCAGGCCGACCTTGACGCCCTTGCCGCTGAAGCCGCGGGCGTAGGCAAATTCGGCGCCGAGGGCTGCGAGGCCCCAGTCGCTCTTGAACTCGTCGGTGCGCCAGCTCGCCGGGTCGCCCAGCGTGCCGGGGTCGCCGACGTAGGTGTCGATGGCCAGCGCGTGCTGCGCGGCAAAGCAGCCCAGCAGCATGGCGGCAAGGCGGGTCTTTTTCATGTGGATCGGGTTCGGCAAGAGATCTCTCCTAGAGGCGTCAAGGCAGGTGATGTTTTGTGTATTCGTCATGCAGCGCGGGCGTGTTGGGCGGTGTTCGGCACCGGCGCACAAGACCACGCTGTGAGCAAAGACATTGCATCCGACGTGCCATAAGTCACGCTTTGCCAGGCTGCGCGCAAGTGCTTGATTTCATTGACGAACGGGGTCGGTGTGGGCGGTGCCGCAAACGGAAATCCGCGTGCATCGTGGCCATCGGGAACGGATTTCCGACGCCTCGCTCTCACCGCTCGAAGGCCGTAAAAGCGGTGCCTGACGCGCTATCAACCCTGCCGGGAGCAGGCATTCCGATAAGCGGAAAATCGAGGCTCGCGTCGGCGATGTTGGCTGGCGCGGCGTTAGAAGGATTCACGCCATCTGTGGCGTCAGGAGAAAGTCATGAGAACCGCCCTTCGCACCCTTGCCATCACATTCACCACCTTGGCCCTTGCCGCCGGCTCGGCGCAGGCCCAAAGCCGCGGCGGTTTTGGTGGGCATGGCGGCGGTGGTGGCGCCCATTTCGTCGGCCACGGCGGATTCGGCCACGGCGGGTCGGGCTACTGGCGCGGCGGCGGTGGCTACCGCGGCTGGGGGCCGGGCCTGGTTTGGGGCGGCATCGGCCTGGGGTTGGGCTTGGGTCTCGGCAGCTACTACAGCTCGCCGTATTACTCTACCTACGCCTACCCGGATGTCGTCGTCAGCCTACCGCCGGTCGTCTACTACCAGCAGCAGGCCGTACCTGCGCCGGTGCCGGCGCAGCGCTCCGCGCCCGATCCTGTCGTCTATCCGCGCAGCGGACAGAGCGCCGCGCAGACCGAAGCCGATCAGCAGGATTGCAACCGCTGGGCCACCACCCAGCGCAACGCGATGGCCGACGCCAGCGTGTTCCAGCGCGCCACCGCCGCCTGCATGGACGGGCGCGGCTACTCGATCCGGTAGGCTTGGCAGCCGGCCCGCCTTGGCGGGTCAGTGTGCTATTGCTTGACCGATCTCCGCGAAGCTCATCGCAATCTCGATCATGTCGATCGGCGTGCCGAGCTGGCGCTCGACCTGCGTCTGCGAGAACACGCCGCGGATGCTCATCGGCGAATCGGGGTCGTCGTGCTGCACCACCAGCAGATGCTGCCGGCCGTACTTGCGTAGCGTCTCCACAACGTTGCCGACCGTCGCCGAGCGCAGCGCCGCCAGATCGACCGCATATAGCTGCGACAACTCCGTCATCACGTCACTCACCGTCAACTCGTCGTAGTGCGCGCCGCGCTGGTTCACCAGCCGCATCGGCTTCTCGCCGCGCAGAT
>JAMFRW010000157.1 GCA_026224975.1 Rhodoferax sp. | reverse complement strand
TTGGCCGACATATTCGCCTGATTGAAGAAGATGCGGCCGAAATGGTCGCGGTCGGGAAAGACGTCGGCCTGGTTGGGCAGGTTCGCGCCGCCCGAATCGACCAGATAGACGCAGGGCAGCCGGTTCGCCTCGGCAATCTCCTGCGCGCGCAGATGCTTTTTGACGGTCAGCGGATAGTAGGTGCCGCCCTTCACCGTCGCGTCGTTGCAGACGATCATGCAGTCGACGCCGCTCACCCGGCCGATGCCGGCGATCAGGCCGGCGCCCGGCGCGTCGTTCCTGTACATCTCGAGGGCGGCCAGCGGCGCGACCTCGAGGAACGGCGTGTCGGGGTCGAGCAGCGTTTCGACGCGGTCACGTGGCAGCAGCTTGCCGCGCGCCAGGTGCTTGGCGCGCGCCGCATCGCCACCGCCGTGCACGACCTTCGCGAGCCTCGCGTTCAGGTCATCGACCAGCGCGCGCATAGCAGCGGCATTGGTCTTGAAGTCTTCGGTCCGGGCGTTCAGCTTGGAGGCCAGAGCAGGCATCGTGTCTCCTGGGGCCGCCGCGTTCAGCGGCTGGCGTGTCTGTGAAGTCGAAAGAGGATCAGCGACGAATCATGCCGTCTTCGCGGCCACGAGCTTCAGCTCATCGACCATCTGCGCGCGCATCACGAACTTCTGCACCTTGCCGGTGATGGTCATGGGCATCTCATCGACGAAGCGCACGTACTTCGGGATCTTGTAGTGCGCGATCTGCTCGCGGCAGAACTCGCGGATGTCGTCGGCCGTGGCCTGCTGGCCGGGCTTGAGCACGACCCAGGCGCACACCGCCTCGCCATACTTCTCGTCAGGCACGCCGAAGACCTGCACCGATTGAACAGCCGGGTGGCGGAACAGAAACTCCTCGATCTCGCGCGGGTAGACGTTCTCGCCGCCGCGGATCAGCATGTCTTTCGCGCGGCCGACGATGTTGCAGTAGCCCTCGGCATCGATCACGGCCAGGTCGCCGGTGTGCATCCAGCCGTCGCGCACGACCTCTGCCGTGCGCGCCGCATCGCCCCAGTAGCCTTGCATCACCGAGTAGCCGCGCACGCAGAGTTCGCCCGTCTGGCCGACCGGCACGGTGCGACCTTCGGCATCGATCACCTTGGCTGCCAGGCGCGGCTGGATGCGGCCGACGGTCGAGACGCGGCGGTCGAGAGGATCGGCCGTCGAGCTTTGGAAAGACACCGGGCTGGTTTCGGTCATGCCGTAGGCGATGGTCACTTCACCCATGTGCATCTGCGAGACCACGCGCTTCATGGTTTCGATCGGGCACGGCGAGCCGGCCATGATGCCGGTGCGCAAGGAACCCAGGTCGAAGGAGGCGAACTGCGCATGGTCGAGTTCGGCGATGAACATCGTCGGCACGCCGTGCAAGGCGGTGCAGCGCTCTTCGCTCACCGCCGAGAGCGTGGCAACAGGGTCGAACGATTCGCCCGGGAACACCATCGCCGCGCCGCACGACACGCAGGCCAGCACGGCGAGCACCATGCCGAAGCAGTGGTACAGCGGCACCGGGATGCAGAGCGAATCGGCTTCGCTCAGGCGCATGGCCTGCGCGATGAAGCGGGCGTTGTTGACCACGTTGTGGTGCGTGAGCGTGGCGCCCTTGGGGTTGCCGGTCGTGCCGCTGGTGAACTGGATGTTGATGGCGTCGAAGCATGAGAGGCCGGCGCCGGCCGCAGCCAGCACCGCCGCATCCAGGCTGGCCCGGCCGCTCGCCATCACCGCCTCGAAATTCAGCATTCCGGCGCTGGCTTCGGTGCCCAGGCGGATCACCGTTTGCAGATGCGGCAAGCGCGCCGCCTTCAATGCGCCGGCCTCGCATTCATTGAGTTCCGGTGCGAGCGTGCGCAGCATCTCCAGGTAGTTCGAGGTCTTCAACCGCTCGGCGCTGATGAGTGCGCGGCAGCCTGACACGTTGAGCGCGTACTCAAGCTCAGCCAATCGATAAGCAGGGTTGATGTTGACCAGGATCACGCCGATGCGCGCAGTGGCGAACTGCGCCAGCACCCATTCGGCGCGGTTGGGCGACCAGATGCCCAGCCGGTCGCCGGCGCGCAGGCCGAGCGCCAACAAGCCGGCGGCGAGCACATCGACCTCGCGCGCCATCTGCGCCCAGGTCCAGCGCACGGCTTGTTCGCGGAAGACCGCTGCGGGACGATCGGGAAAGCGCGCGACCGTATCGGCCAGCAATTGCGCAATCGTCGCTTCGGAGAGCACGGCCGCCGGGTCGCCCTGCACGTGCGACAAACCGTCTTGGGGTGCGACACCGCGCACCGGGCTCTGATCGATCTCTGCCATGTTTGTCTCCTGCTTGCCGTCGTGCTCTGCTGCTCGCGCTGCGCCGCGTCGACCCGGGCCGATGGCCCACCGATCGCACGGTCTGATGGTGGTGAATTTACGCCCCTCGGCGTTTCCCCACCGGCCAGAGTGGTTGCAAATCGTGCCATGCTCCAGCGCATGATGCGCTCATCGCCCGCCGCCCTCGCCAAAGGCACGCCCACCGCCACGCCGATGGCCTTCGTGCGGGCGATCGTGCTGGCCTACGAACGCGCCGGCACCGACCCGGCCGCCATGCTGAAGCAGGCCGGCATCACGCCGGCGCAGCTCGCCCGGCCGACCGCGCGTATCACTGCGGCGCAGATGGAAACGCTGTGCAGCACCGCCATGCAGGAGCTCGACGACGAAGCGCTCGGCTGGTTCACCCGCCGCCTGCCCTGGGGCAGCTACGGCATGCTCTCGCGCGCGTCGCTCACTGCGCCGAGCCTGGGCGTGGCACTCAAGCGCTGGTGCCGCCATCACCGTTTGCTCACGGACGACATCACCATCGCGCTCACCGTCGCCGGGCCGGTCGCCACGATCTCCGTCGAGGAGCACCGGCCGCTCGAAGCGATGCGCGAGTTCTGCCTGGTCACGACGCTGCGCAACGTGCACGGCTATGCCTGCTGGACCATCGATTCGCGCATTCCGCTGCTGCAGGCTAGCTTTCCGTTTGCCGCGCCCGCGCACCATGAGGCGTACCCGCTGATGTTTCGTGGGCCGCTGCAGTTCGGCGCCGAGCGCGCCGCCATCTCGTTCGATGCCCGATACCTCGCGCTGCCACTGCGCCGCGACGAGCGCGCCCTGCAGACCATGCTGCGCCGCGCGCTGCCGCTGATCGTGCTCCAGTACCGGCGCGACCGGCTGCTGGTGCAGCAGGTGCAGGCACTGCTGCGCGATCGCCCGGCCGATGCCGTCAACGCCGACACGGTGGCGCAGGCGCTGCATGTGTCGGTGCGCACGCTGCATCGGCAGTTGCAGGAAGAAGGCGCGTCGCTGCAATCGCTGAAAGACAGCGTGCGGCGCGAGCAGGCGATCGAACACCTGTGCCGCAGCACGCGGCCCATCAAGCAGATTGCGGTGGCCGTGGGCTTCACCAGCGAGAAGAGTTTTGCGCGGGCGTTCCGGCAATGGACGGGCGACTCGCCGAGTGGGTTCAGGCAGCGGTCACGGGGCGCTTGAGCAGACAGCGTTGCGCGTGCCGCCAACGAGCCGCAGCGCCGGCGAGGCTCAGAACGGCCCACTCTCCAACAGCCGCTCGATCTGTGCGCGTCGGTCGTTGCCCCAGAACGCTTCACCATCGATGATGAAAAAGGGCACGCCGAACACGCCGCAGGCAATCGCCGAATCGTTGGCCGCCTTGAGCCGCGCCTTCCACTCCGGGTTGGTCCAGATGCCCTCGGCCTGCGTCGGGTCCAGGCCGAATTCAGTGGCCAGTCCCTTGAGCGCCAGCGCATCGCTCAGGTTCACACCACGCGCGAAGTAGGCCCGCAGGCAATGCCGCGCCCAGCAGGCGGCGCGCACCGGGCCTTCCACATCGTTCAACGACCAGAACACGCGGGCCGCGTTTTGCGTGGCGATGGGAAACGGCTCGGGCATCTTCAACGGCACACCGGCAAAGCGCGCCGAGCGCTCGAAATCGTGCATCACGTATTCGCGCTTGAGCGGGTAAGCGACCGGGCTCTTGATGTCCGTCACCTGAAAGCTCGCGCCCAGCAACATCGCATGCCAGCGCACCGTCCGCCCGCGCCGCGCCGCCAGCGCCTCGATCCATTCGGAAGCGATGTAGGCATAGGGCGACGAGAAGTCGAAATAAAAGGCAATGGGTGCTGCGGCGTTCATGGGCGGAGTCTGCACGCGCGCAGCGGCTGTTCGCCTCGGGCGTTTCCCGAACCTGCCCCGTTACCGAGCCGGCAACGCCCCCGGATACAGGCTCTCCAACGCCGCAAGCATCGCCCTCCGCAGCAGCGGCTGCAAGCCCGCAGCGAGTTGCTGCACGTCCGCGGCATCGTCACTCCGCGGGTCGCGACTCGCCCACAGCGTGGCCAACGCATCCTGCTCCGGCCACAGTGCCGCGGCGACCACATCCTTCCAGTGCGGCGGCGATTCGGACTGCGCCCATTCGCCCCGGCCGCGGCCGAAGTGCGCGACGGCCAGGTAGCGCAGCAGCGCGGCCTCCACCATCTGATCCAGCGCCTCGGCATTCCACGCCAGCCACGATTGCTCGGTGCCGCGCACCAGGTTGTAGCAACGCGCCAACCCAGCCGCGCCGAGCGCGCCCAGCAGCCCGCCCGCCAGCAGGCCACCGCCGAGCGTGAGGCCGCCGCTCAGCAGGTCCGCCTTGAGGCCGACGAGCGCGCCGGTCACCATGCCGCCCCACATCGCCGCCTTGCCCTCGCCGAGCTTCAGGCGCATCTCGTAATGCGCCGCCAACCGCGCCAGGATCTCGGCCTGCGCGCGGCCTTCGAGCCCGTGCAGCGCGATGAGCTGGGCGGTGCTGGCGCGCACCTCATCGGCGAGCTGGCCGGCCAACGCCTGCTGCGCGCGGGCGACCGGGCTGTCTTCCGCATTGTTCAGGCGCAGCGCCGTTCCGACCTGCCGCAGCTTGGCGCGAAAACCGCCAGGATCAGGCACGACCTGGTGCGCCGCCGCCGTGCGCGCCAGGCTCTCGGCCAGCGATTGCATCGCCGAATCGAAGGTCGCAAAGCGCTGCGCCTGCCACGCTTCGCGCAGCCGCGCCATCAGCGCCTTCTGGTCGCCGGCCAGCGCCGCTTCGATGGCATCCAGCAGCGTGAACTCCTGCACCCAGCAACGCGCAAACGCGTCCAGCGGCAGCACAGCCTTGACCTGCGGATACACCGCCAGATGCTCGCGCCAGCGCGCCACATCCGCGTCACCCGCCGCCCCTTCGCGCGGCGGGCCGAGCTGGTTGAGCAACACGATCACCGGCTTGCCCGTCCAGCCCAGCAACTCCATCTCGGGCGCCACATAGCCGGCCGCGGCAGGCTCCTCGGCGGCGTTGACGAGGTAGAGCATCACATCGGCTTCGTCGCGCACATTGCGCAGCGCCTGCTGGCTCGCCCAGAACGGCCGGTCGCGCCACCGGTCCCACACCTCGCCCATGAACCAGCCGATGGGGTTGTTCGATTGGCGCAAGCGGCGGGCAAGCCGGATGCTGTCGCCGAAGCCTGGCGTGTCCCACAAGCGCAGAGTCTCGCCCTGCGGCGTCTCCAGCATGGTGAACGCATCGGCGAACTCGGTGACGTGCGGCGCGTCGCGCACGGTGCCGACGTCGCGGGCCAGGAGCGTGCGGGCGAGCGTGGTCTTGCCGGCGTTGGTGTGGGAAACGAGACTGAGAGAGATCGACGATGTCATCGCGCGATGCTGCAACGGAATGCGGCCTTGGCAACGATCCAACGCGAGATGCCGTGAAGGACGCGTGATGTCATGAGGCCGCCTGTGAAACCGGCGCCACGAGCGCCTGCTGAACAGACGCATCTGCTGCAGCGAGGTCGGGCACGTCGAGGTCGACGAACACCGGCAGCGTGCCCATCGTTTCGGCCAACTTTTGCCACGCGGCGCGGCGTTGCGACCGACGCTCACCGGTGCCGCCGAAGCGGCGGATGAAGCTGGCTTCGTCGATCAGCAGGATGACGGGCGCAGGCGGCGCGTCTTGTCGAGCAACACCGCCAGCCGCGTCGGGCGACGACGCCAGCCGCTGCGCGAATCGCTCATGGTTCTCGGCCTCCGGCGTCGCTGACAGATCGAAGAGCGCGACCGCCAGCGTCGCCTGCGCGGGCACCGCCGAGCGGTTCACCTCGTCGTCTTCGGCACCGAACGCGATCGTCGGCGCGACCGTGATCTCCATCGATTCACCGAACACCCGCGCGAACACCGCGCGCAAGCCGAGCACCGCTGCAGCGCTCGGCGTTTGCGCATACGGCAATACGCAGATGTGCGCGGCGTCGCCAGAGCGATGGCGCAGCAGGCGCTGAAAATACGGGTCGTTCAGCGGGAGCGCGAGATGTGCGCTCAGCCAACGGGCGCGCAGGCCGCTCCACAGCGCAAGCGCACAGCGCGGCAGCACGACGAGGCCGAGCAACGTGAGTGCGTAGAGATGAATCCACACTGCGGCCGAGGCGCCAACGGCCGCATCGCCATGGGCCGCGCGCAGCGATTCGAACGCGGCCACGTCGGGCAGCGCGAGGCCGGAGACGGCCACGGCCGGCGCCAGCACAAAGGCCAGCGCGGCATGGGCGGCGTCGGCGGAGAGGAAGGTGCTTTCCCAAGCGGCGCGGTAGTCGAGCACGAGGCCGCGCAGGTACATGCCGGCGATCAGGCCGAGGCCGAGCGCGGCCGCGGCGGCGTGCAGCACGGTCGCGGCGCGAGCTGACGAGAGCGGGGCCGAGACACGCAGCCACGCCGCGCCGAAACGCGCCAGCGCGGTGGTGTTCGACGGTGCCGATGAGCCCGATGGCAGCGATGACGCCGACGCCGCATCCGGCAACACCGAGTTGACCGAGCCCGCTACCGGCAAGCCGCGCAGCATCACCCGCTGCATCCAGCGCGCCACCCGTCCGGGCTGGCTCGGCCGCGCCACGAGCGCCCTGGCCGCATGCGCCAGCAGCAGCACATAAACCACCAGGTTCCACAGCACCACCGCCCACAACGGCGGCGCGAGCAAATTGATGCGCTGGCTGCTGCCGATGCTGTCGGCGAGCAGGCCGAAAACGAGGCCGACGATGACCGCAGCCATCGCCCAGGCGCTGCGCCACACGCGCCGCGCGAGCCAGCGTTCAACCGTGGGTTCGCGCGGCAACAGGCGTTGGAGCGCATGCCGCGCGCGGTCCGAGACAAAGGCTTCGGGTGAGCCGGCGTTGGCTTGCAACGCCAACCGCGTGGCCCAGGCTGCGTCGTCGTCGCTCCAGTTCGGGCTGGGCGGCTGCGCGGTCTCGAAGGCTTGCACGAGCAGCGCCTCGCGGGCTGCGATTTCATTCATCGTCACGGTGTCGTGCGGCGTTCGGCCGTCGAGGTCAACGGCTCAGGGCGCCAGCAAACAGCGCGACTCGAACGCGTTGCCCGCGGCAATCCGCCTCACGCCAAGGCCCGCCCGATCAGGATCTTCTGCACGTCGCTCGTGCCTTCGTAGATCTGGCACACACGCACATCGCGGTAGATGCGCTCGACCGGAAAGACGCTCACATAGCCATACCCGCCGAAGACCTGGATGGCGGCGCTGCAGACGCGTTCGGCCATCTCGCTCGCGAAGAGCTTGGCCATCGCCGCTTCTTTCAGGCACGGCACGCCGGCGTCCTTGAGGCTCGCAGCATGGTGGATCAACTGGCGCGCCGCTTCGATCTGCGTGGCCATGTCGCCGAGCCCGAACTGCAGTGCCTGGTGTTCGAAGATCGGCTTGCCGAAGGCCACGCGCTCCTTCGAATACTGCAGCGCCGCCTCGAACGCGGCGCGCGCCATGCCCACGCTTTGCGAGGCGATGCCGATGCGGCCACCCTCCAGGCCCGAGAGCGCAATCTTCAGCCCCTGGCCTTCGTCGCCCAGCAGGTTGGCGACCGGCACGCGGCAGTTCTCGAAGAGGATTTGGGCGGTGTCGCTGGCGTGCTGGCCCATCTTGTCTTCGAGCCGCGCCACGGTGTAGCCGGGCGCGCTGGTCGGCACGATGAAGGCGCTGATGCCCTTTTTCCCCGCGGCCTTGTCGGTCACGGCCATCACGATCGCCACATCGCCGTTCTTGCCGCTGGTGATGAACTGCTTGACGCCGTTGATCACATACGCATCGCCGTCGCGCACCGCCGTCGTCTTCAGCCCATCGGCCTGGGAGCCGACGTGCGGCTCGGTCAGGCAGAAGGCGCCGAGCATCTCGCCGCGCGCCAGCGGCACCAGCCACTGCTGCTTTTGCGCATCATTCGCCCAGGCCATGAGGATGGAGCAGACGGGGCAGTTGTTGACGCTGACGACCGTCGAGGTAGCGCCATCGCCGGCGGCGATCTCTTCCAGGATGATCGCGAGGCTGATGTAGTCGAGCCCAGCACCGCCGAGTTCGGTGGGCACCGCGATGCCGTAGCAGCCGAGTTCGGCCAGGCCTCGCAGTTCGGCTTGCGGGAAGTGGTGCGTCTTGTCCCACTGCGCGGCTTGCGGCGCGATGTGGTCTTGCACATAGGCGCGCACGGCGTCTTGCACCGCGCGCTGGTCTTCGGTCAGCAGCATGATCGTTCGGGCCTTCTTGTTGTTCTGGCGTTGGCGACGAGGCCGGCAGCCGCGTCAGACTGGCACCGAGGAATCCATCACGAGGATGGTGCCACGCGCGATGACCGCCGGGCGCGAGCGCAGCACGCCGGCGCCGCCGTCCATGTGGCCCAGCATGCCCTTCAGGCGGTGGCTCCATTCGACGCTGCTCACGCGCCATTCGAGCGCCAGATCCTGGTCGGCGAAGACCGGAGACTTGAACGAGAAGTTCATGTTGAGGCAGAGCATCTGGCGCGCCACGCCGTCGTCGGCGCGCGAGAAGTAGGTCGCGAGCAGGCCCATCAGCGCGGCGGCCGTTTGCTGGCCGCTGGCGATGACTTCGCCGAAGCGCGCCCGCTGCGCCGCGATCTTGTCGTGGTGCAGCGGGTTGGCATCGAAGCTGATGCGGGCGAACTCGGCGATGTCTTCGCGCGAGTAGCGCACGGTGCGGCCGAGCCGCTCGCCAGCAACGATCAGTGGGGTGTGTTCAGACGTGGCCACTCAAAGCAACTCCAACGCGAGTGCGGTGGCTTCGCCGCCGCCGATACACAGGGCGGCCACGCCGCGCTTCTTGCCCTGCTGGCGCAAGGCGCCGAGCAAGGTCACGACGATGCGCGCGCCGCTCGCGCCGATCGGGTGGCCGAGCGCGACCGCGCCGCCATGCACGTTGACGATCTCGTGCGGCAGCGAGAACTCGCTCATCGCCGCCAACGTGACCGCGGCAAAGGCTTCGTTCACCTCCCACAGGTCCACGTCTTTCGCGGCCCAGCCGCTGCGCTCCAGCACCTTGCGGATGGCACCGGCCGGCGCAGTGGCGAACCAGTTGGGCGCCTGCGCGTGCACCGCGTGCGCGCGAATGCGGGCGAGCGGCGTGCAGCCGAGCTTCGCCGCCGTGCTCTCGCGCATCAGCACCAGCGCCGCAGCGCCATCGGAAATGCTGGACGAGGTGGCGGCGGTGATGGTGCCGTCTTTCTTGAAGGCCGGTTTGAGCCCGGGGATCTTGTCGAGCTTGGCCTTGAAGGGCTGCTCGTCGAACTTGATCAGCGTGTCGCCGCCCTTGCCTTGCAGCGTGACGGGCGCGATCTCCCACTCGAAGCTGCCGTCTTCGTTAGCACGCTTGCTGCGCTCGGTCGAGGTGACGGCAAAACGGTCTTGCAGCTCGCGGCTGAAGCCGTACTTGGCGACGCAGTCTTCGGCGAACACGCCCATGGCCTTGCCAGCGCCGCTGGGCAATTTTTCGTAGGCGTCTTCCAGCCCGTCGAGTGCCATGTGGTCGTAGAGCGATGCCACGCCGTATTTCACGCCCTTGCGCATGTGCGTGAGGTGCGGCGCGTTGGTCATGCTTTCCATGCCACCGGCCACCATCACGTCTGCGGTTTCGCTCTTGAGCATGTCATGCGCGAACATCATGGCGCGCATGCCCGAGCCGCACATCTTCGAGAGCGTGACCGCGCCCACCGATTGCGGCAAGCCGGCCCCCAGCGTGGCCTGCCGAGCGGGCGCCTGGCCCTGGCCGGCCATCAGGCAGTTGCCCATCAGCACTTCATTGACGGCATCGCCGGTGATGCCCGCGCGCTCCACGGCCGCCTTGATGGCGATGGCGCCGAGCTGATGCGCAGCCAGCGACGAAAAATCGCCCAGCAGACCGCCGATGGGCGTTCTGGCGGCGGACACGATGACGATGGAATCGCTCATGGAAATCTCCTGAAGGAATCGGGCGGCGGATCAGGCCGCGGGCGCAGCGACCAAGCGCTGGGAGCCGAAGCGCTTGTTCGCTTCGTAGGGGAACACATCATGCACATATCCGGCCTGGATGCGCTCTTTGTGGCCTTGCCAGAAGGCGGCATCGAGCAGGTCGGCATGGTGCTTCATGAAGACATCGCGCACGCCCGGATTGCCGAGCAGGAAGGGCGCAAAGGTTTCGGGGAACACATCTTTCGGGCCGACCTTGTACCAGATCTCGCCCGACATCTCTTCTTCTTCGTTGCGCGGCGCGGGCACCTTGCGGAAGTTGCAATCGGTCATGTATTCGATCTCGTCGTAGTCATAGAACACGACCTTGCCGTGCCGCGTGACGCCGAAGTTCTTCCACAGCATGTCGCCGGGGAAAATGTTGGCGCGCACCAGGTCCTTGATCGCGTTGCCGTATTCGATCACCGCCTGCTCGATCTGCGTGAGTGAGGCTTCCTGCAGATAGATGTTGAGCGGGATCATGCGGCGCTCGATGTAGACATGGCGGATCACCAGCGTATCGCCATCCTCTTCGAGCAGGCTGGGGCAAAAGTGCTTCAGCTCGGCGATCAACTCGTCTTCGAAACGGCCGCGCGGGAAGCCGACATTGCTGTATTCGAGCGTATCCGCCATGCGGCCCACGCGGTCGTGCTGCTTCACCAGCAAATACTTGCTCTTGATCGTCTCGCGCGTGGTTTCCTTTTGCGCAGGGTAGAAGTCCTTGATGATCTTGAACACATACGGAAAGCTCGGCAAGTCGAACACCAGCATCACCATGCCCTTGATGCCGGGCGCAATGCGAAAGTGGTCGCTGGAATGCCGCAGGTGCGACAAAAAATCCCGGTAGAACGCGTTCTTGCCCTGCTTCTGCAAGCCGAGCGCGTTGTAAATCTCGCTGCGCGGCTTGCGCGGCATCATCGAGCGCAAGAACTGCACATAGGCCGATGGCACTTCCATCGTCACCATGAAGTAGGCGCGCGCAAAGCTGAAGAGCAGCAGCAAATCGTCTTCGCCGAACAGCGCCGTGTCGATGATCAAACGGCCCGGTTTTCCATCGGCCTCTTCGCCATGCAGGATGGGCAGCGCAAACGGCGTTTCGCTGAAGCCGTTGATGATCTTGCCGACGAGGTAGGCGCCCTTGTTGCGGTAGAAAAGCGAACTCAGCACCTGCACCTGAAAGTTCGCCCGCATGCGGAACTCGCCCAGCTCGCGAGCCACCGCCACCAGCACCGAATCCACATCACGGCCCAGATCCTCGAACTCGCACTGCAACTGAAAGTTGTCGACAATGCGCAGAAAGGTCTCGCGCATTGTGCTTTGCGTCGGGTAGTAGGCGCGATAAGTCGGCAGCGAGGCGGGTTCGTCGTTCTCGATGTATTCGGTGGAAACCGCCGGCCGCACAAAGATGAAATCGTTGTGGAAATAGCTGCGATGAAGAATCTTTGTCGTCACCGAATTGAAGAAGGTCTCCGCCAGTTCCGGCTGGTGATGTTCGACGAGCAGGCCGATGTAATGCAACTTGACCTGCTGCCACACATCCTTGGGCAGCGCCTGCGCGGTGAACTCGCGCTGCAGCCGCTCGGCGGCCTCGGCCACGCGCAGGTCGTAGAACTCGATGCGCTCACGCTGGCTGCGCTGCTGGCCGTGCCAGTCTGCCACTTCGAAGCGCTGCTTGGCCTGCGCGCTCGCCTCGCGGAAGAGTGTGTAGTGGCGGTCGAAACCATCGAGCATGGCCTGTGCGATGTCGAAGGCGCGCGTATCGGTCAGCGCGGTCGGGAATGTCGTGAGCGGCTTCAAGATCGGAGGTCAGGAGGCGAAGGTCAGAGCGGGCCGATGATCACTCGATCACTTGATCGGGCGCATGGCGCGCATGCAGTGCCGCGATGGCAGTATCGAAGGCCTCGGCCATGCTCTCCGCACCCGTCACCGTCATCTTCAAATCGAGCAGCAGGCCGTTGTTGAGGCCGTAGAACCAGCCGTGCACCACCAGCTCCTGGCCGCGCGCCCAGGCGTCTTGCACGACCGTGGTCTGGCAGACGTTGCGCGCCTGCTCGATCACGTTGAGTTCGCACAGCGCATTGATGCGGTCGTGCGCGGGCACCGTGTCGAGCCAGGCCTGGTGGCGGTTGCGCACATCCTGCACGTGGCGGATCCAGTTATCGGCCAGGCCGACGCGGCGGTCTTCCAGCGCCGCGGCCACACCGCCGCAGCCGGAATGGCCGACGACGATGATGTGCCCGACCTTGAGCAGATCGGTCGCGAACTGGATCACCGAGAGGCAGTTGAGATCGGAATGCACGACCACATTGGCCACGTTGCGGTGCACGAACAGTTCGCCCGGCAACAGGTCGACCAACTCGTTGGCCGGCACGCGGCTGTCGGCACAGCCGATCCACAAATACTGCGGCGCCTGCTGCGCCAAGAGGCTGGTGAAGAAGCCCGGGCTGCGTGCCTCGGTCTTCGCGGCCCAAAGCCGGTTGCGGTCCAGGAGTTCTGCAAGC
>JAMFRW010000156.1 GCA_026224975.1 Rhodoferax sp. | reverse complement strand
GCCCAGTGCTTCGGCACCACTGCGGCCACTCGATCTCGCCGTGAAACGCGGCAGGCTGGAGCCGGACGTGCGCAGCCAAGCCCTCTCGGACCCGCCCGCCAACTCCGGTTCGAATTCAACGCCGGAAATGCGCATGGCCCAAAGCCTCGGTGATGGCCGCAGCACCGAAGAGAACCTCGGCGACGGCCGCCGTCGCTTCCGGAAGAACGGCAAGTGCCTTCAGTCGCAGCCGACGCGGGCCTCGCAACTGAACCCCTTCGGCGCAGTCGCCATGCCTAACCTCATCAGTGAATGCTGATGCCGGTTCAGCCGCCCGCTCTCGCCCGCTCCTCTTCCTGCAGCCTCAACACCCGCCGTTGCACCTTGCCGGTGGTCGTCATCGGCAGGGCGTCGATGAACTCGATTTCCTTCGGGTACTCGTAGGGCGCGAGCTGGCCGCGCACGTGTTGCTGGAGCTGGGCGATGAGTTCGGTGCTGGCGCTGAAGCCCACCGCGAGCACCACGTAGGCCTTGACGAGTGCGCCGCGTTCCGGGTCGGGCTTGGGCACGACGGCGGCGTTGGCGACGGCCGCGTGCTTGACGAGGCAGTTCTCGATCTCGCTCGGGCCGATGCGGTAGCCGGCGGCCTTGAAGACGTCGTCGCTGCGGCCGTGGTACCAGAGGTAGCCGTCGGCATCCATCACGGCCATGTCGCCGGTGCGGCACCAACTCTGGGCCGGATCGCCGGTGAATTTGGCGGCGGTGGATTCCGGGTTCTTCCAGTAGCCGATGAAGAAGATCGGGTCGGGGTGGCCGTGGATGTCGTTGCGGTGCAGGGCCACATCACCGGGCGTGCCGCGCGGGCATTCGAAGCCGGCGTCGTCGAGCACGGCGATGCGGTGGCCGGGGTAGGGGCGGCCCATGCTGCCGGGGCGTGCGGGCCAGCCGGCGGCGGCGCTGCCATCGGCGGCCACGCTCGCGGCGCAGTTGCCAACGAGGTAGTTCATCTCGGTCTGGCCGAACATCTCGTTGACGGGCACGCCGAGCGCATCGCGGCAGTAGGCGAACACGGCGTCGCCGACCGCTTCGCCCGCGCTCATGATCGCGCGCAGCTTGAGCGTGTAGCGCTCGCGCGGCGCGGGCACGGCTTTCATCATCGCCTTGAGGGCGGTCGGGAAGAGGAAGGTGTGGGTGACGGCGTGCCGCTCCATCAGGCCGAACGCGCGCTCGGGCGCAAAGCGGCCCAGGCAGCCGACGATCTGCGCGCCGAAATACAGCGTGGGCAGCAGCGCATCCATCAGCCCGCCCGTCCAGGCCCAGTCGGCGGGCGACCAGAAGACGCTGGGGGCCTTCTTGCTACCGGCCGGCTTGGCGCCGAACCAGTTCTGGCTCGCGACGAAACCAGGCAGGTTGCCGATGAGGGCGCGGTGCGGAATGAGCGCGCCCTTGGGCGGGCCGGTGGTGCCGCTGGTGTAGATGAGCACGGCGGCGTCATCGGCGAACGTTTTGACCGGTGTGTGCGCCGCGCGCTCGGCCTTGAGCGCACGGTCCCAATCCAGGTCGCCCTGCCCGGCCGCGCCGCCCACGGCGAGCAGCGCGCGCAGACCCGGGCACTGCGGGCGCGCGGCGAGCAGGTTGGCGATGCTGCTTTCGTCGACGATGGCAACTTGCGCTTCGCTGTGATTGATACGGTATTCGAGCGCATCGGGCCCGAAGAGCATGGAGAGCGGCATCGCGACCGCGCCGAGCTGGTAGATGGCGATGTGAGCCACCGCCGTTTCGAAGCGCTGCGGCATGACGATCGCCACGCGGTCGCCGCGCTTCACACCGAGGCGCTTCAACGCATTCGCGAGGCGGTGGGCGTCACGCTGCAGCTGCCCGTAGCTGTGCAGCGCGACGCTGCCGTCATCGGCCTCGGCGCGTATCGCTATCGCCTTCGGCGTCTCGCGCGCCCAGCGGGCGCAGCACACCTCGGCGATGTTGAAGTGCTTCGGCACATGCCAGCGAAAGCCGGCGTGGAGCTCGTCGTAGTTGTCGACCTGGTTCATCGTCGCGGCCGGCTCGACCGACCTACTCGGCCTTGCCGAACGCCTGCAGCGTCTTGCCGGTGATGCGGCAGATGCGCCACTCGGGCATCACGGTCGCGCCCATGCGTTCGTAGAAGCGGATGGCGTTTTCGTTCCAGTCGAGCACGCTCCATTCGAAGCGGCCGTAATTGCGCTCGACGGCCAGGCGGCCGAGCCGCGTCAGCAGCGCTTCGCCGATGCCGTGGCCGCGGTGCGTGGGCTTGACGAACAGGTCTTCCAGGTACAGCCCGGGCTGCGCGAGGAAGGTCGAGAAATTGGTGAAGAAGAGCGCGAAGGCAACGACTTCGCCGCCCGACTCGGCCACCAGCGCTTCGGCCGACGGCTTTTCGCCGAAGAGTTGGGGGCGCAGCTTTTCGATGGTGGTTTGCACCATGTGGGTGAGCTGTTCGAACTCGGCCAGATCGCGGATCAGCTGGACGATGGCGCCGACATCGCGCAGCTCGGCCGGGCGAATCGAAAAAGGGGTGGGAAGACTCATGCGGTCGATTCTCGCATCCGTGCCACATGTCACAGCCTGGACAGCGGCGCCCGAACAACGCACGTACAGTGCGCGCCATGACCGAATCTGCCTATGTTGTCCGCCGGCCCGCCCGCAGCCGGTTCATCGAAGTGCGCGGCCTTCGCTACCACGTGCTCGAATGGGGTGATGCGAGCCTCGCCACGCCGGAGCGGCCGCCCCTCGTGCTGGTGCACGGCTGGATGGATGTGGGCGCCTCGTTCCAGTTCGCCGTCGATTCGCTGCATGCACTGGAAGGCAACACACGCCACATCGTCGCGCTCGACTGGCGCGGCTTCGGCCTGACCGACGTGCCGGCCGCCGATGCCTATTGGTTCCCCGACTACATGGCCGATCTGGAGGTTGCGCTCGACACGCTTTTCCCGACCGACCGCTTCCCGCAGGTCGATCTGGTGGGCCACAGCATGGGCGGCAACGTGGTGATGGTCTATGCCGGCGTGCGGCCGGGGCGCATCCGCCGGCTGGTCAACCTCGAAGGCTTTGGCCAGCCGACCACGAACGCCGAGATGGCGCCGCAGCGCTACGCCGATTGGCTCGACGAGATGAGGGACAAGCCGCGCCTCAACACCTATGCGAGCCTCGCGGCGGTGGCAGCGCGGCTGCAGAAGAACAACCCGCTGCTGCGGCCGGAACGCGCGGCCTGGGTGGCGCCGCACTGGGCGCGCGAAGAGGCCGACGGCACCTGGCATCTGCGGGCCGATGTGTCGCACCGGCGCACGAACCCCGTCCTGTATCAAAAGGACGAATACATCGCCTGCTGGAAGCGCATCACGGCGCCGGTGTTGTGGGTGGAAGGCGACCAGACCGACATCGGAAAATGGTGGGGCACGCGCTACCCGCGCAGCGAGTTCGAGGCGCGGCTGGCGCTGGTGCCGAACCTGCAGAAGCACGCGCTCTCGCCGGCCGGCCACATGCTGCACCACGACCAGCCGGAGGCGCTGGCGCTGCGGCTGCGGGAGTTCCTCGACGCACCAGGCTGACCGACCGAAACAGCCCCACGCCGGGATGGGCGCGCACGCATGAGAAAATTACCGCTTTCGCACACGAAAGCACGCACATCATGGACGTCGAACACATCAATGCCATCGGCAACTCCCTGGCCGACCTGACGCAGCGCACCGAGTCTCTCAGGGGGTATCTTTGACTACGATCGCAAAGCTCTACGCCTGAACGAGGTCAATGCCGCGCTGGAAAATCCCAAGGTCTGGGACGAGCCCAAGCGCGCACAGGAATTGGGGCGCGAGAAGCGCACGCTGGAAACCGTCGTCGAAACCATCGACCACCTGACCAGCAACCTGTCGGACAACACCGAGCTGTACGACATGTCGAAGGCGGATGCCGACTTCGACGGCCTGCTCGCGATCGAAGCGGAAGCGAACAAGCTGGAAGCGACCGTCGCCCAGCTCGAATTCCGCCGCATGTTCGACAACCCGGCCGACCCGCTGAACTGCTTCGTCGATGTGCAGGCCGGCGCCGGCGGCACCGAGGCCTGCGACTGGGCCGCGATGCTGCTGCGCCAGTACGTGAAGTACTGCGAGCGCAAGGGCTTCAAGACGACGATGGAAGACGAGACCGCGGGCGACATCGCCGGCATCAAGAGCGCCACCTTCAAGGTCGAAGGTGAATATGCGTTCGGCCTGCTGCGCACCGAAACCGGCGTGCACCGCCTGGTGCGCAAGAGCCCGTTCGATTCGGCGGGCGGCCGTCACACCAGCTTCGCCAGCATCTTCGTCTACCCGGAAGTCGATGATTCGATCGAGATCGACATCAACCCGAGCGATGTACGCACCGACACGTTCCGCGCCAGCGGCGCCGGCGGCCAGCATATCAACAAGACCGATTCGGCGGTGCGGCTCACGCACATTCCGACCGGCATCGTCGTGCAATGCCAGGATGGCCGCAGCCAGCACAGCAACCGCGATGTGGCCTGGAAGCGCCTTCGCTCGCGCCTCTACGACTTCGAGATGCGCAAGCGCCAGGACGAGCAGCAAAAGCTGGAAGACACCAAGACCGACGTAGGTTGGGGCCACCAGATCCGCTCCTATGTGCTCGACCAGAGCCGCATCAAGGACCTGCGCACCAACTACGAGAGCAGCAACACGCAGAAGGTGCTCGATGGAGACCTCGACCCGTTCATCGAAGCCAGTTTGAAGCAAGGCGTGTGATGACCGACACCATGCTTTCGACGCTGCCGTCGAACATCAAGTCCTTGCTCTTCGACCTGGATGGCACGCTGATCGACAGCATGCCGCACCACCACACGGCCTGGCTCGAGTGGCATGCGCGGCATGGCCTGGCAATCGACGAGGCGGGCTTTTTTGCCGCCACCGCCGGCCGCTCGAACCACGAGATCCTGCTCGACATGCTGCCGGGCCGGAGCGCCGAAGACTACGACGCGATGGTCGAAGAAAAAGAAGGCCTGTACCGCGAGTTCGCCGCGCCGCAGCTCGCGCTGATCGCCGGCACCGAGGCCTATCTGGCGCGGGCGCGCGCTGCGGGTTTCAAGCTCGCCGTGTGTACTGCGTCGACGCCGAAGAACATGGCGCTGGCCTTCGCGCGCTTCGGCATCGATGGCTGGGTGGAAACCGTCGTGAGTCCGGCCGATGGCCTGCGCGGCAAGCCGCACCCGGACATCTTTCTCGAAGCCGCCAAGCGCCTCGGCGTGGCGCCGGGTGATTGCATCGTCTTCGAGGACGCGCCGCTCGGCGTGGAGGCTGCACACCGCGCCGGCATGAAGGCGGTGGCGCTCACCACCACGCTGCCGGCAGTGGCCTTCGCGGCGTTCGACAACATCATCGCGATCGCCCCCGATTTCGATTCGGCCCAGATGCCCGCGTGGAAAACACCATGACTCGAACCGACAACTCCCCCGTGATCCACCGCGAGGACTACGCGGCGCCTGCCTACTGGATCAAGTCGGTCGACCTCAGTTTCGACCTCGATCCGGCCAAGACCATGGTCATCAGCCGGATGCAGATGGAGCGCAACGCCGACCTGCCCGCGCAGCCGCTGCGCCTGCATGGCGAAGAGCTGAACCTGACTCGCGTGCAGGCCAACGGCGCTTCGGTGTCGTTCCGCCACGAAGGCGGCATGTTGGTCATCGACACGCTGCCCGAGGGCGAGTTCACGCTCGAGATCCGCAACACCTGCGCGCCGGCCAAGAACACGCAGCTCTCCGGCCTCTACACCTCCAGCGGTGGTTTCTTCACGCAGTGCGAGGCCGAGGGCTTTCGGCGCATCACGTATTTCCTCGACCGGCCGGACGTGATGGCGGTCTACACCGTGACGCTGCGCGCGGCCAAGGCGGCGTACCCGGTGCTGCTCTCGAACGGCAACCTCGTCGAACAGGGCGAGTTGGAGAACGGCCGCCACTTTGCCAAGTGGCATGACCCGTTCCCCAAGCCGAGTTATCTCTTTGCGCTGGTGGCCGCCGATCTGGTGGCGCGCGAGCAGAACATCCGCACCCGCAGCGGCAAGGATCACCTGCTGCAGGTCTACGTGCGCCGCGGTGACCTCGGCAAGACCGAGCATGCGATGAACTCGCTGATCGCCTCGGTGGTGTGGGACGAAGCGCGCTTTGCGCTGCCGCTGGATCTGGAGCGTTTCATGATCGTCGCCGTGGGCGACTTCAACATGGGCGCGATGGAAAACAAGGGCCTGAACATCTTCAACACGAAGTACGTTCTCGCCGACCCCGCCACCGCCACCGATGCCGATTACGCCGGCATCGAATCGGTGGTGGGCCACGAATACTTCCACAACTGGACGGGCAACCGCGTCACCTGCCGCGACTGGTTCCAGCTCAGCCTGAAAGAAGGACTCACCGTCTTTCGCGATCAGGAATTCAGCATGGACATGGCCGACAGCGCCACCGCCCGTGCCGTCAAGCGCATCGAAGACGTGCGTCAACTGCGCCAGGTGCAGTTCCCCGAAGACGCCGGCCCGATGGCGCACCCGGTGCGGCCCGACAGCTATGTGGAGATCAACAATTTCTACACGCCGACCGTCTACGAGAAGGGCGCCGAAGTCGTGCGCATGATGCACACGCTGGTGGGCCGCCAAGGCTTTGCCAAGGGCATGAGCCTGTACTTCGAACGCTTCGACGGTCAGGCCGTGACCTGCGACGATTTCGCCCGCGCCATCGCCGATGCCAACCCCGCCAGCGAACTCGCGCGCACGCTGCCGCAGTTCGAACGCTGGTACGCGCAATCGGGCACACCGCGGGTGAAGGCCACGGCCCATTACGACGCGGCCTCGCGCACTTACACGCTGGTGCTCGAACAATCCTGCCCGGCGACGGTGGGCCGGGCCGAGAAGCAGCCTTATGTGATCCCGATGGCGATCGGCCTGATCGCTCGCGACGGGCGCGCGCTGCCGCTACGGCTGCAAAACGAGCCTGCCCCTGATGCCGGCCGGCCGGTGACAGAGCGCGTGCTGGTGCTCGAATCCCAGCTCAGTGTGTTCACATTCGTCGACGTCGAAAGCGACCCGGTGCCTTCGCTGCTGCGCGGTTTCACGGCGCCGGTGGTGCTGATCGATGCCCTCACAGATGCCGACCTGCTGGTGCTCCTGCAGCACGACACCGACCCTTTCAACCGCTGGGAAGCCGGCCAGCGCCTGGCGCTCAACCGCCTGCTCGCCGCCGTGGCGCAGGGCGGCGCGCTGGTGCTGGATGCAGCATTCATCGAGGCGATGCGCGGCGTGCTGCGCCACCCCGCCCTCGATGCGGCGTTCAAGGATTTGCTGCTGACGCCACCGAGCGAAGGTTATGTGGCCGAACAGCTCGCGAGCGTCGACCCACAGCGCATCCACACGCTGCGCGAGGCCATGCGCCTGCAGCTGGCGCAAGCCTTGCGTGACGATTGGGCATGGGCTTTGGAAAATCATCAGGTGACGGGTGGCTATTCGCCCGATCCGGTCTCGGCCGGGCGCCGGGCGCTGGCCAACCTGGCGCTCTCCATGCTGTGCTTGAACGACACGACGCACGGCGAATCCACCTGGCCCGGCCGCGCCTACCAGCGCTTCAAGGATGCTGCCAACATGACCGACCGCCTGGGCGCCCTCAGCGCGCTGGTGAGCGCGCATGCCGAGCTGGCCGAACCGGCGCTGGCGCGCTTCCACGAGATCTTTGCCGCCGACCCGCTGGTGCTCGACAAATGGTTCTCGCTGCAGGCCATGGCACCGGAGAAGGATGGCCGCGTGTTCGCGCGGGCCAAGGCGCTGGCGAAGCACCCCGATTTCGTCCTCGCCAACCCCAACCGCGCGCGCAGCCTGATCGCCTCGCTGTGCCTGCACAACCCCGGCGCCTTTCACCGGGCCGATGGGGCTGGCTATGTGTTCTGGGCCGACCGCGTGCTGGAGCTCGACGCCATCAACCCGCAGCTCGCGGCGCGCATGGCCCGGGTGATGGACCGCTGGACCCAGCTCGCCGAACCCTACCGCAGCGCCGCGCGCCAGGCGATTGCCCGTGTGGCCGCCAAGCCGGAACTGTCCAACGACGTGCGTGAGATCGTCTCGCGCGCACTGGAGAACTAAGCCAATGTCGACCCTCACCAAGCGCGTGAGCCTCACGCAATACCTCGTCGAGCAGCAGCGCCACCACGGCCTCATCCCGTCGCAGCTCCGGCTGCTGATCGAGGTGGTGGCGCGCGCCTGCAAGCGCATCAGCATCAGCGTCAACAAGGGCGCGCTCGGTGATGTGCTCGGCAGCGCCGAAACCGAAAACGTACAAGGCGAGATGCAGAAAAAGCTCGACGTGATCGCCAACGAAGTGCTCATCGAGGCCAACGAATGGGGCGGCCACCTGGCGGCCATGGCCAGCGAGGAGATGGAAAGCATCTATGTGGTGCCCAACCGCTTCCCGCAGGGTGAATACATGCTGCTGTTCGACCCGCTCGACGGCTCCAGCAACATCGATGTGAATGTCAGCATCGGCACCATCTTCTCGGTGCTGCGCAAACCCGAGGGCGGTGCCGCAGTGAGCGAGGCCGACTTCCTCCAGCCCGGCACTGCGCAGGCGGCGGCCGGCTACTGCATCTACGGCCCGCAGACCACGCTGGTGCTGACCGTTGGCGCGGGAGTCGCCCTCTTCACGCTCGACCGCGAACAAGGCTCGTGGGTGCTCACGCAAGACAAGCTGACCATCCCGGAAGACACCAAGGAATTCGCCGTCAACATGAGCAACCTGCGCCACTGGGCGCCGCCCGTGACGCGCTACATCGAAGAATGCCTGTCTGGCAGCACCGGCCCGCGCGGCAAGGACTTCAACATGCGCTGGATCGCCAGCATGGTGGCCGACGTGCACCGTATCCTGACCCGCGGCGGCGTCTTCCTCTACCCATGGGACAAGCGCGAGCCCGAAAAAGCCGGCAAGCTCCGCCTGATGTACGAAGCCAACCCCATGGGCTTCATCGTCGAACAGGCCGGCGGCGCCGCGACCAACGGCCACACGCGGATCATGGAGCTTCAGCCGACCCGATTACACGAGCGCGTCAGCGTTTTCATGGGCTCCAAGAACGAAGTAGAACGCGCCACCGCCTATCACCAGGAAGCCGCCTAAAACCTCGGCTAGAATGCGCGTTTTGCTGCGGCGCTGCACAGGCGCCGCGACGAAATTGCCGGTGTAGCTCAGTTGGTAGAGCAGCTCATTCGTAATGAGAAGGTCGAGGGTTCGACTCCTTTCTCCGGCACCAGAACACGATGAAGAAACCGCCCCCCAAGGCGGTTTTCTTTTTTTCCGCGTCGAGCGGCATGGCCGCGTCTGGTTTCACCCTCGTTTTCCGTCTTACCCAGCATGACCGGGATTTCGACCCGGCAGCCGAGGACGAGAACATGGACAGGCATCGGAAGACGCACAAGTCATGGGCAACTTCGTGGGCGGCGGCCATCGCTGCGCTCGTAGCGCTGGTGGCCGTGGGGTTGGCGGCCTTGCATCACAGCCGCGCGCATGCGGTTCACGGATCCGGATATGCGGACGCTCCGAGCACCATGTTGGCGCAACACCCACCGGGCGCTGGGGTCGCGAGCAGCCCTTCCCAACCAAACGATCGATTCAACCCCTCCGTGCCATCCGCCAGCGAAGCACTCGGGCGTTCAACAACGCCCAATGAGACTTTCGTCGAGGCCGTGCAGGCTTTTTGACACACGGACTTTCCCGTGTTTGCATCGGGCAGGACAACTCCTACACGCGGTTGCGCGAGCAACCGACCGATACACCTACTTTCGATATTGCGTCGGCGATTCGAAAGAGCGATGCTGATCGCACGCGGTCGGGGCGCGGATGGGGAGATAGCGATGACGGACATGGACAATCTTCGGGGCAGTCTGCAAGGCATGGGCTTCATGCAGCTGGTGCTGGCGTTCACCGCCGTCATCGGTTATGCGCTGGCCCAGGGCCGGCTGGTGAGCGATGCCGCGCGGCGCTGGGCCTGGCTGCTGGCGCTGGTGAGCGCAGTGGGCTTTGCGACGATGGTCGATCCGTGGGAACACGGAGCCTTGCTGGTCGCGTTTGCGGTGGTCGGCATCGGCGCTTTTGCCGCGATCGTGTGGGTGGTGAGCCGGGTACTCGGTGTGGACGGCGGCATGGCGCACACGCCTGCCCTGTCGGTGCCGGCCGAGTTTGCGGACAGCAGTTTCCCTGCCATCGACAAGCCGGCGCGCGCGCCGCATCGCGGCGGCGTATTGCACACGACTTGAGCGGACAACGCGGCGCGCCGATACAAGGTCGGCGTGTTGGTTCCTGAGGTATCCCACCGGTTGTCACGCGCTGGGCGTTGGCGCAATATCCACGATCACCCCTGTCGTGGAGGCCCACCGTGAAAAAGAATACCGCCGAACTCTCACCCGCCGAACAAGCCCTGCGCGATGCGGCGCTCGAATATCACCGCGCACCCACTCGGGGCAAGATCGCGGTGCAGCCCACCAAGCCACTCTCCAACCAGCGCGATCTGTCGCTGGCCTATTCGCCTGGCGTGGCCTATGCCTGCCTAGCGATCGAAGCCGACCCCTCGCTGGCGCACGAATACACCTCGCGCGGCAACCTGGTCGGCGTGGTCACCAACGGCACCGCGGTGTTGGGCCTGGGCGACATCGGCCCGCTGGCCGGCAAGCCGGTGATGGAAGGCAAGGGCTGCCTGTTCCAGAAGTTCGCCGGCATCGATGTGTTCGACATCGAACTCGCCGAAACCGACCCCGACAAGCTGGTCGACATCATCGCAGCACTCGAACCCACGCTGGGCGGCGTCAACCTGGAAGACATCAAAGCGCCGGAGTGCTTCTACATCGAGAAGAAGCTGCGCGAGCGCATGAAGATTCCGGTGTTTCACGACGACCAGCACGGCACCGCCATCATTGTCGCTGCGGCCGTGCTCAACGGCCTGAAGGTCATCGGCAAGGACATCAGCTCGGTGACCGTGGCCGCGTCCGGCGCAGGAGCTGCGGCCATCGCCTGTCTGGATCTGCTGGTGGCGCTGGGCTTGAAGCGCGAGAACGTGCTGGTCTGCGACAGCACGGGCGTGCTCTACCAGGGCCGCGCCAACATCACCGATCCGGATAAATTGCGCTACACCAGGACCACGTCGGCGCGAACGCTGGCTGAGATCGTCGCCGGTGCCGACATCTTTCTCGGTCTCTCCAGCGGTGGCGTACTCAAGCCCGAGATGGTGAAGCAGATGGCGCCGCATCCGCTGATTCTGGCGCTTGCCAACCCG
>JAMFRW010000155.1 GCA_026224975.1 Rhodoferax sp. | reverse complement strand
GCACCGCGTGAGCCCGCTGATGAAGCTCGTGAGCCGCGGCGACACGACGGTGGTCGATGCCTACCTGTCGCCCATCCTGCGGCGCTACGTGGAACTGGTGGCCGGCGAAATGCCAGGCGTGAAGCTGTTCTTCATGCAGTCGTCGGGCGGGCTGGCGGATGCGCATGCTTTCCAGGGCAAGGATGCGATCCTGTCGGGGCCGGCGGGTGGGATCGTGGGGATGGTGCGGACGGCGCAGGTGGGCTTGGCAGGCGTCATCGAAGGCCCGATCAAGGTCATTGGCTTCGACATGGGTGGCACCTCCACCGATGTCTCGCACTTCGCCGGCGAGTTCGAACGGGCGTTCGAAACGCAGGTGGCAGGCGTGCGCATGCGGGCGCCGATGATGAGCATCCACACGGTCGCGGCGGGGGGAGGATCGGTGCTGAGCTTCGATGGTGCGCGTTACCGGGCCGGGCCGCAGAGCGCGGGTGCCAACCCCGGGCCGGCCTCGTACCGGCGCGGCGGGCCGCTGGCCGTGACGGATGCGAACGTGATGGTCGGCAAGATCCAGCCGGCGTACTTTCCCAAGGTGTTCGGGCCGAAAGCCGACGCCTCGCTCGACCGCCATGTGGTCGTCGAAAAATTCGCCGCGCTGGCGCTCGAGATCGAAGCGGCCACCGGCGTGCGCCGCGCGCCCGAAGAAGTGGCCGAAGGCTTCATCGACATTGCCGTGGGCGCCATGGCCAACGCCATCAAGAAGATCTCGGTCGCGCGCGGCTACGACGTGACGCGCTACACCTTGCAGTGCTTCGGCGGCGCCGGCGGCCAGCATGCGTGCCGGGTGGCCGACGCGCTCGGCATGAGCCGCGTGTTCGCGCATTCGCTGGGGGGCGTGCTCTCGGCGTACGGCATGGGCCTGGCCGACCAGAGCGTGATGCGCCAGGCCGCGATCGAACTGGCGCTGGTGACCTCGCTCGAAGCCGTGTCGGCGCGCATCGAATCGCTCGCCGACGAAGCAGGCGACGAATTGCAGCGCCAGGGCGTGAGCGGCGGTCAGGTGCACCTGCACCGGCGCGTGCATGTGCGCTACGAAGGCACCGATTCGGCACTGGTCGTGCCCTTCGGCAGCGCGGACGAGATCCAGGCCGCCTTCGAGGCCGCCTACCGGCAGCGCTTTTCGTTCCTGATGACGGCGCGGCGCTTGATCGTCGAAGCCGTGTCGGTCGAGGCGGTGGGCGAGGGCGATGCGCCGGCCGAGCCGCGCTTCGAGATGATTCCGGAGCAGCCAGCGCCGGCCACCGACACCGTGCGCGTCTACAGCGGCGGCCACTGGTGGGATGCGGCGCTGGTGGTGCGCGAAGACACGCGGCCGGGCCACATCATCGATGGCCCGGCCATCATTGCCGAGAAGAACGCGACGACCGTCGTCGAGCCCGGCTGGCAGGCGCGCGTGACGGCGCTCGACCACCTGGTGCTGGAGCGCGTGGTGCCGCGCGAAGCGCGCAAGGCCATCGGCACCACGGTCGACCCGGTGATGCTGGAGGTCTTCAACAACCTCTTCATGAACATCGCCGAGCAGATGGGGCTGCAATTGCAGAACACCGCCTACTCGGTCAACATCAAGGAGCGGCTCGACTTCTCCTGCGCGCTCTTCGATGCCGATGGCAACCTCATCGCCAATGCGCCACACATGCCGGTGCACCTGGGCTCGATGAGCGAATCGATCAAGACGGTGGTGGCGCGCAACGCCGGGAAGATCAAGCCGGGCGATGTGTTCGTGCTGAACGATCCCTATCACGGCGGCACGCATCTGCCGGATGTGACGGTGGTGACGCCGGTTTATCTTGCCGGCGACGAGGCGCAGCCGATCTTCTACGTCGGCTCGCGCGGCCACCATGCCGACATCGGCGGTGTCACGCCCGGCTCGATGCCGCCGTTCTCGACCCGCATCGAAGAAGAAGGAGTGCAGATCGACAACGTCAAGCTGGTCGACCAGGGCCACTTGCGTGAGGCCGAAATGCTGGCCTTGCTGAGCAGCGGCGAGCACCCCTCGCGCAATCCGCAGCAGAACATCGCCGACCTCAAGGCGCAGATCGCCGCCAACGAGAAGGGCGTGCAGGAACTGCGCAAGATGGTCGAGCAGTTCGGGCTCGATGTGGTGCAGGCCTACATGCGGCATGTGCAAGACAACGCCGAAGAATCGGTGCGCCGCGTGATCACGAAACTCAAGGACGGCGCCTTCACGCTGCCGCTGGACAACGGCGCGCAGATCAGCGTGGCCATCCGCGTGAACACGCAAGACCGCAGCGCCGAAATCGATTTCACCGGCACCTCGCCGCAGCTCACCAACAACTTCAACGCCCCGACGGCGGTGTGCATGGCGGCGGTGCTGTATGTGTTCCGGACGCTTGTCAACGACGACATTCCGCTGAACGCCGGTTGCCTGAAGCCTTTGAAGGTCATCATCCCCGATGGTTCGATGCTCAACCCGCGGCCACCGGCATCTGTGGTGGCTGGCAATGTGGAGACATCGACCTGCATCACCAACGCGCTCTACGGCGCGCTCGGTGCGATGGCAGCCGGGCAGTGCACGATGAACAACTTCACCTTCGGCAATGCGCGGCATCAGTACTACGAGACGATCTCCGGTGGCAGCGGCGCAGGGCCTGATTTCGATGGCACGTCGGTCGTGCAAACCCACATGACCAACTCGCGGTTGACCGATCCGGAGGTGCTGGAATTCCGCTTCCCGGTGCGGCTGGAGAGCTACGAGATCCGCAAGGGTTCGGGCGGCGCCGGGCTGCACAAGGGCGGTGACGGCGGCGTGCGGCGCGTGCGGTTTCTGGAGGCGATGACCGCGTCGATCTTGTCGAACGGGCGGCACCATGGCGCCTTTGGCATGGCGGGTGGTTCGGCCGGCAAGCCGGGCATCAACCGCGTCGAGCGGGCGGATGGCAGCGTGGTCTCGCTCGACCACATCGGGTCTGTCGAGATGGCGCCGGGTGATGTTTTCGTGATCGAAACTCCGGGCGGCGGGGGTTACGGAAAGCCGGACTGATCGCTCTCAATCGCTCGACAGCTTGCCCACCCGAATCGGCGTGTTGCCCGCCACCTGACACAGGCTGCGGCCGGCGCGGGCGAAGCGTTGGACCTGCCTCGCGAACAGCAACCCACCGGTGCGGCTGCGGACCGGGTGCACGTCACCGCTGATCGGGTCGATCAGCTCGACGACGACATCGCCGGCGCGAATCTCGTCGCCGATGTCGCGCACGTAGACGACGAGGCCGCTGATCGGCGCCTTGAGATCGTCGGTGCCGGCCAGCGGCGTGGCCTCGTTGTGCAGTGGTGGCAGCACGGGCGCGGGTAAATCGACCAGACCGCGATGCGCGAAGAACGCCACCAGCGCATCGGCATCGCCCGACGCCAGCGGATGTGACACGTCTGCCTGGCCGCGCAGTTCCAGCGTCACGCTCAGGCAGCCCATCGGCACCGGGTGCCGACCATCGAAATGCGCCGCCAGTTGCCACCAGGTTTGCGAACAGGCCTCATCGAACGGGTTGTCGCCGGACTCTGCTGCGAGCAGCGAAGCGCGCGAACCGGTCAGCCGTGCGAGAGGCTCGGCCTGTGGCCACAAGGCGGTGCCGGTGTAGAGGTGGATCAGCGATTCGCAATCGCAGTGCAGGTCGAGCACCACTTCGGCATCGCAGGCGAGCGCGAGCAGTGTCTTGCGCTGGCTCATCAGCTCGTTCTCTTGCGGTAGCGCCTGCGCCGCTTCGCGCAACGCGGCGCGGATGATCTGGGCATTGGCGGCTTCGTCGTCGACCAGCCGGCCTTCGACGGCAGCCAGCACCGGCGCAAAGAGCGACGGATAGCGCCGGTTGAAGTTTTCGCCGCCGGCCAGGTCGAAGCGGCCTTCGTTCGTCAGCAGCACCGTCTGCGCCAGGCCGATGGGGTTGGCCACCGGCACGATGACGAACTCGGCGCGCAACAGGCCAGCGGTTTCGAGCACAGCCAGCCGCTGCCGCAGATGGTGCGCGAGCAGCATGCCGGGCAGCTCGTCGGCGTGCAGCGAGGCCTGCACGTAGACCTTGCGGCCGCGCTGGTGGCCGGTCTCCGCCGGGCCGTAGTGAAAACTGGTGATTGCGCGCTGGGTGCCGAGTGGCGAGCCGTGCAGGGGATGGTGTCGGGTGAGCATGGGCGATTTTGTGCCGAACTGGGGAGACGGCGTGGCGAATCGGCGCGGCGTGCCATCGCATGCAGCCAAGGCCGCCTCGTGCAAAACTCTGGGCATGAACCGACCCCCCCGCACTTCGCTCGCCCGCCGGTCGCTCATGGCGGCGCTCACCGCCGCGGCCGGTTGCGCCGCCGCGGCCGCCGAGGCGCCGCTCTTGCAACCCTTTGCCGCCGGTCCAGGCGCACCGTCCGCGCCCTGGCACGTGGTCGGCCTGCCCAACCAGACCAAGCCCTTCACTCGCTTTGCCGTGGTCGAGATCGACGGCAAGACCGCGTTGAAGGTCGAGGCCGAAAGCTCCTACGGCAACCTGGTGCACCCGCTGAACCTGCCGGCGGCGCGCCAGCACTTGTCGTGGCGCTGGCGAGTAGACCAGCCACTGGAATCGGCCGATCTCACCACCAAGGCCGGTGACGACACGGCGCTCAAGGTCTGTGTCTCGTTCGACCTGCCGCTGGAAAAAGTGCCCTTCGTCGAGCGCACGCTGCTGCGCGCCGCGCGGCTCAACAGCACCGAGCCGATTCCCGCCGCCACGGTGTGCTATGTGTGGGATGCCCACTTGCCGCAGGGCCGTGACATCGACAGCGCTTTCACCCACCGCCTTCGCTACAAGATCCTCGAGAGCGGCCCCGCCAAGCTTCATCAATGGGCGAATGAAAAGCGGGATGTAGCGGCCGACTTCCTCGAACTTTTCGGCAACGAAAGCCAGGAAGTCCCCGCGATCGTGGCGGTGCTGGTCGGTGCCGATGCCGACAACACCCACGGGCACAGCCTGGGCCACGTCGGCGATCTGGTGCTGGAGCCCTGAACGACCCTGGCAGACGGAGTTTCCGGTGATCCGGTGATTTGTGTCTGTTTGTTTCCTCCTCTGCGCAACACCCACTCATTCGAGGGGTCGTAGACTTTTACCCTGCAATAAGGTGTTAGCTCCGTTGCAGCGACAGAGTCGCAGTTTCGGGCCTGTCGATCTCACCAGATCGACCCGGTACAAGCCATGAGCGCTTCTTCTTTGCGACTGTCGCGTCGCGCGTCCGCCGAATGGACCATCCTGCTGGCGTTGTTGCTCCTGCTCGCCGTCGTGTTCGCCGGCCTGCGCTGGCGCGGGTATGTGACGACAGGCCAGGAGGAGCGCGAACGCCTGCAGATTCAGGCCCGCGGCGTGAGTGAGCATCTGGCGGTGCTGATGCATGCCGCTGGCGACGTGTTGCAGGGCGTCGATGCCGAGGCTGCGGCGCTGCAGGTGCCCGCCGGCGCGGCGGCACTTTCGGCCCGGCTGGCCAAACTCACCAGCCTGACCATGGCGGTGGAGAGTCTCCATGTGTTCGGCCCGGATGGTTTTGTGCTCGCGTCGAGTGATGCGGCGCGACCAGGTGCCGCGCCCAGCCACCGCGCCTGCTTCGAGCGCGCCCGCGCCCGTGCCCGGCCCGACCCGCAACTGCTCTACGCCTGCGAGCCGTTTCGAACGGCCGCAGGCGGCTGGACCTTCGACGTGCTCAGGCCGCGAGTCGGCGCCCATGGCGAATTCACCGGCGCCGTTTCGGCGACCTTCCACCCCGAATACCTGCGCGCCATGCTGCCGCCCGCGCTGCACTCGCCCGACATGCGGGCGTTGCTGTTGAGCGGCTCGGGCATCGTCATCGCTGCCAGCCCGCCCGAAGCAGTGAAGCTCGGTTCTGACTTGCGGGCGCTCCAAGGCAGCATCTTCGACACCTACCGGGCCCACGGTGAACCGAACGGTGTGATGGAAGGCGTCTCGCGGACAATGGGCGGCAGGCGCATCGTCGCCTTTCACAGTGTCGATTCCAAGACGGCGCAGCTCGACCAGCCCCTCGTGCTGGCACTCAGCCGGAGCGAGTCGGCCGCCTTTCGCCCGTGGTGGATCGCGAGCGGCTTGCTCGCGATCGGCTGGCTGCTGGCGGCGCTGCTGGCGAGTGCGGCGCTGTATCTGGTGCAGCGTCGCTTCCGGTGGGCCGACACGCGGCTCGCGGTGCTCGAACGCGAGCGGCTCGACGAACTGGAGCGCATCGCGCTCGTGGTCGGCAGCGCCGAGGTGTCGCTCTGGGATCTGGATGTGGCGGCCGATCGCCTCACGCTGGACGCGCGCTGGTGGGCGCTCGTCGGCTGCCCGCCCGGCGAACTGGTGCGCGACGCGAACGAATGGCGCCAGCACATCCACCCCGAAGACCGCGCACCGCTTCGTGCCCATATGAGGCCCCAGTACGACGGCGAGGTTGCGCTGGCCAAGTTCGAGTACCGCGTGCAGCAGGCCGACGGCCGCTGTATTTGGTTGTTATCCCACGGTCGGGCCATCACGCGCGATGCCGCCGGTGCGCCGCTGCGGGTGGTCGGCACGCTCAAGGACATCACCGAGCGCAAGCAGGCCGAGCAGGCCTTGCGCGCCAGCGAAGCGCAGCTCCGGCTGATCACCGATGCGATGCCCGGGACTGTTGCGCGTTACGACATCGACCGGCGTTTTCTCTTTGCCAACGGGGTGCACGAGCAGTGGATGGGGGTGCGGGCGGGCGAACTCATCGGCCGCACGCTGCCCGATGTTTGCGGCGCGGAAGCATTCGCGGCCTGGGAAGTCCACACGCGGCGGGCCGAGGCAGGCGAGCAGGTCACCTTCGAAGCCACTGTCGAGAGCCCGGTGCTCGGCACGCGCTTCCTGCAGGTCGTGCTCGCGCCGGACTTCGATGCCGGCGGCGCCGTCTGCGGGCATTTTTCGATCGCGACCGACATCACCGAGCGACGGGCGGCTGAACTGGAGCGCCGCGCGATCGACGACCACCTGCGCGAGTCGCAAAAAATGGATTCGATCGGCACGCTCGCCGGCGGCATCGCCCACGACTTCAACAACGTGCTCGGCGCCATCATCGGCAATGCCGAACTGGCGCAGCAGGAGGTGGGCGACAGCCACCCGGCGCAGAACAGCCTGCGGCAGATCACGCTCGCCGGCCAGCGCGCGCGCGGCCTCGTGCAGCAGATACTCTCCTTCAGCCGCAAGCAGCCGGAGCAGCTCGTCGAGCAGCCGCTGCGCCCGCTGGTCGAAGACACGCTCGCCATGCTGCCCGCGCGCGTCACCCTGGACGACGACCTGACCGAAGCGCCGCTCTACGTCAACGCCGATGCGACACAGATGCACCAGGTGCTGATGAACCTCGGCACGAACGCCTGGCATGCGCTGCAGGGCAGCACCGGGCGCATTGTCGTGGGGCTGGCGGCCGTGGATTCAGATGATGCCGGTCATGCACCCGCGAGCCTCTCGCCCGGCCACTACGCGCACCTCTGGGTGCGCGACGACGGTACCGGCATGGACGACGCCACGCGCCAGCGTATCTTCGAACCCTTCTTCACCACCAAGCCGGTCGGGGAAGGCACGGGCCTCGGCCTCGCGGTCGTGCGCGGGATCGTGCAGACTCATCTGGGCGCCATCACGCTGGAGAGCATGCCCGGTGAAGGAACCTGCTTTCATGTGTATTTGCCGGCGACCGAGCGGCCCTCGCAGGTCGGTGCGCTCGAAGAGGCCGAGCGGGAGGCCACGCTGGGCCGCGGCCAGCATGTGGTGTATGTCGACGATGACGATGTGATGGTGCTGCTGGTCGCGCGTCTGCTCGACCGCGCCGGCTACCGCGTCACGAGCTGCCGCAGCGCGCGCGAAGCGCTGGCCGCGTTCATCGACCGGCCGCGCGCCTTCGATCTGGTGATCACCGACTTCGACATGCCCGGCTTCTCCGGCCTGGAACTCGCCGCCGAGCTGGCGCACGTGCGGCCCGACTTGCCGGTGGTGATCAGCTCGGGCTACCTCTCGGAAGAGCTGCAAAGCGGCGCGCAACGCCTGGGCATCCGCCATCTGCTGAAGAAGCAGAACACCTTCGAGGAACTGGCCGGCGTCGTGGGCCGGGCCTTGCTGGAGGCGGAGATGAAGGCCAAACCCGGGGCGGACAAATAGGCGCGAGCAACGAACAGTCGCCCCTCAATCGTTCGCGCGGAAGTTCAGCTCCATCGGCGAGGGGATCGTGCCGTTGGTGTCACGCGGGAAGATGCCCGTCTTGTCGATGGCACGCAGCACCGCGTCGTCGAAGAGCTTGTCGCCGCTGCTCTTGGTGAGCCGCATGCCGATGATGGTGCCGTCGGTTGCCACGCGCACTTCGACCGTCGCGACAGGGTTGCCGCCAGAGTCGTTGCGGTAGGCGATGTTGCGCTTGACGAGTGCCGCGATGCGCCCCGCATAACCCGGCGACGGCCCGCTGCTGCGCGCCGCGGTGCCGGTGGCGGTCGGGCCTCCGGTGGCTCCCGCTTGGCCCATCATGCGCTTGAGATTGGCTTCGCGCGCGGCGGCCAGCTTGGCGGCGTCGGCACGATCCTTTTCGGCGAGCTGCTTCTTGCGGTCCTGCTCGTCCTTCGCCCGCTCGGCTTCTTCGCGTTGTTTGGCCTGGTCTTTCTTGAGCTGCTCGGCCTTGTCGCGCTTGGCTTGGTCCTTCTTGGCCTGCTCGCGCTCTTCCTGCTCTTCGCGAAGCTGTTCTTTCTTCGCTTGTTCGCGCTTGGCTTTTTCGATCGCGATCTGCGGGTCGGGCACCGGCTGCTGAACCGGCGCCGGCTTGGGCTCGGGTGCGGGCTCCGGACGGCGCGCTTCGGGCTGCGGCGGTTTGGGTTCGGGCGGCGTGGGCTGAGGCTCCGGCTCGGCGGCGCGCGGCGCGGCGGCCTGCGGCGTGGCCGACCACAACTCGGCCTCCACGCCCTGCGGTTCGTGCGAGCGCCAGTTCACGCCAAAGGCGAGCGCGATGACGAGCAGCACGTGCGCGATCAGCGCCAGCACGAGGCCCAGCCCCAACCCGCGCGGCTGGCGCGGCATGAACGCATCGCGCTGCAAGACCGTGGCGTTCATCGGCGCTTCAGTTTCCGCTGTTCTTGACGGAAAGGCCCACGCGCTGCACCCCGGCGCGCTGCAAGGTGTCCATCAGCTTGACGACGGTTTCGTACTTGACGGTCTTGTCCGCCGAGATCACCACCGGCGTCGTCGCATTGCCCGCCTGCAGTTCGGCCACGCGCGCGGCCACGCTCTTGAGCGCGATCGAGGCACCATCCTTGTTGTCGAGGCGCACCCGCACCAGCTCGTCGGTGCCGATCACCAGCTCGACCACATGCTCCGGCCGCTGCTTGCTCTTGCCCACGCTCGGCAGATCGACCACGCCCGTCGTGATCAGCGGCGCCGTCACCATGAAAATGATGAGCAGCACCAGCATCACATCGATGAACGGGACCATGTTGATCTCGTTGATGGTGCGGCGGCGCCCCGAGCCGCGGTGGCTGACGGATGCCATTTCAGTTGCTCCAGGGTTCTTCGCGCGATGGGCGAGGAACGAAATCTACGGGGTTGCTCTGGAGCCGGGCTTGGTGCGCGGCTGCCGCTCGTTGGACTGTGTGGTTCGTGGCGGTCGGCGGGTACGCCGACTGCACTGCGGTGCTCGGTCCGAGGTCGCGCCG
>JAMFRW010000154.1 GCA_026224975.1 Rhodoferax sp. | reverse complement strand
CCTGCGCCAGCACGCGCCGGTTGAACTCGAGAATGGCCCGCTCGCGGTTGAGCAGCGCGGGCATCGCCAGCGCGGGATCGTCTGCCAAATCTGTCATGCCGGCAGTTTATGAATGTTTTGCGACAACTTCATGACAAGAAGCAGTGCATGTCACATACCGCTTGGGCCCATCAATGGGCCTGGTCCCAGTTCGGGCCGACGCCGACTTCTGCCAATAGCGGCACCTTGAGCGCCGCCACCGACGCCATCACGCGCGGCACCGCCTCGCGCGCCCAATCGAGTTCCGCATCAGGCACCTCGAACACCAGTTCGTCGTGCACCTGCATGATCATCCTCGTGGCGCGCTGCTCGGTGTCGAGCACGCCTTGCACCGCGATCATCGCGAGCTTGATCAGGTCGGCGGCCGTGCCCTGCATCGGCGCGTTGATGGCCTGGCGCTCGGCGCCGCTCTTGCGCGGGCCGTTGCCGCCGTTGATCTCGGGCAGGTAGATGCGGCGGCCGAAAAGGGTTTCCACATAGCCGTTGACGCGGGCCGAGGCGCGCGTGTCTTCCATGTAGCGGCGCACGCCGGCAAAGCGCTCGAAGTAGCGCTCGATATACGTCGCGGCGGCGCTTCGCTCGATGCCCAGGCTTTGCGCCAGGCCAAAGGCGCCCATGCCGTAGATCAGACCGAAGTTGATGGTCTTGGCGTAGCGGCGCTGCTCGCTGGTCACTTCGTTGACTGCCGCCGCGAACACTTCGCTCGCGGTCGCGCGGTGCACGTCGATACCCTCGGCGAAGGCCTTGAGCAGGCCCGGGTCTTCGCTGATGTGCGCCATGATGCGCAGCTCGATCTGCGAATAGTCGGCACTCAAAATCGAATGGCCCGGCGGCGCGATGAAGGCTTCGCGCACGCGCCGGCCTTCCGCAGTGCGGATGGGTATGTTCTGCAGGTTGGGCTCGTTGCTCGACAAGCGCCCCGTCACCGCCACGGCCTGCGCGTAGTTGGTGTGCACCCTGCCCGTCGCCGCGTTGATCATCAACGGCAGCTTGTCGGTGTAGGTGCCCTTGAGCTTGGAGAGGCTGCGGTGTTCGAGCAGCCGCGCCGGCAGCGGGTAATCGGCGGCGAGTTCGGCCAGCACTTCTTCGTCGGTGCTGGGCGCGCCGCTCGCCGTCTTCTTCTTGACGGGCAAGCCGAGCTTGGTGAAGAGGATTTCGCCGATCTGCTTGGGGCTGCCCAGGTTGAAGGGCTGGCCGGCCAGTTCGTACGCTTCCTGTTCCAGTTGCAACATGCGTTCGGCGAGCTGCTGGCTCTGCGCCGCGAGCCGGGCGCTGTCGATCAGCACGCCGTTGCGCTCGATGCGGCCGAGGATGTGCGAGGCCGGAATCTCGATGCGCTGGTACACCTCGAGCAGGCCCGGCGCAGCCTCGACCTGGGGCCAGAGCGCGCGGTGCACGTCCAGCGTCATGTCGCTGTCTTCGCACGAATACTCCGAGGCGCGCTCGATGTCGACCTGCGCGAACGGGATCTGGTGCGCACCCTTGCCGCACAGGTCTTCGTAGCTGAGGCCCTTGCGGTTGAGGTGGCGCTGGGCCAGGCTTTCCAGGCTGTGCTTCAGGTGCGCTTCCAGCACGTAGCTCTGCAGCATGGTGTCGTGCACATAACCTTGCACCTCGACGCCGGCGTTCGAAAACGTGTGTGCGTCGTACTTGATGTTCTGGCCGAGCTTGAGCGCTTTCGGGTTCTCCAGCCAGGGCCGCAGTCGGGCGATCACCTCGTCGAAGGGCAACTGGTCGGGCGCGCCGGCATAGCTGTGGCGCAGCGGAATGTAGGCCGCTTCCAGCGGTTCGACCGAGAACGAGATGCCGACGATCTGCGCCTTCATCGGGTCCAGCGAATCGGTCTCGGTGTCGAAGGCGGTGAGCGGCGCGGCTTCGAGCTTCTTGATCCACGCGTCGAGCGCTTCGAAGCCGATGATGGTCTCGTAGCGATGCGCCGGCTTCGAGGCGTCGGGGGCGGGCGCGTCGGCACCGGTCTCGTGCCGAACATCGGCACCGACCTGCTCGGCCGCCGCGGATGCAACCTTCCCTTCCAGTTCCTTGCGCAAGGTCTTGAAACCGTAGCGCTCGTAGAAGGTGAGCAGTGCGGGCCCGTCCACCGGCTTCAAGGCCAGGGACTCGAAGGCAGGCCAGCCAGGCACGTGCTCGGTCAGGTCGCAATCGGTGACGACGGTGACGAGCCTGCGGCCCTGCGGCAGCCAATCGAGTGCCTTGCGCAGGTTCTCGCCCACCGCGCCCTTCATGCCGGGCGCCGCGGCCATCACGCCATCGAGCGAGCCGTATTCGGCGATCCACTTGGCAGCCGTCTTGGGGCCGACCTTGTCGACACCTGGTACGTTGTCGACCGTGTCGCCGATGAGAGAGAGGTAGTCGACGATGCGGTCCGGCGGCACACCGAACTTGGCGATCACGCCGGGCACATCGAGCCGTTCGCGGCTCATGGTGTTGATGAGGCTCACGCGCTCGTCCACGAGCTGCGCCAGGTCCTTGTCGCCGGTCGAGACGATCACCGTGTAGCCACGCTCCGAGGCGATGCGCGCCAGCGTGCCGATGGCGTCGTCGGCCTCGATGCCGGGCACGCTGAGAACAGGCCAGCCCAGCAGTTTCACGGCCTCGTGGATGGGCTCGATCTGCAGCGCCAGATCGGGCGGCATGGAGGCGCGGGTGGCCTTGTACTCGGCGTACCAGTCATCGCGAAAGGTCTTGCCCTTGGCATCGAAAACGCAGGCGCCGAGCGCCGACGGGTACTGCTCGCGCAGCAGCTTCATCATGGCCACCACGCCGTGCAGCGCGCCGGTCGGGAACTGGTCGGGCCCGCGCAGGTCGGGCAGCGCGTGGTAGGCCCGGTACAGGTAGCTGGAGCCGTCCACCAGCAACAAGGTCTTGTCGGTCATGGCGGGATTGTGAAGGAATCGCACCCCTAAAATGGGTGGATGAACTCCAAAATCGCTTCGGCTTCAGGGTCGGCTCCGGCATCGCGTTTCGCTCTGACGGCGCTGTGCTTGTCCGCACTCGGCCTGGCAGCGATTTCCGGTCCGGCTCAGGCGCAAAACGCCGCGCCCCCACCGCCGGTGATCGAGAAGATCGAGCCGGCCGCCGTGCAACCTGCAGCATCGGCCGCGTCCGCGGCGACCACGCGCGTGGCCTCTGCCGACCCTGGCGGCCCAGCGTCCTCGGTCGGCTCCACCCCCGGCGAACCCAACGTCAAGTACACCATCATCGAAGACGAAGGTTCGCGCATCGAAGAAACCAAGGTGCGCGGCACCACGCAGCGAGTGACCGTCACGCCCAAGGTCGGCACCGGGCGCAGCTACGAGATCATCATGGGCGATGGTTCACGCGATCTGACCTTCGGCGCCAACACCTCACGCGGTGCCGCCGGCCAACGCGTGTGGAACATCTTCCAGTTCTGACCCATGGCGGTCTACACCGATGTCTCGTTCGACGAGGCCGCCGCGCTCGTGCGGCGCCTCGGCATCGGTGAACTCACGACCCTGACCGGCATCACCGGCGGCATCGAGAACACCAACTACTTTGCCGACACCACGCAGGGCCGCTACGTCCTCACGCTCTTCGAGCGGCTGGAAGCGGCGCAACTGCCCTTCTACCTCGGCTTGATGCAGCATCTGGCCGCGCGCGGCATCCCGGTCCCGGGGCCGCACGCCGATGCCAGCCGCGCGATTCTGCACATGGTGCAAGGCAAGCCCGCCGCCGTGGTCGACCGTCTGCCCGGCCGGCACAACCTGGCGCCCGATGCCGCGCATTGCGCGAGCCTGGGCGACATGCTCGCGCGCCTGCACCTGGCAGCGCAAGACTTCCCGTTGCACCAGCCCAACCTGCGCGGTCTGGCCTGGTGGGTCGAGACAGTGCCGGTGGTACTGCCGTTTCTCACCGCGGACCAAGCCGCGCTGATCGAGTCGGAGCTGGCCTTCCAGCAGCAGCTGGCCGCCTCGCCGGCGTACGCCACGCTGCCGCAAGGCGCGATCCACGCCGATCTGTTTCGCGACAACGTGATGTTCGATGCTGACGAGCCGGAGGTTCCCGCCGTGGACGTCGAGGCATCCGACGAGGTCACGCCCATCGGCCACGTGCCGGGCCCTGACCGCCTGAGCGGGCTGATGGATTTCTACTTCGCCGGTGTCGACACCTTTCTCTTCGACATCGCCGTGTGCCTCAACGACTGGTGCATCGACCTCGAATCCGGCCGACTCGACGAAGCCCGCGCTCAGGCCTTGGTCGGCGCCTACGACGGCGTTCGACCACTCACCAGCGGTGAGTTGCGCCTGATGCCCGCCCTGATGCGCGGCGCGGCGCTGCGCTTCTGGATCTCGCGCCTTTGGGACTTGCACCTGCCGCGCGATGCGTCACAGCTCACCGCGCACGATCCCACCCATTTCGAGCGCGTGCTGCGCGAGCGCGTGACCGCCCCGTGGCATCACGTGCACGCCTGAGCACACACGTTCAGCGCGCCTTCCCTTCCAAGGTTTCATGAAACTCCAGATCGTTCCGGCCCGCCAAGGCGCCCAATGGGTGCGTCGCGGCTTTGCCGTTTTCTTCAAGCAGCCGATGGCGTTTGCGGGCCTCTTCGCCGCCTTCCTGTTCGCGGTGTTCCTGTTGCTGCTCGTGCCGCTGATCGGCGCGCTCGCCATGCTGGCACTGCTGCCACTTGCCTCTCTCGGCTTCATGCTCGGCACGCGCATCGCGCTCGAAGGGCGCTTCCCCACACCCGCTGCTTTCATCACGCCACTGCGCGCGAGCAAGGGCCAGCGTATCGCGCTCATCAAGCTCGGCCTGCTGTATGCGGCCGCCACCTTCGCGATCATGTGGATCAGCGATCTGATCGACGGCGGTGCGCTCGATGCGCTGATGGAAACCATGTCGGCCGGCAGCGCCACGCCCGATGCCATCGCCGAGAAAACGCTGGACCCGCAGCTCTTTGCCGGCCTCATTGCCCGCTTCGGCCTGGCGGGTCTGCTTTCGATCCCGTTCTGGCATGCGCCAGCGCTGGTCTTATGGGGCGAGCAAAGCTGGGCCAAGTCGCTCTTCTTCAGCACCATGGCCTGCTGGCGCAACAAGGGCGCGTTTGCCGTCTACACGCTGGTGTGGATGGGCGTGATCATGCTGTTCGCACTCCTCACCAACCTGATCCTGGCGATGGTCGGGCAGGCCGAGCTGATCAAGGTGGCGGCGGTGCCGGCCTCGCTGATCCTCTCGACCATCTTCTACGCCTCGCTCTACTTCACGTTCGCCGATTGCTTCCAGGCCGACGCGCCTGCCGCGCTGCCGGCCCCGGTGCCCGTGGCTTGAACGCCGGCCACAATTCATCTCCACCCATCCCACGCGAAGGACGCTCTCATGAAGGTCGCTGATCTCAAGGTCGCACTCGTCACCGGCGCCGGCAGCGGCATCGGCCGCGCCACATCCATCGCCTTGCTGCAGGCCGGCTACCGCGTGGTGCTCGCCGGGCGACGGCTCGAAGCCCTGCGTGAGACGCAAGCCGCCGCCGGTGACCTGGCCGGGCACGCGCTGACCGTGCCCACCGATGCGAGCGACCCCGCTTCCGTCAAGGCCCTTTTCGCCGCCACCAAGGAAACCTACGGCCGGCTCGACCTGCTCTTCAACAATGCCGGCACCGGCGCACCGCCCGTGCCCATGGAAGACCTGAGCTACGAGCAGTGGAAAGCGGTGGTCGACATCAACCTCACCGCTGTGTTCCTCTGCAGCCAGCAGGCGATACAGATGATGAAATCGCAAACACCGAAGGGCGGTCGCATCATCAACAACGGCTCGATCTCGGCCCACGCACCGCGGCCGTTCAGCGCGCCCTACACCGCCACCAAGCACGCGATCACCGGCCTCACGAAATCGATCTCGCTCGATTGCCGCGTGCACGACATCGCCTGCGGCCAGATCGACATCGGCAATGCCGCGACCGACATGACCCAGCGCATGACCGCTGGCGTCTTGCAGGCCAACGGCGAGACGGCAAAAGAGCCGCGCATGGACGTGGCCAACGTGGCGAGCGCCGTCGTCTACATGGCAAGCCTCTCGCTCGATGCCAACGTGCAGTTCATGACCGTGATGGCCACGAAGATGCCTTACGTCGGCCGCGGCTGAAATACAAGCAAGCAGCAAAAAAAAGGCCGCGGGCATTTGCCGGCGGCCAGTCCTCTTGGAGGAATGCGGCCCGTCATCGCGCGGGCCGCTTTCTTTTGGGGGTCGTCGTCGAGAGCGATCAGCCCGTCGTGTGGATCGGCATGCCGGTGAGGTAGCCCACCGCGGCGCTGAACCGGTCCTTGTAGTTGGCGCGCACCAGCGGGTCGAGCGTGGCCTGCACCTTGACGTGCAGCGTGCTGCTCCAGTCGCCGGCGTGCTGGAAGTTGCTCATGATGTAGGTCCAGCCGTTGATCTCATCGACCGCGTGCAGGCCCGTCGATTCGCCGCCCGCCGGGATCGACATGATGCGCGAGAGCACCTTGGTGTCGATGTTGTAGGCCCACAGGAAGTTGTTGACGTGGAAGCCGCTGTCTTCGCCGATGAAGAGCGTGCGCAGCTTCTCCGAGAACTTCAGGTTGTCCGGATTGGCTATTCTGTCCGGGTTGGCCAGGTTGCCGAGCGCATCGGCGGCGATGTCTTCGCCGATCAGGAAGGCGCGCGTTTGCACCGGGATCCATTCGCTGTCGATCGCGGCGCCGCCCAGGTCCTTCTGGCCGCCGGCCAGGTTGTGCGCGAACACGCCGCCGGCGTTGATGGTCTTCTCGACCGTGATGCCCACCGACTCGCGCCAGCTCGTCGCGCCGCGCACCATCGAACCCTGGATGTTCTGCAGTGCCGAGTAGGCGATCTTGTCCTTGATGTTGACCGTTGTGCCTTCGAGCTTGGTGAAGCCCATGCTGGCGCCCACGAGGTTGGCATAGCGGTGGGTTTCCAGGAAGGCCGCGGCCTTCTCCATGCCCGGCACCAGCTTGACCCAGTTCTGCACGCCATCGACGAAGATCTTGGTGTAGCTCGTGTCGGCCGGGTCGGCCTTCAGGACGCTCATGATGTCCGCAGGCTTGAGCGTGTTGGCCAGCGTCTCGATCTCGGCGCTCGTCGCGTGGCCGAGCTTGATCCAGGTCAGCGCAGCGCCCGCAGCGGTCGGGTCGACCGAGAAGCCGGCACCGACCTTGGCCACGTACAGCGTGCCGGCGGAGAGGTCTTTTTCCTTGTCGGCCACGAAGACGAACAGGCCGCCGTTGGTGTAGTCGTCGCCCATCAGCGCGGTGCGGTTGTCGGGCATCACCTGGATCAGCTCGTGCGAGATGCGGCCCAGGCAATAGTGCTTCTTCACGGTGCCGGTGCCATCGGGGTTGACCGTCACTTCGGGCAGGTGGCCGTAGTGATAGGGGTTGGCGGTGGTCTCGTTGCCGAACACGTTCTTGCTGTAGGCCTTGAACTGCGCGTTGCCAGCGGCGAAGGGCGCGTCGGGCTCGTACTCTTCGCTGGAGAGGTGGGTGCCCCAGGGCGAGAGGCTCGCGCCGCAGGTGATCCACAGGCCGTGCGCGCTGGACATGTCGACGTTGTGGTACTTGACCAGCGTGAGCGCGCCTGTCGCCTGGTCCTGGTCGAGCGTGAGCACGGCGATGGGCGACGGCAGTACGCCGTAGGTGCTGGCGCCGGCCTGGTCGCGCGTGGTGTATTCGAACTGCACGACCGCGAAGACCGCCTTGCCCTTGATGCCGGCGACGGTGGGGTTGGGCAACTGCAGCAGCGAGGTGCCATCGGGCGAATCGGAGAAGAACTGGCGCTCCTTGCCGGCCACCGATTTGTCGATGATGGGCTGGTTGTTGATGTCGACATAACCGCCGGCCAGGATGGTGCCGCCGCTGCCGTTGGGCACCAGGTCGCCGGTCGAGAAGAAGGGCTTGTAGGCGAGCGCGAAGGTCTGCGTGGTGTTGTCGCTGTAGGTGGCGACCATGCTGGAGCCGACGCTGGTCGTGGCCATGGCCGCGGCGTTGGCCAGCGTGGGCGCGGCCATGCCGGTGAAGGCCACCGACTTGATCGTGGGGCCATCGTCGCCGCCGCCGCAGGCGCTCAGCATGGAGGTCGCGCCGGCATAGCTGGCGAGCGGCAACAGAGGCACGCCGGAGAGCATCTGCAACAGGCGGCGGCGGGTCGGGAGGGTGGTGTCGGTCATCGGTCGTCTTGGAAGTGAAAGGGAGGGAGCGGCCAGGTTGCGTAACGTGAAGAAACGCTTCCGTCTGTTGCTGCTCACGCGGCGCGATGCTAGGAAGCGAATGTGACGGTGCGGTGACGCGGGTGCCTCGCACAGCGTTGCAGTCGGGTACTCGCATCGTCGATTGATCCGTCGTGACCGGACCGGCCGCGGCACGCGCCTTGCATTTCAGGCCGAGCCCCCGAGAGCGTGGACAATCCGCTCACGCTCCATTCTTCGAACAAAGGACTCCTCGCATGGCACACATCCATTTCATCGGCGGCGAAAAAGGCGGCGTCGGCAAATCGCTCACCGCGCGCGTGCTGGCCCAGTACATGATCGACAAGGAAATCCCCTTCCTCGGCTTCGACACCGACCGCTCCCACGGCGCGCTGATGCGCTTTTATTCGGGCTACGCCTCGCCGGTGGTGATGGACAAATACGAAGCGCTCGATGTGATCGTGGAAGCCGCCGCCGAGCAGCCCGAGCGCCGCGTGCTGGTCGACCTGGCCGCGCAAACGCACGAGCCGCTGGTCAAGTGGATGGACGACGCCGGCGTGGTCAACATGGCCGACGAGATGGGCATGACCATCCACTACTGGCATGTGATGGACGCCGGCAAGGATTCGGTCGACCTGCTCGAAAAACTGCTCGACCGCTTCGGCACCGGCCTGAAATACGTGCTGGTGCGCAACCAGATCCGCGGCAACGATTTCTCGGTGCTCGAACAATCGGGCCAGCAGGCGCGCGCACTCGGCCTGGGCGCGAAGATCGTCTCGATCAAGAAGCTGCACGAAGGCGTCATCAACAAGATCGACGCCGGCAGCAGCAGCTTCTGGAAAGCCAAGACCTCGCAAGACCCGAACGGCGGCGGCTTGGGCCTGATGGACCGCCAGCGGGTGAAGATGTGGCTGCGTGATGTTTATCGTGAAATCGATGACGTGGGGGTTTGATTCGCGTCTGACCGGCTATCGTGACGATGAAAGCATCGAGACGTGTGGTGGTTGCATGGGCGGCAGCCGTTCTCGCCACTGCTTCGCTCTCTGGCTGCGCCGTGGTCACGGTCGTCGGCGCGACGGCGGGGGCGGCGATTTCGGTCGCGGGGGCTGTGGTCAGCACGGGCGTCAAGGTGACGGGCAAGGTGATCGAGAAGACGGTCGATTCGGTCACGCCGGACTCGGCACCGGTCGCGCAATGAACTGGCTGCCACGCGCGGCATCGAACCCGGGCAGCGCATCCTCATGAGCCAAACAGTGCCACTCGATTCCTCCCGACGCAGGCTTCTGTTGCAAGGCAGCGCGGCGCTGATCGCCGTGCCTTCGCTGCTGCGCCATGCGCTGGCGGCCGACGTGCAGCGCTTCGCGCTCGGCATCGCCTCCGGCCAGCCGCGCGCCGACGGCATCGTGCTGTGGACGCGCGTGACCGGTGCCGACCTGCCCGAGCGCACCACCGTGCGCTGGGAGATCGCCCGCGACGAAGCCTTCCAGCAGATCGCCGCCCGCGGTGAAGAAACCGCCGAAGCCGCCTGGGCGCACAGCGTGCATGCCGAGCCGGCGGGGCTGGAGCCGGGGCGCTGGTACTGGTATCGCTTCGAGGCGCTGGGCCAGCGCAGCGCCGTCGGCCGAACGCGCACGGCGCCTCGCCCCGACGACGCAGCGACGCTCAATTTCGCCATCACCAGTTGCCAGCGCTTCGACGTGGGCCACTACGCCGCCTGGCGCCACATCGTGGCCGAAGACCTCGATTTGGTGATGTTCCTCGGCGACTACATCTACGAATCGCCGAATGCCAAGGACGCGGTGCGCCAAGTCGAAGGCGGCCGCATCGACACCCTCGCCGGCTACCGCACCCGCTACGCCACGCACAAGGGCGACACGGCCCTGCAAGCCGCGCACGCCGCCGTGCCGTGGCTGCTGGTGTGGGACGACCACGAGGTCGAGAACGACTACGCCGGCCTGCAAGGCCAGCGCCTGCAGCCTGACTTCCGGCGCCAGCGCGCCGACGCGTATCAGGCGTATTGGGAGCACATGCCGTTCCCGAAATCGGCCCGCCCGCGCGGTGCCGACATGCGCATCACCGGCCGGCTCGACTGGGGGCGCCTCGCGCGCATCCACCTGCTCGACGATCGCCAGTACCGCGACCCGCAGGTCTGCCCCCAACCCGGCCGTGGCGGCTCCAACACCGTCACGCTGAAAGACTGCCCCGCCCTGCTCGACCCCAAACGCACGCTGCTCGGCGCCGAGCAGGAGCGCTGGCTGGCCGAAGGCTGGGACGGGTCGCGCCCCTGGAACCTCGTCGCCCAGCAGACGCTGATGGCCCGCTACAACTGGAGCGACCCGGCCGACCCCAGCACGGGAGGCGGCACCCACTGGACCGACGGGTGGGACGGCTATGCCCCCGCTCGCAACCGCCTGCTCGGCGTCGTCGCCGAACGAAAACTCGCGGGCGTGGTCGTGCTCGGCGGCGACGTGCACAGCCACTACGTCGCCGACCTGAAAGCCGACTTCGACGTGGCCAACGCGCCGGTCATCGCGACCGAGTTCTGCGGCACCTCCATCAGCAGCTTGGGCCTGCCGCAAGCCCGGCTCGACGCCGCCCGCGGCTTCAACCCTCACGTCCACTATGGCCGCAGTGACCAGCGCGGCTACATGCGTTTCACGCTGGGCGCAAAACAACTTCAGGCCATCCTGCGCGTGGTCGACCAGCCGCGTGATCCGATGAGCGGCATCTCGACGGCGGCGCGGTTCATGGTGGAGGCGGGGAAGGCCGGGGCGGTGGCTGCGTAGGCTTCGAAAACCGGCGGCGCGCAAAAACGGCTGAACAGAGAAATGGCGAGGACACCGAGCATGGACTTCCAGACCTTCATAGCCACCGGCTGGGCCGATCACGCCGACAACGCACCGGCGGTGGCCGAGCGGCTTGCGCAATCGCTTGATGTCGTCGCTTCGCCCGAACACGTGCTGCCGTTTGCCCGGCTCACGACCCATGTCTTCGGCGAGCACCTGGCGCGCTGGAACGATGGCGCGGCGTTGCTCGAAGCACTGCGGGAATCGTCCGGGTGGGATGGGTCGCCGGCGCAAACTGGTGCGGTGATTCGTGGCGTGGCGGTGCTACGGCATTGCAGTGGCGCCACAACGGCGCTCGATGGTTTGTCGGTCGAAGACAGGATCACGGTGCTGGCCACTGCGGCCCTGGCGTTCGTCGGCCAGAAGGCGGCGCAAGCGGCCATCGAGGCCTATGGGCAAGCGATGGCACTGGCCGCAGCCACGCAGTTCCCGCCAGACTCACCGGCCATCCGTGCGCTCGCGGCCGGCGGCAACAACCTCGCGGCCGAACTCTCCGAGAAGCCCGAACGAGACGCCCTGGAAACCGCTGGCATGCTCGCCGCCGCGGAAGGCGGGTTGAAGTATTGGAAGCTCGCCGGCACCTGGCTGGAAGAAGAGCGCGCCGAGTACATGCTATCGACCTGCCTTCGCAAGGCCGGTGACACTGGCGCTGCGATCGAACATGCGCAACGTTGCATCGCGATCTGCGAGGCGAACGACGCGCCGGCCTTCGAGCGCTTCTTCGGTCACGCGGTGCTGGCGATGGCGCAGCGTGAGGCGAACGACATCGATGCTTTCACCGCCTCGCGCGAGGCTGCGCTGCGCTGGCATGCGCAAGTGGACGCAGGCGAGCAAGCCTGGTGTGCGACCGACCTGGCCGCACTCGCCGGCTGAGCGCCGATCGCTACAACACGAACCGATACCCCACGCCCGTCTCCGTCAGGAAGTGCTGCGGCTGCGCGGGATCGACCTCCAGCTTGCGCCGCAGATGGCCCATGTAGATGCGCAGGTAGTGGCTGTGCTCCACGCTGCCCGGCCCCCACACTTCGCGCAAGAGGTGGCGGTGCGTGAGCACCTGGCCTTCGTGGCCGATGAGTGCGGCGGCGAGCTTGTATTCGACGGGGGTGAGGTGCACATGCTCACCATTGCGACGAACCTGCCTGCGGGCCAGATCGACCTCGCAATCGCCGAAAGTGACCACGCTGTTCTGCGCCGCGCCGCCGCCGGCATGGCGCCGCAAGGCGACGCGCACGCGCGCCATCAATTCGCCGACCGAGAACGGTTTGACGAGGTAGTCGTCGGCGCCAGCATCGAGTGCGTCGAGCTTGTCGGTCTCGTCGGTGCGGGCCGAGAGCACGATGATGGGCAACGTGCTCCAGCCGCGCACATCGCGCACGAGGGCAATGCCATCGCCATCGGGCAGGCCGAGGTCGAGCACCACGAGGTCGGGCTTGCGCGTGCCGGCTTCGATGAGGCCGCGCTGCAGCGTGTCGGTCTCGAAGACCTGGTGGCCTTCGGCTTCGAGCGCCTGGCGCACGAAGCGGCGGATGCCGGGGTCGTCTTCGACGATCAACAAGCGGGCGGGGGTGTCCATGGGCTCAACCTTTGTCGTCGTTCAACGCCGGCGCAGCACGGTACGGCAGCGTCCAGCGAAACACCGCGCCATGCCCCGGCGCGGGCCGGTTGCCGGCGCTGATCTCGCCGCCGTGGGCGCGCACGATGGCGCGGCAGATGGCCAGGCCGAGGCCGACGCCGGGGGTGCTCGATTCGGTCTCGCCGCGGCTGAACTTGCGGAAGAGTGCTTCGCCGTTGTCGGCCAGCAGCGCGGGCAACAGGCCGGGGCCGTCGTCGGCCACTTCGATCACCATCACCTCGCGCTCGCGGCGTGCAGTCAGCGTGATTGCAGTGCCGGGCGGCGTGTATTTGGCGGCGTTCTCGAAGAGGTTGGCGAGCACGCGCTCGATGAGCACGGCATCGGCGTAGAGCAGCGGCAGTTCGGCCGGCAGATCGACCACGACCGGGTGATCGACGAGAGCCGATTGCACCGAGCGAATCGCGCTGCCGGCGAGTTCTTCCAGCGATTGCCAATCGTGCCGCAGGTTCACCGCGCCCGATTGCAGCCGCGCCATGTCGAGCAGATCGCTCACCATCTGCACCACGCGCAAGGCCTGCGCATGGATCGCGCCCGACACCTCCGCATGGCCCGAGCCTTCGCGCACCAGCGCGGCGCTCAAGGTTTCCGACATGCCAACGAGTGCCGTCAACGGCGTGCGTAGATCGTGCGACAAGGCGGCGAGCAGCGAGTTGCGCAGGCGCTCCGATTCCATCGAGACCAGCGTCTCCTGCGCCACCGTCACGAAGTGCACACGCTCGGTGGCGATGGCCACGAGCGCGGCATAGGTGTCGAGCAACTGGCGCTGCTCCGGGATCATCAGCAGCCGCGGGTTGGCAGGCTCCACGGCGATGACGCCGCGGGTGCGCATGGGCGCCTTGAGTGGCACGTAGAGCAAGGCGCTGCCGGGGAGCGTATCGGTGCCGGCGCCGGCGGCTTCGCCATGGTCGAAGCACCACTGCGCAAGGCCGGCGTCGTAGTCCGGCGTCTCGCCCATGTGGGCAGACGCGGGCACGAGGCGATCATCGGCATCGGCCAGCAAGACGAGCGCCTTGGCGCGAAACGCGTTCTCCACATGCCGGTCGCCGATCTCGGCCACCTGCTCCGGCATGAGCGCCGTGCCCAGCTCGCGCGCCATCTCGTAGAGGCTGCGGGCGCGGTCTTCGCGGTAGCGGGCCACGCGCGCCTGGTAGCGCAGGTTGGCGGTGAGCTGGCCCACGACCAGGCCCACGATCATCATCACCGCGAAGGTCAGCAGGTACTGCGCATCGCCCACCGCAAAGGTCAGGCGCGGCGGCACGAAGAAGAAGTCGAACGCCGCCACATTGAGCACCGCCGCGGCAAAGGCCGGCCGGCGCCCGAAGCGCATGGCCACGAACACGACCGCCAGCAGGAACAGCATGACGATGTTGGCGAGGTCGAAGAAGCGCAGCAGCGGCGCGGCGATCAGCACCACGGCGATGCTGGATCCGGCGGCCCAGGCGTAGCCCGACCACGGCGTGCGCCGGCCTTCGCCGTCTTCGATGTCGCGCTGCACGGCAACCCGATCACGCGACGCACGCGAGGACCCGTCTTCGCTGACCAGCATCAGATCGATGTCGGCCGCGATGGCGGCCAGGCGGGCCTTGAAGCGGCCACCGCGCAGCCAGCCTTCGGCGCCGGCGCGCACCAGCTTGTCGGCGCCGGGCTGGGGGTCGACGCAGACCGGCAGCGCATCGCTCACCGGCCACACCTTGGCGGCACCCACGTGTTCGCGCCGGTAGCTGCGCATGTCGTCGTCAACACGGTCGGCGGTGCGGCGCAGCGCCAGCTCGCGCAAGGCCATCAGGTTGCCCTTGCGGAAGAAGTTCTGCACCGCGCGCTCGGCCTGCTCGGGCAGGTAGACCTTGCCTTCCTTCAGGCGCTCGAGCAGGTCGTCGGTCGGCAGATCGACCAGCACGACTTCATCGGCTTCGTCGAACACATGGTCGGGCACCGTCTCCCAGACGCGGATGCCGGTGATGCCGCCGACCACGTCGTTCAGGCTCTCGATGTGCTGCACGTTGACGGTGGTCAGCACATCGATGCCGGCGGCGCGCAGCTCCTCGATGTCCTGCCAGCGCTTGGGGTGGCGCGAGCCGGCGGCATTGCTGTGCGCGAGTTCGTCGACGAGCAGCACGGCGGGGTGGCGGGCCAACGCGGCATCGAGGTCGAACTCGGTGATGGTTTTGCTGTTGAGTCCGCCCGCTGTCCTGCTGCCTGACCTGGCTTCCGAATCGGCATGCACGCGCCGCAGCGGCAACTGCTCCAGCCCTTGCAATTGCGCCAGCGTTTCGGCGCGGCCATGGGTTTCGACCAGGCCCACCACCACATCGATCTGCTGCTCGCGCAAGCGCAGCGCCGCGCCCAGCATCGCGTAGGTCTTGCCGACGCCGGCCGAGGCGCCGAAGAAAATCTTCAGCTTGCCGCGCGCGGCGCGCTTCTCGGCCGCTTGCGTGCGGGCGAGCAGTTCGTCGGGATCGGGGCGCGCGGGCTCGGGTGTCATGCGGATCGTTCGGTCATGCCGCGGAGTCTAGGGAGAGTTGGGTGCGGGCACCGGTGCCGGCCAACCCTTGGCCGCCTTTGCGCGCCTTTGCCATCGAAGCGGGCATTCGTGTCATGGATTCCGTTCAAAATGCAACGGCAATTTGTCACTCGCCGACAGTGGCTTGCAGCACTGCCAGCAGACCACCCGCTTCTTAAAGTTCAGAACCCGACACCCTGCGATTCCAGAACCGCAGGCTTCACCCACAGAAGGAGAAACACATGAGCAACAAGACCCCCGCCGCCGGCATCATGGTCACCGTGACCCAGTTCGTTCCGGCTGCGGCCGACGATGGCAAGAGCTACACCACGGCGACCGTCAAACTCGTAGGCAACGCCAACGGCACGGTGTCGCAGGCCACGCCCAATGGTGCGATCCGCGTCGATCGTGGCGCGGTGGTCGATCTGGTGTTCGCGATGGCGCCGGCCAGCCCTGAAACCTACTATCCGGTAGGTATCAGCTTTTTGGGCCACAACGGCGGTGTAGGCATGGATGACTTCCCAACGCGGACCATCGATGTCGACGCGTTCAACGGCATGACGCTGACGGTGCACGACGCCAACCTCGACAGCAACGTGTTCGACTTCAAGCTCGTGGTGCAACGCCAATCCGATGGCGCGCTCGGCATCATCGACCCGCACATCAACAACGCCTGACGACTTCGCGCCTGCCCGCGGTTCAGCGAGGCGGGCGAGCCTGCCACAGTGCAACGAGTTCACGGTGGTAGGGCACGCGTTCCAGAAAGCCGCGGCGGCGCTGCGGGTCTGTGATCTTGTCAGCGCGAGATTGAAGTTCTGTATGAGTGCCGGCGAGCACATCGCCTGCGCGCGGGTCGGTCGCAGCGGCGAGAACCTGGCAACAGATCAGGCCGATGCGCAGCGGCTCGTCGGTGCCGGCCAGGCCCGCACCGGCAGCTTGCCGCGACAGAATGAGTTCGACGTGCGTGAGCGCGCCGCTCAGGTCGCCGCGAGTCGATGCTTCGAGCGCGAGCCCGGCGATGGCTTCGGTGGCCAGGTGGCCGAGCCCGAGTTCATCGAACAAGTCGCGTGAGGCCGTGAACTGATGGACCGCGGCTTCGTGCTGGGCGAGCGCCAGTTCGGCGTGCGCCGCCACTCGTAACGCAACCGCTTGAGCCCAACGATCACCCGCCAACTGAACCAGGTGCAGGGCGGCAAGCGCACAGGTTCGTGCCGCCGCCGGCTCAGCCTGACAGAGCAGCACCAGCGCCAGATTGATGCGCACAATTCCTTCGGCCTGCCGCTGGCCCGTCTCGCGGCAGAGCTTGGCGGCTTCCAGGAACTGGGCATAGGCCGGCTCGTACTCGCCGAGCAGGAAGCCGGCGTAGGCGAGGTTCGAGAGCGTGGCGGCTTCGTTGCTGCGGTTGGCCGTTTGGCGGTGCAAGGCCAGTGCGCGCTCGAACAGCGGGATGGCGCTGCTCGGGTCGCCGTGGTGGTCGGCATCCATGCCCATGCCGTTGAGGATCATCGCTTCCACGGCAGCGTCGCCAGCGGCGTGCGCCTTGGCGAGCCCGGCCAGTGCCTGCTGCCGGGCCTCATCGACCCGGCCGAGTTTGGAAAGGGATGCGGCGAGCAGGGCATGGGCGCGCGCGGCGCGCTCGGGCATGTGCCCCGGGGCCCACGCGAGCGCCTGCGTGGCGATCGGAACGGCGGAAGCCATCTCGCCGCCATCATCGAGAAACCGCGCGCGCCGTTCGGCGGCTTCGGACCGCAAGCCGTCGTCGTCCAACCTGTCGGCCAACGCTTCCAGTGCGGCCAGTTGCGGCGCGAGGCGGGTGCGGTCGGACTGGGTGCGCAGCACCTTGACGCACAACAACGTCAGCGCGAAACGCTGTGCCAGCGCGTGCGGCTCGGTGTTGTCACCGATCAGCGCCAGCGCCCGGTCCGCATAGGCCAGCGCGGCGGCGTTGGCGTAGCCGCCGGCTGCGGCCTCGGCGGCGCGCTGCCAGTAGATCACTGCCTGGGCCGCATCGCCGCCACGCTCGTAGTGTTCGGCAATCTGGTCCAGCCGCGTCGCGCCGGGCTGCGCGGCCAGCCATTCGGCGATGGATTTGTGCGCAGCCCGCCTGGGTTGCTTGAGCACGCTGTCGTAGCAGACCTGGTGCAGCGTGTGGTGCTTGAAGCGGTACTCGCGCAAGCCGGCCAGGCTGCTCGGTTCGTAGGCGAAGATGAGTTCGCGGGCGGTGAGCGCGGCGAGCGCGGCATCACGTCGATGGGGCGTGATGCCGACAGCAGCCGTGCCATCGAGCGCCTCCAGCGCATCATCCCAGAACACCGGCCCGATCACCGCAGCCTGTTGCAGCGTGCGGCGCAACGCCGGCGAGAGCGCATCCACCCGGGCCTGCAACACACCGGTCAACGTGCCCGGCACGGTCAGCGCCTGCAACTTGTCGGGCCGAACCTGCCACGACTCGCTCGCCTCGATGGCGCCGCGGTCGATGAGCATGTTGACCAGCTCTTCCATGTAGTACGGGTTGCCTTCGGCGCCATTCGTGATGAGCTCGCGCAGCGCATCGGGTACATCGGCCACGCGTTGCAGCAGCTCGCGGGCGAGCGCGTCGCTGTCGTGGGGCGCGAGCTGCGGCAGGTCGATACGGCTGCGGGGGCCTTGCAGGCTGTCCCAGTTCGGGCGGCGCTCGTAGAGGGTCGGGCGGGTCAGGCCGGCGAGCAAGAGCGGCAGGTCGGCGTGCGTGCTTTGCAGGTGCTGGATGAAGTCGAGCGAGCCGTCGTCGGCCCAGTGCAGATCGTCGAAGAACAGCAGCACCGGCGGGCCGGCCGTGGCCATGCGGCGCAGGGCTTGCGCGGCGTAGTGGTAGCCGCGGTCGCGGATCTGCCGCCCTTCGCCGACGATGCCGCGCACGCCTTCGTGGGCCGAAAAATCCAGGCCGATCAGGTGGCCGAGCAAGGCCGCATCGGTGCTGCTGCCGAGCAGCGGCGTCATGGCATCGAGCCAGGTCGCGCGGGCGCTGGGCGCGGGGTCGCTGTCGAGCAGGGGCAGCGGCGAGGTGAGCAGGTCGCGCAGCACGCCGTACGGCTGGCCGGCGCGGCGCTCGCTGGCGCGGGCGCGCAGCGCGCGCATGCCGCGCGGCTGGCCCGTGGCCCAATCGGCGAACTCGGCCAGCAGCCGGGTCTTGCCGAGCCCCGCGTCGGCCACGACGGTGATCGCGATCAGCGCTGCGCTGTTGTGCTGCCCGCCGATGCCCGAGACGGTGGCCTCGCCGCACAGCGCGCGGTAGGCGGCCTGCAAGCGCGCCATCTCTTCGATGCGGTCGATCAGCCGCGTCTCGACGCCGCTCACGCCGCGGTGCGCCAGGCCGAAGCGGCGCGGCAGCGCGCGCTGCACGAGGTAGGTGACGAGCGGCTGGGCCATGCCCTTGACGGCCAGCGGCGGCTGCTCGGCGGCATCGAAGAGCCCGCGCACATGGCGCTGGGTGTCGCGGCTGATGCGCACGCCGCCGGGCGGTGCGGTCTGCTCCATGCGCGCCGCGATGTTGACGCTGTTGCCGCGCACGCTGTTCTCGCCATCCACGCCCCCGCCCAGCAGCACCGCGCCGGTGTGGATGCCCACGCGCACATCGAAGCCTTCGATGCCGTGCTGCTGCCGCAGTTCCTGCGCCACCTGCCGGGCCGCCTGCACGATGTCGAGACCGGCGAGCACGGCGTTCTCGGGATCGTCTTCGTGCGAGGTGCCGGCACCGAAGGCCGCAAGCAGGCCATCGCCGGTGTACTGCAACACGCGCCCATGGCGGGCCGTGACGATGCCGCCGATGCGGCGCAGCACGTTGTCCATCAGCGTGCTGGCGTCTTCGGGATCGAGCTGGCGGATGAGCGCGGTGGAGCCAACGGTGTCGGCGAAAAGCAGCGTAGCTTGCTTGAGGCGCGGGTCGGATGGATCGGGGGCCGCGTCGTCGAGTGCCGTCAGGCGCTGTCGCAACGACGCGATGGCCAGATCGGCGGCCGCGTCGCCGAGCGCGCCGCGCTGGGCTTCGAGTGCTTCGATGGCGGCGGCGACCTGGGCGCGTTGCCCGTCTGCAGTGTCGCCGGTGTGCGAGCGGGATGCGTCACCGTCGGGAGTCGTCACCGCATTGCTCCCCTGCCCCGCCTCAGAAAGTGCCGGGGTAGGCGCCGCCGTCGAGCAGGATGTTCTGCCCGGTCAGGTAACCGGCGTGCACGCTGCAGATGAAGGCACAGACGGCGCCGAATTCCGCGGCCGTGCCGAAGCGTTGGGCCGGGATGTTGCGCTGGCGGTCGTGGATGACCTTCTCGATGTCCTGGCCGGATTTTTCGGCGAAGGCCTGCACGGTGGTGCGCAGCCGGTCGGTGTCGAAGGCGCCGGGCAAGAGGCCGTTGACGGTGACGCCCTTGCCCGCGATGTTGCTGCGCGCGAGGCCCGCCACGAAGCCGGTCAGCCCGCTGCGTGCGCCGTTGGAGAGGCCCAGCACATCGATGGGCGCCTTGACCGCGGCCGAGGTGATGTTGACCACGCGGCCGTAGCCGCGCGCGGCCATGGCGTCGACGGTGGACTTGATCAGCTCGATCGGTGTCAGCATGTTGGCATCGATCGCCTTGACCCAGACCTCGCGGTCCCAGGTGCGGAAGTCGCCGGGCGGCGGGCCACCGGCGTTGTTGACGAGGATGTCGACCTGCGGGCAGGCCGCGAGCGCCGCCGCACGGCCGGCGGCGGTGGTGATATCACCCGCCACGGTGCGCACTTCGGCCAGGCCCAGCGCGCGCAGTTCGGCCGCGGTGGCTTCGAGCGCCTCGGCGCCGCGCGCGGTGATCACCACGTTGACGCCCGCACCGACCAACGCCTGCGCGCAGCCCTTGCCCAGGCCCTTGCTCGCGGCGCAGACCAGCGCCCATTTGCCTTCTATTCCGAGGTTCATGCCGAGATTCGTTCCGAGAGCCATGTGTTCATCTCCATTTCGCCAACAACCAGATGCCCGCGAGCACCAGGACCGTGCCGGCCGCGATCCACGCGGTAAACGGCTCGCCCAGAATGACCACGCCCATGAGGATGGTCGAGAGCGGCCCGATCATGCCGGTTTGTGCCGCCGTCGTGGCGCCGATGCGCTCGATCGCCATCATCACCATCAACACCGGCGCGAAGGTGCAAAGCGTGGCGTTGAGCACCGAAAGCCAGATCACCTGCGGCGCCACCTGCAGCGCGCTCATCGGGCGCAGCACCAGAAACTGCACGATGCAGAGCACGCACGCCACTGTCGTCGCGAGGCCGGTCAGGCGCAGGGCACCGAGCCGCTGGACCTCTTCGCCGCTGTAGACCAGGTACACCGCATAACTCACCGCGCTCGCAAACACCAGCCCGGCACCGAGCGCCACATGCGAGCCCTGCAGCGTGACCTCATGGCCGAAGACCAGCATCACGCCGCAGTAGCTCACGGCCAGCGCGATCAGCTGTCTGGCCTTGACCTTGCGCTTGAAGATCACCACGCCCATCGCCAGCACCAGCGTGGGGTTGAGGTAGAGGATCAGCCGCTCCAGCCCCGCGCTGATGTAGGCCAGGCCGGCAAAGTCGAGAAAGCTCGCGAGGTAGTAGCCGGTGAAGCCCAGCCCGACCACTGCCATCCAGTCCCGCCGCACCAGCGCCGGCTTGCCCCGCCCCGCCCACCACGCGAGCAGCAGGAACATCGGCAGCGCAAACAGCATGCGGTAGGTGATCAGCGTGACCGCATCCACGCCGTAACGGTAAGCGAGCTTGACGATGATCGCCTTGCCCGAAAACGCAATCGCGCCCGCAGAAGCCAGCGCCAGACCGGGCCAGACCTTGCGCTTCGAGGCTTCGTGCGCGGCGGCGGCCTGGTTCGCGTCTGCGGCGATGGTAGGGGAGGACATCGCCAGGGATTCTACGGAGCGAGGCGCGGGGCTGCTTCTACACTGTTCGTCCTACCAGATTCACCTCGAAGGAATCAGCGCCGTCATGGTCAACGCCGAACTCGAATCGCTGCGCCGGCAGATCGACACGATCGATGCCGATATCGTGGAACTGCTTGCGAGCAGGTTTCGCATCACTGCCCAGGTTGGCGAATTGAAGGCGCGGGACGGGCTCGCCGCCGTGGACTCGGCGCGTGAGGCGCGGCAACAAGCTCGATACCGAGAACTCGCGGAGTTGCACGGGCTGAACCCGGAGTTGCTCGTCAACGTCTTTCGGCAGGTGATAGCTCAAGTCGTCGTGAACCATCGCGCGGCTTGAAGAATGATCGGCTTCGATGAACCGACTAGCCTCCGTCGGCTTTGCGCCAGGCCGCGGCATCGAGGCGCTCAATGGCCGCATCGATTTGCGATTGCAGCGTGTCCGAGTCGCCAGTCGATGGCTCACGCAACGCAGAAAACATGAACTCGGAAAGTACCGACCCCACCGCGTGCACGGACTCGTGTCCCGAAAGACCCTGGCGCTGCAGGCGCTCGACCGCTCGCACCGTGGGGCCGAAACCCATGGCGACCTGGTTCTCCACAATGACGTGTATCGCGGCGTGAACCTTGGCGTTGCCGGATTTCCGCGGTTGGCAATGTGATGGACAGAGACCATTCGAATTCTCTCGGCCTCCGGCATGGCAAGCCAATCCGCTGCAACGGATTTCGTGTCGGGCTTGTAGGAATTTTCGTTATTTCAGTCTTCCCGTTCGAGATAGAAAGAGAAGATGAAGAGGACAAAAACCCAACATGGAGACCATCATTGATATCTGCCAGATCGCTTCGATTGTTCCGCTTCGCCATTTGCTAAATAGTTGATCTCGCGTGTATTCCATCAAAGTTCCGTCGATGGATACCGCTTTTTGTAGAACTTCTGATGTCCCGAATAGTCTCCTGTAGGTCGCGATATACCCAACGACGAATTTATTGCGCAGCTCCCTTGAACATGCGCGTTCAATACCCACGTAACTGGAGAGTGCTGAGTTTTCCTATGCCGCCATGGCGTCGACCTGATCGATGTCCGGGGGCAGATCTTCGCGGTAGTAGGTGCTGACGAGTTTTCTGAGTTCCGGAGCTAATGCACATACCGGGAAAAATGTCGTGATCGAGGAGCGCAGCGCACTGGCGACGATCAACTCGGAGGGTGGCATGGCAGGATTCATGGTGCGAAGCCAACTGCGAAAGTAGTGCCAGACAGCAGCGGTGTGATTCAGGGCCAGGTGCTGCAGCAATCCCTGAGCGATGCAGCCGAGTTGAACATGGACGTGGTAGGCGCGCAGCTTTCGGCGCACGGCCTGGCGATAGGAGTCAGAGGTTCGATGCAGATACTGGTTGCCACTGCCGCGGCGCACAGGCTTCATGTCGGCCATCCAGAAGTGATAGGCGTAGGCGCCCAGGACATGAACGGCCTGGCGAAAGCCGAGTTCGATCTTGAATCGGTACCCATAGAGCTGCAGGATCTGCAAGGGCTCGAGTGAAAGATCCGTGCAGAGCAGGAAGATCGTTCCGCGCACCGGATGGTGAACGATCACGAAACGCACGACGCGGGCCACGGGTCGCCACATGAGGTCCAGGACGCGATAGCGTACGAACATGTCGTTCTCGCCATAGACCGGGCTGGGTGCGCTCGTGAACTCATGATCGTCCCGAGCGAGATCCTTCAGGCGAACCTTCTCGCCGTAGATTCTTGGTCGTCCCTTGCCGCGGCTCGCGGCCTTGGGCACAGGCATGTAGGCGACGACGTTGGTCTTGGCGCGCGAGAGCAGATGATGCTGCTTGTCCAAGAGCGGAGTGATGACCTTGGCGCTGGCGTAGTAGGCGTCGGCAATGAGCAAGACTTTTCTGTCCCAACCGCGGGCTATTGAAAGCAAAAGCGCAACGAGTTTGTCGAGCAGCGATCTTGCATCCCGGTTGGAGAACACCAGGCCTTCGTGAATGCGCGAGGTCAACGGTATGGCCGCTACGTGCCCGCCGGGCGCGTGGACCAAAAGCGAGACGGCCTGCAGTGAATGGCCCATGATGAACTCGGGCTTGGTGTTGCTCGCCGATTGCTGATGCAAGTGCTTGACCGCGGGCATACGCTTGCCCTCCTTCGGGGCCTTGATGCCGTCGGCCAGACAGACCAGCCGAGAGCCGACCTCAAATGGCCGGAACAGAACGAGGCAAAGGCGAGCCCAGCAAGCGGTGAGGACATCGAGGTCCAGCGCCGTGCTGTGGAACAGGTGCAGGAATCGATGGTAGGCCTGGCCACTGAAGTTCAAGACGCGCACGAAGCTGGTGACCCCGGCGTTGTCGGCTCGACAGCACAAGCCCATCAATACGAGAAGCATCCAAAGGAAGGTGCGCGTGCGGCTGCAGGCGGGCCGCAGAACCATTACAGCATGCAGCCACTGGTTCCATAGCGTCATGGGCGGACCTTCATGACATGGCAAAGCTAGCCGATAGCATTATCCTGCTATCGGCGCCGGAATGCTAGACTTGCGCACCGACGCAGAGTGCGAGTTGATGCCATGGATACCCGCCGCGAGGCAACACTCGAACGACAGATAGAGAAGGTCAAGGGCGAACTCGTCGCACTTGGGGATCTGCGCCCTGGCAGCCTATCGACCCAATACAACGTGTGCGGCACACCTGGTTGTCGCTGCAAGGCAACCCCACCTGAGAAGCACGGTCCGTACTACCAGGTCAGCTACACGCGCAAGGGTAAGAGCAGCACCAAGTTCGTCAAGCAGAAGGACTTGCCTGCGGTGCGCAAGCAGCTCAAGAACTATGAGCGGATGAAGCTCCTGACGGATCGCTGGATCGACCTTGCGACGGAGCTCTCAACACTACGGCTCAACAAAGAGGCCGGTTGAATTGCATCGAGAACTTCGCACTCTCCAGTTAACCAGGATCAGCAACGCAAGTTCGCAACGCTGTACGCGACACATCAAACCGACTTGCCGACATTCTGGAATGAAGTTGACCGTAGTTTCGGAGCGGACACGGCTGCGAGGCTGCAACTGCACGGCGAACTGGCGCGACTCACGCTCAACAACGCTCATCTCGTGCGGTCGGTCGAACACCACGGTGATGCGCAGCAACTCGTGCTCGCCGGTTTTCATCGCGCCGAGAAATGGGCGGAGGTTCTGACGGCGGATATACCTGTCCCTTCTGCCATCCCGGGCGACGAGGTGGAAGCACAACGCAAAAACTACGCGGATTTCCTCGCCGCTCAGTTGCGTCTTGCCCATCCGACCGCCGCGGTGGTGGAGGGTGTGCGCAGTGGCCGCCTTAAAACCATTCACGCGGATGCCGTGAGCAGTTTTCTAGTCGAGCATCTGGGTCGATTTGAGATCGGCGTACATACGATCGGCCAATACATTCCCGAACAGGGCATCAAGGTGGCGGCAGACACCGTTACCGCGCTGAAGCGGCTGCAACGCGTCTACCAGATGACTCCGACCGACGATGCGATGGCGGTCTTACTGGAGGCCAACCCCGGCATTGATTCCGCATACGAAATCGCACGCTACGACCGACAGACCTTCGTCGAAGCATTTGGCCAGCCGATGGGCGACGACCAAGTGGCGGGCCGCATACACGACAAGGCCATGCAAATTCATGGCGCAACGCTCAACCTCGCCGTTAGCTACCTGGCCGATCGAAACGCCGTGCCATTGGGCGCTCAGCCCCTTGGCCCGGGCCCCGTACAAGGTGGCCGCATGCTACGCGCGTCAGAGCCCGTGAATGACGTGGGTGGACGAGCCAGCGTCATTGCCTACCCCACGCTCGAGAAGCTATTCGGGTCGATGGATTACACGGCCTGCGAACCATGCCACTCGATATTGTCGCCGGCGGCGTACCTGGTCGATTTATTGCAATTTCTCGACCATCCGCCCGGCAGAGCGCGCAATGCGCAGGACGTGCTGTTCGCGCGCCGGCCGGACATTCAGCATTTGCCGTTGACCTGCGAGAACACTGAGACAGTCCTGCCGTACATTGATCTGGTCAACGAGACGTTGGAATACTTCGTGGCGAACCATTCGCTGAAAGGGTACACCGGACATGATACGGGCTCGGCGGCATCCGACGACCTGTTGGCCTCGCCGCAATATGTAATCGATAAGGCTTACACGACCTTGAAAAGCGCGTGGTTTCCCGCACCGCTGCCGTACAACCAGCCGCTGGAGTCGCTGCGGCGATACTTCCAAAAAGCTGATGTTCCCCTGCAAACGGCCATGTGCCGGCTGCGCGAGACCAACAACCTCGAACGCACCGGTTTTCTCTACGGCTGGCGCGACATCTATGCGGAGGAACTTGGCATCTCTCGCGAGGAATATCGGGTCCTGACCGACAGTTCGCTCGGGGTGAACGCTCTGTACGGCTTGCCCGCTTCCACAAGCTTGGCGGGCCAACTCAAGTATGCCCGAGAGTATTGCCGCCGTGCTGGCATTAGTTACGACGAACTCTTGCAGTTGCTCGGCACACGTTTTGTCAATCCCGGATCGGTAATGATTCCGAAGCTGGAACGATTGGGCGTGCCGGTGGGGTTGATCAAAAAATTGTACACGGGAGGCATCACGCCTGATGATTTCTTGAAGGAGCTGCCGCAGGGCCCCGCTGCGCCGGACCCGGCACGGTATGGCGGAAATATTGTCAACTGGCTG
>JAMFRW010000002.1 GCA_026224975.1 Rhodoferax sp. | reverse complement strand
GTGCCTGAATGGCAGGCTCAACCACCTGCCATTCGCGAACGCGTACGCTCCGCCATTCATGTGCCGCTGCGCACCGGCTCGCGGTGTGCGGTGCTCGTGTTCACCCATTCGAGCGCCGCCTTCTTCGACAAGCAGCATGTGAGCATGCTGGAACGCTTCGCGCCGCTCACGTCACAGGCGATGGCCAGTATGGAGTACCGCGCCAGCCTGGAAGAGCACGCCAAACGCATCGAGTACCTGGCCAAGCACGACGCACTGACCGGCCTGCCCAACCGCACGGTTCTCGCCGACCGCGTGGAGGTGCTGGCTGCACATGCCCGACGCGCCGGCGAGTTGTTGGTGCTGCTGTTCCTTGATCTCGACCGCTTCAAGTATGTCAACGATACGTTCGGGCACGGGTTCGGCGACGCGCTGCTGAAGGTCGTTGCCGGACGGCTACAAGAGGCTGTGCGCGAGTCGGACACCGTTGCGCGCCTCGGTGGTGACGAGTTCGTGATTCTGTTGACCGGCATTTCACAGCTCCCAGCGGTGCACCTCGTGGTTGCCAAGATTCTCGCCAGCGTCGAGCAACCAGTGGTCGTGGAAGGCCAGACCCTGTTCGTGAGCGCGAGCATTGGAGCGGCGATCTGCCCCGCCGACGGAGAGGACATTGGCAGCCTGCTGAAGAATGCAGACGTCGCCATGTACCGTGCAAAAGAAGAAGGCCGCAACGGGGTTCGCTTCTACGCCTCCGAAATGAGCGAGCGCGCTCGCGCGCAATTGGAACTGGAGAGCACGCTGCACCGTGCGCTCGCGCACGATGAGTTCGAATTGCACTACCAGCAGCGCGTCAACCCGGAACGGTGTGAACTGGTCGGCATGGAAGTACTGTTGCGCTGGCGTCACCCGCAGCGAGGGATGCTCATGCCCCGCGACTTCATGGCTGCGGCGGAAGAAAACGGGCTCATCGTGCCAATCGGCGAGTGGATGATCGAAACCGCGTGCGCGCAGGCGCGTGCCTGGGAGGACGCGCACCTATCGGTCGTGCCGCTTGCGGTGAATATGTCCGGGCGGCAAATGCGCGATCGCCCGCGCCTGCTCAAGCATGTCGGCGCGGCGCTGGCCGACACAGGTTTGGCGGGCGCCCGACTCGAGATTGAGCTGACCGAGAGCGTCGTGATGAAGTGGCCCGCCGAGATGATCGACACGCTGCACAGTCTCAAGCGAATGGGGGTGCGCATCGCTGTCGACGACTTCGGCGTCGGCTGTTCGAGCCTCAGCTATCTGAAGCGCTTCCCGGTCGACGCGCTGAAGATGGACGGTTCATTCGTGCGCGATCTGGTGTTTGACGAAAACAATGCCGCGATCGCGCGTGCCATCGTCTCGATGGGGCATGCCCTTGGTCTGCGTGTGGTCGCCGAAGGCGTCGACAGTGCCGCGCAGCTGAACCTGTTGCGCCAGATGGGGTGCGACGAGGTGCAAGGCGCGCTGTTCGGGCCACCGATGCCGGCGCTTGAGATGCAGGCCTGCCTGCACCAGTTCGTCGAGCGGCAACTTGCGCTTGGATGCGACCCTGGCATCGACACCCCTCACTGGCACTCAAGCACCGTCGAGGGCACTCGGTAGTTGCTCCACGGCAATCTCAAGACCACCCTGGAGAAGATCGAGCACGGGCACCACATCTTTCTCGCCTATTTCAATCACGCGTTCGTCATGCACTACAAGAGGTTCACCACCTTCCGGCGCAACGAAATCTGCTCGAACAACCCGGCCGACTTCGGACTGAAGAAGGGCCTCGAACATTTGCGCGAAGTGCGCGAGAAATTCCTGGGCATCACCGAGCGCTACACCACGTTCCCGACCTGCCGAACAACCGGCTGCCACTCTCGTCCCGATGACCGCTTTTGGGCAACGAGATTCGACTCGGCTATGTCGGCAATGGGTCGGTGCCGCAAGTTTGCGCGGCCGAGAACCTGTCGCGGGCGTGGTACGGCCGCCCCACGCGAGCCCTACGATCGTTGCCCCTCCTACAGCCGCCCTTCGAGGCAGCCCCCATTCGCCCGGTTCAATGACAGCTTGGTGCCAGTGAGCGTGAGTACGCCCGTCAGCGGCCACCGTCAGCACTCGCTGCAGAGCGGCCCGATGCCGAGCAGCGCGGAGAAGGTGCGGTTTCCGGCACTTTCACTGGGCCTCGTGACGCGCATCGGCACAAGCGGTGAATCTCCGAACGCCCTGCGAGCAGGAGGTTTGCTCAGGACTTTTCGGTTCTGCGAAGCACAGGCGTTTTGCCGACCCCGCGATCGGGGAATGACCGCTGACGAAGCTCCTTGCCGTAGAGCCGATTTTCGATCTCGATCCACTCGTCGGTGGCATCGTTGAACAGCAGCGCCACCTGCTGACGCAGCCATCGGTTGCGGGGTTCTTGGTTAAACAGGCGATGCCAATTCTGCTGCACCGCAAAGCTCGGTGGCTTGAACGGCAGCCGGACCAACTCGATCCCTCCCAACTCGGCAAACCGTGCGCCGGCCGCCAATGGCACGGTCGCGATCAAGTCCGACTGCGCCAGGATCGCGGGGAGGCTCAGGTGATGCGGTGTGGTCAACACGATGCGGCGTTCGATGCCCCGGTTCTGCAGGAACTGCTCGAAGAGGACCGTGCTGCGGGACGGTGAACTCACCACTGCGTGGCCCGCGGCGGCATAAGTCTTCTCGGTGAGACGCGAGCCGACCAGCGGATGGTCGCTGCGCATCATGCAGGCGTAGGTATGCGTGTACAGCCGCTGATGAAAAAATGCCTGCGCGCCCAGATCCGGAAAATACCCCAGCGCCAGGTCGACGCTGCCGGCTTCCATCGCGTCGACGAGTTGTGGCGTCAGCATCGGCCCGCAGCTCACACGCGAAAACGGCGCATGCGTTTGCAGATGGCGCAGCAGCCGCGGCATGAAGACGATCTCTGCCACATCGGCCATGGCCAACCGGAACTCGGTGTGCGAAGTCGCCGGGTCGAACACCGGCGGCGCGAGGATGCCTTCCTGTACTTGGCTGAGCACGGCGTGGGCGGTTTCGATCATCTGGCGCGCGCGTGGGGTCGGCTCCATGCCGTTGGCGGTGCGCACGAAGAGCTGGTCGCCGAAGCGCGTGCGCAAGCGGGCCAGTGCGGTGCTGAAACCCGACTGGCTCATGCCAAGCGCATCGGCCGCGCGCGACACGTTGCCGCTGCGGTCGAGCGCCGCGAGCACGTGCAGCAGGTTCAGGTCGAAGGCAGTCTCTATCGTTTCCACAGATAAAGAGTCTCCAGGCAATCGTATTGATGCACAAGCGGGCTGTCCCTACAGTGGCCTTTCCTGATGGCGCCCGAGACGCGCTGCAACCGGAGACAACCCATGTTTGTGAAGAACTGCTGGTACGTGGCCGCCTGGGACCACGAAGTGCTTGCCGACACCTTGCTCGCGCGAACCATCATCGGCGAGTCGGTGCTCTTTTATCGCAAGAGCGACGGCACCGCCGTTGCGATCGACAACCGCTGCGCCCACCGCCACGCACCGCTGTCGCTCGGCCGCAAGGAAGGTGATGCGGTCCGCTGCCAGTACCACGGGCTCAAGTACGCGAGCGATGGCCGATGCATCGAGATCCCGGGGCAAGACACCGTGCCGGCCAAGCTCTGCGTGCGCAGCTACCCGGTGGTCGAACGCCAGCGCTGGCTCTGGGTCTGGATGGGCGATCCCGCACGGGCCGACGAGGCGCTGATTCCACAGACCTTCTCGCTGGCCGACCCCGAGTGGCGCTACAAGCCCGGCTATCTGCATTACGACACCGACTACCTGCTGATCTGCGACAACCTGCTCGACTTCTCGCACTTGTCGTTCGTGCACGAGAAGACGCTGGGCGGTTCACCCAACATCGCGCAGGCGCGGCCCGAGGTGACGCGCATCCCGCGCGGCCTGAGGGTCACGCGCGACGTGCGCAACACCGTGCCGGCGCCATACCATGCGCGGCTCGCGAGCTTCCCCGGCAAGGTCGATCGGCGCTTCGCCTACGACTTCGTGGTGCCCGGCGTGCTGATGATGAAGACCCATGCGAAGCCGGTCGGGACGGCCGACGACGACATGACCGGCGCGCTGCAATTCCACAGCTGCCAGGCGCTCACGCCGGAGTCCGAGAACTCCACCCACTACTTCTTCATGCAGGCGCACAACTTCCGCCTGCACGACGCGACGATCACCGAGGCGATCTACCAGAGCCTGTGCACCGCGTTCGAAGAAGACCGCCGGATGATCCAGGCGCAGCAGAACCTCATTGCCAGTTCGAGCCCCGCGCCCATGCACCCGATCGCCGCCGACCTGGCGCTGGTCCAGTTCCGCCGCGTCGTGCAGGAGTTGCTCGATGCTGAGAGCGGGGTGCCCGTGCGCGCGCCGCAACCGCGCGCACCACGTGGCGCGTCAGCGTCTAAGTTGCCCGCAGGGACCGTGCCTGCCGCCTGAGCACGACCCGCGCATTTTCGACTCGCCGCAGAGCGAGTTCCCCCACAACAAACGAGACACCACCATGACCTGCATTCGTCACCGCTTTCGCCTTTGCGCGCCGGCCGCCTTCGTCCTCGCCGCGCTGGCGCCCTCGGCTCACGCCGAGATCGTGATCGGCGTCAGCTTCAGCCAGACCGGCCCCGCGGCCGCGCTCGGCATCGCACCGCGCAACACCATCCAGTTGTTCCCCGAGCAGATCGGCGGCGAGAAGCTGCGGTTCATCGTGCTCGATGACGCGACCGATTCGACGGCCGCCGTCAAGAACGCCCGCCGCTTCGTCAGCGAGGACAAGGTCGATCTGATCATCGGCTCGACGGCCAGCCCGCCGGCCATCGCGATTGCCGATGTGGCGCGAGAGTCGGAGACGGTGCAGCTTGCCGGCGCGCCGATCGACCTGCCCGAAGGGCGCGACGGCTTTACCTTCCGGCTGCCGCAAGGCATCTCGTTGATGGCCGAAGGCACGGTCGAGGCCATGAAAAAGGCAGGTGTCAAGACGATAGGCTTCATCGGCTATTCCGACTCGTATGGCGAGAGCTGGCTGCAGGAGACCACGCGCTTCGCGTCAACGGCGGGCCTGCGAATCGTCGCCGCCGAACGCTTCGCCCGCAACGACACCAGCGTGACGGGCCAGGCCTTGAAGGTCGTTGCGGCCAACCCCGACGCGGTGCTGATCGTGGCCTCCGGCAGCGGCGCGGTGATGCCGCAAAAGGCGCTGCTGGAGCGTGGCTACAAGGGCCGCATGTTCCAGACCTACAGCGCTGTCGCGCCCGATCTGCTGCGCATGGGCGGCAAGGATGTGGAAGACACGATGGGCCTTTCCGGCCCGGCCGTCGCCGCTGACCAGTTGCCCGACAGCCATCCGTCCAAGAAGGTGGCTCTGGACTTCATCCAGCTCTACGAAGCGAAGTTCGGCGCTGGGAGCTACAACCAGTTCGCGGCCAACACCTGGGGTGCCAAGCTGCTGCTCGACAAGGCGATCCCGCTCGCGCTCAAGCAGGCCAAGCCGGGAACGAGAGAATTTCGGTTGGCGCTGAAACAGGCGCTCGAAACGATGGGCGATGTGGTCGTGCCGCAAGGGGTGCTGCATTACACCGCGAAGGATCACTACGGCTACGACGCCAGGGCGCGGTTCGTGTTGACCGCCAAGGACGGCAGTTGGCGCGCCGCGCATTGAGCGGTGTTGTGTCCACAGCGTTCGTCGTGCGGGTTAGTTGGTATATCAACTAGTTGACAACACAACTGACGACGTTTATCTTTGCCTCCTGATTCGGCAGCCACGCACTGCCGCGCAAAAACAGGAGACATCCATGAACCTCACCGTCCGTCGTCTGGTCGCTGCCGCGGCCACCTTGCTTGCCGCCTCCTCGTTCTCGCTGGTCGCGCATGCGCAGACCATCAAGGTCGGCATCGTCGGCCCGTTCTCCGGGCCCTTCGCACACTACGGCACGCTCTTCAAGAACGGCGCCGAGGCCTATGTGGCCTCGCAGGGCGGCAAGCTCGCCGGCAAGGACATCGAGTTCATCTACCGCGACACCGGCGGCCCGAACCCCGGCCAGACCAAGACGCTGGTGCAAGAGTTGATCGTCAAGGACAAGGTCGACTACCTCGGTGGTTTCGTCTTCACGCCCAACGCGTTCGCGGTGGCGCCGCTGATCCAGCAGTCGCAAACGCCGACGGTGATCTTCAACGCCGCCACGTCGGCCATCACCGACAAGTCGGAGTTCTTCATCCGCACCAGCTACACCCTCTGGCAGGTGAC
>JAMFRW010000153.1 GCA_026224975.1 Rhodoferax sp. | reverse complement strand
CTCGGCGTGGCGCTCTACGTCACCAAGGTGCCCGTTCCCTTCGTCAACAAGGTGCCGCAGCGCACGGCCGGGCAGGACGCAGCCGAAGCCGAGAAGAACAAGAACTGGGACCCGAACAGCCCGCTCGCCGGCAAGAACCCGGCGCGGCCCGCGGCCAGCGCCAGCGGCGTGGTGACGCCCGCCGTCATCCCGTCTCCCACCGCCGTGGCGCCGCCGGTGATCGCGCCCGTCACGCCACCCGTCGCAACCGCGCCGACAATCGCCCCAGCCAACCGCGCCTCCGGCCCGGCCAGCGCGCGCGACCCGGCGGCAATCCTGGGCGACAAACCCGCCGTGACGGCCACCACCGCGGCCGATGCCGCCTCGGCCAAGCCCGCCAAAGTCACGTCGACTGCGCCGATCACGACCACCGCGCCGGGCGCCGACCCCTTCACCTACTTCGTGCAAGCCGGCGCCTATGGCCGATCGGAAGACGCCGAACAGCAGCGCGCCAAGCTCGCGATGCTGGGCGTGGAGTCGCGCCTGACCGAGCGCGAGCAGGCCGGTCGCACCGTCTACCGGGTGCGCGTGGGCCCGTTCGACAAGAAAGACGAGGCCGATTCGACCAAGCAGAAGCTCGACAACGCCGGCGTGGAAGCCGCGCTCGTGCGCGTGCAGCGCTGAACCACGAGAATCCACGCGCACGGCCTGAACTTTGCGAGGCCAGCCCCACTCTTCACTGATCTGCTTTACCGAGGCCTTTGGCTCCACCACCATGAAACGTCGCGACTTTTCCGTCTCTTTGCTCAGCGCCGGTGCCGGCACTGCTGCCCTCACCCTGGCTGCGGGCGCGCAGGCGCAAGGCGGGCCGGTCGAAGGCACGAACTACGTGCGCCTGAGCCAACCGGTGCCGCCTGCGGCCGGCCCGGGGAAGATCGAAGTCGTCGAGTTCTTCTGGTACGGCTGCCCGCATTGCAATGCCTTCGAGCCGACGCTGGAAGCCTGGGTCAAGACGATCCCGCCGGATGTGGAGTTCCACCGCATCCCGGTCGCCTTCCGCGAAGAGCCGTATGCGGCGCACCAGCGCATCTACTACGCGCTCGAAGCCATGGGCCAGGTCAACGCCATGCACCGCAAGGTGTTCTACGCGATCCACAACGATCGCCAGCGTCTGGACAAGCCGGCCGACATCGCCGCGTTCATGGGCAAGAACGGGCTGGACAGCGCCAAGTTCCTCGAGTTCTACAACTCGTTCTCGGTGCAATCGAAGGCCCGCCAGGCCAACAAGATCGCCGAGGCGTACAAGATCGACGGTGTGCCCGCGCTCGGCGTGCAAGGCCGCTTCTATACCTCGGGTTCGCTGGCAGGCTCGAACGAGAAGGCGCTGCAGGTCGTCGAGTTCCTGATCCAGCGCGTGCGCAAGGGCGTCGCCTGACGCTGCCGCCAGCCCAAGCGGGCCTACGCCGGTCCCGCCACCGCTGACGGTATCCAGCGTGCGATGGTGGCGTACATCTCTGCCACGTCGATCGGCTTGGAGAGGTGGTCATCCATACCGGCCGCCAGCGCTTTTTCACGGTCGCCGACCATGGCACTCGCCGTCATTGCCACGATCGGCAGCCCGCGGAAACGCGTGTCGGTCCGCAGTGCGCGGGTCGCTTCATAGCCGTCCATCACCGGCATCTGGCAGTCCATCAGCACGAGGTCGAAGCGCTGCCGCTCCAGCAGCGCCAGCGCCTCGCGGCCGTCGCACGCCACGCTGACCTCGATACCGGCATTGCCCAGCAGTTCCAGCGCCAGTTCCTGGTTGATCTCGTTGTCTTCGACCAGCAGCACATGCCGGCCGTGCAGGTGCAGCAGTTGCTCCTCGCGCGCTTGCTCGCGTCGCCGCGCGTGGTCCGCGGCGTGCGCCGACGCGGCAGGCTCTGGCAGCAGGCCGAACCGCGCGGTGAAATAAAAGGTGCTGCCCTGTGCCGAGCGGCTCTGCGCGCCGATCTCGCCGCCCATCAGGCCCACCAGATGACGGCTGATGGCCAGCCCCAGTCCGGTGCCGCCGTAGCGGCGCGATGTCGATGAATCGGCCTGCACAAAGGGCTGGAAGAGCCGAAGTTGCTGTTCCGGCGTCATGCCGATGCCGGTGTCGCGCACCGTGAAGCGCAACAACACATCGCCCGCCCCATTGTTCCCGCTCTCGACGGCCGCGGCCTGCTCGACGCCGATCGCCACCTCCCCGCGCTCGGTGAACTTGAGCGCGTTGCTGCCGAGGTTCAGCAGAACCTGCCTGAGCCGCAACGCATCGCCGACGAACGATTGGGGCATGCCGGGCGCTTCGGTGCGCAAGAGACTCAGGCCTTTTTCATGGGCCTTGTGGGCCAGGAGGCTGGTGACATCCTCCATCACATCGCCGAGGTGGAAAGGCAGCGACTCCATGTCGAGCTTGCCGGCCTCGATCTTCGAGAAGTCGAGGATGTCGTCGACGATGCCGAGCAGCGAGACGGCCGAGCGCTCGATCTTGTCGACATAGTTGCGCTGTTTGCCGTTCAGGTCGCTCTGCAGCGCCAGTCGCGACATGCCGAGGATCGCATTCATCGGAGTGCGGATCTCGTGGCTCATGTTGGCAAGGAACTCGCCCTTGGCGCGGTTGGCCGCTTCGGCCGCCTCCTCCGCGCGCTGGCGTTCGCGGTTTTCACGCCGGAGTTCTTCGGTGCGCGCTTCGACCTGTGCTTCGAGGCCCCGGTTCATCAGCGCGTTTTCGAAGGCGACGGCGAACTGAAGGCCGACGAGGCGCAGTGTTTCGACTTGCGCCGGCGCCAGCGAGGTGTGTGCCTGGCGGTTCTCGAGGTAGAGCAGGCCGGCCGTGCGGCCACGGTGGACGATGGGCAGCCCGACGACCGACTTGATGCCTTTGCGCACCACTCCCGCATCGAGCGCGAAACGCGCATCCTCGCGCACGTCCCGCAGCAGCAGCGGCTGCAGGCTGTGCACCAGGTAGTTGAAGATGGACTGCGGCACCTCGGCCGCGGGCGGGCCGGCGCGCGCGGGCCGCACGGCGTCGTCGAGCCGAACCCACTCGCTGCCGGGCTCGAAGCCGGCACGGCCCGACCAACGCTGGCCATCGCGCCAGAAGAGCACGCCTCGCTCGGCGGCCGCGTACTGCCGCAGCAGGTCGAACAGCACGCGCACCAGCGATTCCGGATCGCGCTCGCGCGCCAGCACCTGGCTGGCCTGGACGACACTGGCCAGATCGAGTTCCTGCGCCGCCTGTCGCGGCTCCATGCGCGCCGCGACAGGCGGCTGCCAATGCGGATGCGCCAGCCGCATCTGCGCGAGCTTGCGCGTCGCGCCCCAACCTTCGTACGCCCGCCACGCAACTGCAAGGTAGGCATCGGTGGCCACGGCCTGTCCATGCGCAGCGCAGCACTCGGCCGCCAGTTCGCAGGCCAAGGCCAGATGGTGGACTCGGCGGTGCCGGCGCGCGCCGGCGATGCTGCCTTCGAACGACCGGACGGCTGCGGTGAAGTCGCCGTCGGCCCAGGCGCGCATCGCCTGTACCAGCTCCGCCATGTGTGCGAAGTTCACCGGACATGCCGCGGCCCGCTGCTCGATCCAGGCCGCCAGCGGCTCCAGTTCGGCGCCGAGTGCAGCGCGGTCCGCTTCGTTCGCAGAAGTGAGTTCATGGCACACGGACAGCGCGTGCACCCACTTCTGCAGGGCGTCCGCGTAGATCGTCGAGTTGGCGGTGAGGTCTTTGCTGGCGCGGCTGTAGGCAAGCGCAAGTGGCCAGCGCCCCAGCAACGCAGCCATCAAACCGCGGTACCCGAGAAAGTTTTCTCGGCCGAGGGTGCCGGGCGTATAGGGGTTGGGGCCGTCGATCTCGTCGGCGGGCGAGGGGGTGCCGTCGCCGACATCGTCCTCGCCCTGGCGACCCGCCAGGAAACGCGACACGTGTTCGACAACGCGCACGATGGTCAGCAAGCGATCGTCGCACTTCGCGCGCCGCCCGATCTGCACGGCGCGGCGGGTTTCGGCCACGATCTCGTCCACGTGCGAGGCCGTATCGAACCTGCACGAGAGGATGGCAGCACACGAAAAGGTCGCGACGACCTGATCACCCGCTTCGAGCGCCAATTGAAGCGCGCGGCGCGAATGTTCCTCGCTGCGCTCCAGCGGTTCGAACCACGGGCTGATGAACATGGCGAAACGCGAGTGCACGCGGGCCGCCAGGTCCGTCGTCGAACCGCGCGCGCAAAGACGCATGGCTACCCGGCCGAGGCTCAGCCCGGTGGCAAAGTCGCCGCGCCGCTCGTAGAACGCGGCGATCGCGTTGGACAGCGTCCAAGCCAGCGCCGGATACGAACCCTGCTCATGGGCCAGGCGCAGGCCGCGCACCAGGCCCCAGTCGCGTACCACCGGCCGCCATGCAAAGCGCGATGGCATCGCGATCAGCAAGCGGCCGGCCACTTGCAGGCCGGCATCCTGCATGACTGGCAGATGGTCGAAAAGCTCTTCGCCGCGGTGTGCCAGCACGGCGTAGAAGGCGTCGAGCTCCTGCGCCAGCGCGGCATCCCATTGCCCTTCCTCGGGCGTCTCGATACCGAGCGCGCGGATGCCGTGCAACGCCAGCTCACCGGCCTGCGCGAAGCGGCCGCGAACGCCGAGCGCCTCGACCTGCAAGGCGAAGGCCGGCGCCACTTGCAGCAGTTGCCGCTCGGCCTGGCCGAGAAGGCGCGCAAACACTGCATCACCTTCGTCGAAGCGCGCCAGGCAGAAGAAGATCGCGTGGCGCACCACGTCGAACTGCACCGCCCCCACCGTGCCATCGAGCCCTTCGGCGCCGGCGAGGAACTCCAGCGCGCGGTCCGGTGCGCCGCCGGCCAGTGAGGCCTGCGCGGCGCCCAGCAGCAGGCGCGAAACCTGGGCGCGCTCCTCGGGCTGCTTGATCTCGGAGAGTGCCGCGAGACAGTGCTCGGCGGCAGCGAAAGGCATCGCAGGGGCATCGGCGCGTGCCACGAGCGCGCGGGCGACGCGCAGATGCCAGCGCGGGCGATCCAGCGGCACGAGCAGGTTGTGGGCCGCCTGCTGCATTCGGTCGTGGCAAAAGCGCAGCCGGCGTGCCGGGCCGGGGCTCGCATCGCCGCCGCGGCCCGCGCCGCTGTCGGCCACCTGCAAGAGCACGTCGCGCTGGACCAGCGGCAGCAGGAGTGAATCGATCTCCAGTGCGGGCAGGCCCAAGACCACGGCGAGCAGGTCGACATCGAACTGACCGCCGAGGCACGCGCAGACGCCGACCAGTTCCTGTACGTCGGGCGGCAGCGCCTCGAGCTCATGCTGCAAGCTGGCCAGCAGGTTCTCCGCGTCCGGCAGCGCGCGCAACCCCGCCTCGTCCCAAGCCCAGCCGGTGGCGGCGCGCCACAGGTGCGACGCCTCGAACAGGCGGCGCAGGTGCTGCAGCATCGCGAAGGCGTTCCCCTGTGTCTTGTGGAAGAGCACGTGCGCGAGGGGCGCCGAAGCGCCATTCGCGTCGTCGAGCATGTCGGCCACCAACGCCACGGCGGACGAGGCGCCCAACCCGGGCAGCGCCAGCTCGAGCCGGCTTGGCTGGGCCGCCTGCAGCCGCGCCAGCACTGCGGGCAGCGGATGGCTGGCGTCCAGATCGGTGTCACGGTAGGCGCCCACCAGCAGCACGCCGAGCCGGCTCTCGTGCAGCGAGATGTACTCGATGAGCTCGAGCGAATCTGCGTCGGCCCACTGCAGATCGTCGAGGAACAGCAGGAGCGGCGTTCCGGCGCCGCGAAGCACCTGGAACAGGCCGGAGAGCACCTGCTTCATGCGCTCTGGCGTGTGGCCGGCCTCTTGCCCCGTTTCGGCGGGCGCGGCGCCTTCCGCGCCCCACAGCAAGGTGGCGTAGCCGGGCGCCACACGCGACAGGAAGGAGGCGTTCGAGCCGAGCGCATCCACGAGCGCCGTCCGAATGCCGCCCAGTCGCTCCGGCGAGACGGCCAGGCCGAAGTGCGCCAGCTCGCCCAGCGCGTCCGCCAGCCCCCCGAAGGGCGAGCGGCGCTGGTACTGGTCGTACTTGCCGCTGACGAGAATGCCCTTGTGCGCCGTGATGGCCGGCGAGAGCGCGCGCACCAGCGCCGATTTGCCGCAACCTGCGGGGCCGTGCACGAACGCGGCACGCGGCTCCTCGCCGCTGTGGCGCAACGCGGCTTCCAGCCGGGCCAGCTCGGCGTCGCGACCGAAGAGCTGCGAGGGCTGGAGCGGCGCGGCGCGATGATCGGCACTGCCGGGCGTGAAGCCCAGGTCCCCTGCGTGGCCCTCGGCCACCGCGAGGCAATACAGCAAGTCCGCGCGCAAACCGTCGGCGGACTGGTAGCGGTGCTCGGGGCTCTTGGCCAGCAGCTTGAGCAGGACCGCCGCCAATTCGGGGCCGATGCGCGCGGTGACCGCATCGGGGATGGCGGGCGGCCGGGTCAGCAAGGCATGCAGCAGCGGCAGTCCGCCGGTTCCGCCGAACGGCGGCTCGCCGCACAAGGCCCAGTACAGCACCGCGCCGAGGGCGTGGTAGTCGGCCCGGTAGTCGATGGCCCGGGCCATGCGGCCGGTCTGCTCTGGCGCGCTGAACGGCTGGGCCTTGTCGCTGGCCGATGGCGGCCCGAATTCCGCCTCGGCATGGCTCTGCACCACAGCTTGGCCGAAGTCGACGATGGCGACACCGACGGTGCCGGTCCGGGTGTCGGCATCGGCCACGATGCAGGCCGGCCGGAGGTTGCCGTGGAAGACACGCGCCGCGTGAACGTCGGCCAGCACGCGCGCCGCGCCGAGCGCCAGGCGCAGACACGCCGCCGGATCGCGCAGCCGCTCGGCAGGCAGTCGGTCGAGCGCGACGCCAAGCGGACGGCTGAGTACCAGCATGCCGCCCTCCGCGTCCACCTCCAGCACGCGTGGCACGCCGGCCACGCCTTGCAACAGACGCAGCACCTGCACCTCGGTGCGCACAGCGGCGAGCGCTGCGGCACGCCCGGCGCCCGGCGCGACCCGCTTGACGACGCAAGGCTCCGAGGCCTCGCCCCAATGCGCCTCGTGTTCCATCGACGAATCAAAGGGAAGGGTCATGTTTTGCGCGGAAACGCCTGTCTCGTTCACGCTCCACGCGGGCGCGTTCGCCCGGCTGACGCGGCGCGTCTGGACCCGCGCTCGAATCACAGGGAAATGGTAGTCGATCGCGCAACGACGGCGTGAATTTTGCACGGACGGCGAGCCCACCGAGTGCGGGCGCCGGTAACGCTCACCCCCCGTGTATCAGCCTTGAAAAGGGGCCGGGCTTCGCGTCACACTCGCCGAACCAACACCCGCCGAGGATCGCGCATGAACGAGCCCTCTCTCCCCTCGCCGCTCGCGCCGCCGCGCAGGGTCGCAGGTGTCACCCAGCTCAGCTTGTCGATCGCCGTTCTGGTGCTGGTGGCGCTGGCCGAGTTCATCGGGCCCGCGCGTATCGATGTCGGCCGTGGCAAGGTCGTGCTGCTGCCGATGCTGTGGGCCTTGTTGCTGGCCGCAGCCTGGGGCGTGGCGGAGCAACGTTGGCGGCCACCCGTGAGGATCGGCGCCGAGGGGCGCGGCTACGCGGCATCGCTCCTGAATGCCTCGCTGATGCTGCTCGTGGTCAAGCTCGGGCTCACCGTCGGCGGCGCGCTGCCGCAACTGCGGCAGTTCGGGTGGGCGCTGCTGTTCCAGGAATTCGGCCATGCGTTCGGAACGCTCGCACTCGGCCTGCCGCTTGCGCTGCTGCTGGGCATCGGGCGTGAGGCTGTCGGGGCGACTTTCTCGATCGGCCGTGAAGGCAACCTCGTCATCGTCGGCGAGAAATACGGCATGGCTTCGCCAGAAGGCCGTGGCGTGTTGGCCGAATACGTCACGGGCACCGTGCTCGGCGCATTGTTTCTGGCACTGCTGGCGGGTTACCTCGCCAGCCTCGACATCGTCGATCCGCGCTCTCTGGCCATGGGCGCGGGGGTCGGCTCGGCCAGCATGATGGCCGCTGCCGTCGGCGCCATCATCGCAGTGCAGCCGACCGAATTGGCAGCGCAGCTCACCGCCATCGCCGCAGCCTCCAACCTGCTGACGACCATCGGCGGCTTCTACGCGGCGATGTTCCTGTCGCTGCCGGCCTGTTCCTTCCTCTACGACAAGCTCGAACCCGTGTTCGGGCGCGGGGGGCCCCGCCAGACGGCCGCGGTCGCAGACGCCGGGCTGCCGGCCCGCGTGGACGTGCGAACGGGAGGCGTGCGAGCGCCGCTGCCGCTGCGTGACACGGCAGTCGCCTGGCTTTTGATGGCGGGCGGCGTGGCGATCGGCAACGCGCTGACGTACCGGGTCCCGCTGCAGGCGTCGCTTTCGGGCATGGCGGTCGTGGTGGCGCTGGTGGCGATCGTCGATGCCCTCGGCCGGCTCGCGCCGCGCACGCCGCAGGTGCTGGTGCTCTCGCTCGTGGCCACGCTCGCCGGCGTGCCGGGCTTGCCACCTTTTTCCGCCGACCTGCTCGCGCTGACGAAGCCGCTCAATTTCCTCGCCTTCACGACGCCCATCCTCGCGTTGGCCGGCTTTTCCGTCGCCAATGATCTGCCCTTGTTTCGCCGGCTGGGCTGGCGAATCGTCGTGGTCTCGCTGACGGCCACGGCCGGCACCTTTCTCGGTGCGACGCTGATCGCCGAGCTGTTCCATTGAGCTGCGGCGGGCGCCGGTCTGGGGCTGACCCGCCTTCGCGTATTGGGTCGCGAGGAGTTTTTGTGCATGATCACGAGCCTCGCGCGCGGCGCCAGCGGCGTCATACGCCCAGAATCCGCGACGCAGGATCTTCGTGAACAAAGCCCGACTGCACCGTCACAAGGCGTGGAACTCTGTGGGCTAGAATGGCCTGCAAGTTTCATGCCTTTATGACCACACAAGCTCAAAGCCTCTACATCTGCCCCGGCGCGCTGCATTGGGTGGCGTGCCCGCTGGTATCCAACGCTTCGAAGGCGAGATTCATGCCAGTTGCTTCGAAGCTGTTCGCTGCGCGATTCAGCGCCGCGGCGTTGGCCGTCGCCAGCATGTTCGCCGTCGCTCCGGTGCATGCCGAAAAAGCCGACCGCTTCAAGCCGCTGAACGTCGAGGCCGAACAGACCAGCACCATCAACCTGCAAAGTCAGGTCGTGCTGTTCAACGGCAATGTGGTCGTGACCAAGGGCACGATGATCATCCGCGCCGCGCGCATCGAAGTGCGTGAAACACCGGACGGCTACCACACCGCCGTGGCCTTCGGCTCGCCGGGCAAGCTCGCCACCTTCCGCCAGAAACGCGACGGCGTGGACGAATTCGTGGACGGCGAAGCCGAGCGGCTGGAATACGACGGCAAGAGCGACACCATCAAGTTCATCAACAAGGCCGTGGTGCGCCGCCTGCGCGGCTCGGCGGTGGCCGACGAGGTCACCGGCAACCTGGTGACCTACGACAGCATCACCGAAGTCTTCAGCGTTTCCGGCGGCGCCGTGACGCCGGCCAACCCCGGCGGTCGCGTGCGCGCCGTGCTGACGCCGCGCGAAGGCACGGCCGCGGCGGCCGAAGCGGCCTCGGCAGCGGCGGCTTCGGCGTCCGGGCCGCAGCTCAAGACGAGCCCTGCCCTCGGAGAGAAGAAGTGAGCACCGTGCTCGAGGCGCCTGCCACGCGCGGCGTGCAAGCCACGACGCACCGCCTGGAGGCGACCGGCCTGCAGAAGTCGTACGGCGCCCGCATGGTGGTGCGCGATGTGCACCTAGCGGTCGACAGCGGGGAAGTCGTCGGCCTGCTCGGGCCGAACGGCGCCGGCAAGACGACGAGCTTCTACATGATCGTCGGCCTGGTGCGGGCCGATGCCGGCGAGATCACGATCGAAGGCCAACGCGTCGAGCGCCTGCCGATCCATCAGCGCTCGCGGTTGGGCCTCTCGTACCTGCCGCAAGAAGCGTCGATCTTTCGCAAGCTGACGGTCGAAGAGAACATCCGCGCCGTGCTCGAACTGCAATACGGGCCAGACGGCAAGGCGCTCAAGCCGGCGCTGATCGAAGAAAAGCTGAACGGCCTGCTGCACGACCTGAGCATCGAGAAGTTGCGCACCGCGCCGGCCCCATCGCTTTCGGGCGGCGAGCGGCGCCGGGTGGAAATCGCCCGGGCTCTGGCCACGCAGCCGCGATTCATCCTGCTCGACGAACCGTTTGCCGGCGTCGACCCGATCGCGGTGATCGAGATCCAGCGCATCATCAGCTTCCTGAAGAGCCGCGGCATCGGTGTGCTGATCACCGACCACAACGTGCGCGAAACGCTGGGCATCTGCGACCGCGCCTACATCATCAGCGAAGGCCGCGTCCTGGCCGAAGGCACGCCGCCCGAGATCGTCGAGAACGCGGACGTGCGCAAGGTCTATCTCGGCGAACATTTCCGGATGTGATGGGGCGACCATGAAGCCTTCATTACAAGTCCGTCTTTCCCAGCATCTGGCGCTCACGCCCCAGTTGCAGCAATCGATCCGCCTGCTGCAGCTCTCCACGCTCGAACTCCACCAGGAAGTCGAGCAGATGCTGGAGCAAAACCCGTTTCTCGAAGCCGAGGAAGAATCGGCTCCGGCCTTCGAGCCGCTGGCCGAGCGCCTGACGCCGGCCGAGCGCGTGGGCGAGCGCGAGGCCGAACGCGCGACCACCGAGCCGACCGCCGACGCCGGCGAGGACACGCCGGGTGTGGACGCCGCCGAGTTCGGCTCGACCGAACGCGACGACTGGGAAAACGGCACCGAGCGCGAAGACTTCGACGGCATTCGCGAAACCCCCGGCAAGAGCGGCACCAACAACGACGGCGACGAGTTCGACGGGCAGGACCGCGACACCGCCATGCCCAGCCTGCAGGACCACCTGCGCGAGCAGCTCTCCAGCATGCGGCTCTCCGACCTCGACGCCGCCTCGGTGATGGTGCTGATCGAGTCGCTCAACGAAGACGGCTACCTCGCCGACACGCTGGAAGACATCGCCGAGCAACTGGTGTCGGACGACGCCGATGCCGAGCAGCGCGAAGAAATGCTCGCGCGCCTGCAATGCGGCCTGCGCTTCCTGCAAAGCATGGAGCCGACCGGCGTGGGCGCGAAAGACCTGGCCGAATGCCTGTGCCTGCAATTGCGCACGCAGCCGCGTTGCGAGGCGCAGATGATCGCGATCATCGTCTGCAAGAGCCACCTCGAACTGCTGGCGCGGCGCGACCTCAAGAAGCTCTGCGCCGCGACCGGCGCCGACGAAGACCTGCTGCGCGAGGCGCAGGCCTTGATCGTGGCGCTCGAACCCAAACCGGGCCGCCAGTTCAGCCGCGCCGAAGCCAACATCATCGTGCCCGACGTGATCGTCACCAAATCGGGCCGCGGCTGGAAGGTCACGCTCAACCCCGACGTGATGCCCAAGCTGCGCATCAACGACCTCTATGCCAACGCGATCCGCCAGCAGCGCGGCCACGGCAGCAACGGCGGCGGGCTGAACGGCGCCGGCCCGGGGCTGAGTTCGCGGCTGCAGGAAGCGCGCTGGTTCATGAAAAACATCCTGCAGCGCTTCGACACCATCCAGCGCGTCTCGCAGGCCATCGTCGAGCGGCAGAAGAACTTCTTCACCCACGGCGCCATCGCGATGAAGCCGCTGGTGCTGCGCGAGATTGCCGATGAATTGGGCCTGCACGAATCGACCATCTCGCGGGTGACTACCGCCAAGTACATGTCGACGCCCTACGGCACCTTCGAGCTGAAGTACTTCTTCGGCTCGTCGCTCAACACCGATGCCGGCGGCAACGCGTCGAGCACCGCGGTGCGTGCGTTGATCAAGCAGATCGTCTCGGCCGAAGACCCGGCCAAGCCACTCAGCGACAGCCAGATCTCGCAGATGCTGGACGAGCAAGGCATCCAGGTCGCGCGCCGTACCGTGGCCAAGTACCGCGACGCCTTGAAGATCGCGCCCACGCAGCTCCGCAAGACGATGTGATCGGGCGGCGGGCTTATGCGCCCGGCCCGCGCCGCACCCACGGTATCGCGATCCACAGCCTCACCGCGACCAGCGGCAGGCTCACCAGCACGCCCGCCCACTTGACGGCCGATGCGGCCAGGCACAGCACGATCAGCAGCTTGGCCCAGGAGTCGGTGCCGACGCCGTGCGCGGCGAACGCGGCCAGCGTCAGCAGGTCTTCGCACACATCGCCGCCCACGGCCGCCAGCGGTGCGAAGCCGAGCAGTCGCCAGGCCGGCAACGGCTGGCCCGGCGCGCGCGAACCGGCGAGCCAGGCGAAGGCCCGCGACGCGATCCGCGCGAGCAAATAGCCCCAGCACGCGATGAATAACAGATCCCAGAACATCGCCCAGAAGACCGCCGTACCGTCGTAGTGGCGGATGACCCACAGCCACTGGTGCAGCGGCCCGACGAGTTGCTCCTGCGCCAGCCGTGCTGCGGCCTTCAGGGCTGGCTGCCAGTGCTCGGGCATGAACAACGTGCCCCAGCCGTCGTTCAGCAGGCTGCCGCCGCTGCGCAGAAGGCACAGCAGGCCGAGCAGCACCGCGGCGACGAGCGGCACGACGCTGCGGCGCTCGTCCCACACGCTTGGGGTGGGCGAAACAGTTGTCGGCCCGGGAATGACCGCGATCGGTTCGCCCTCCGGCGTGGCCGGCCGCATGTTGCGCAAGACCATGCCCGCCAGCGCCCACCACGGCGTTTGCCAGAGCGCGTCGTGGCGCGGCGCCTGGGCGCGCGAGGGGGCGACGTTCGGCACCCCCAGCCCGCAAGCGATCGCCTCGCCGACCATCCACTTCAGCGTGGCTTCGGCCAGCCCGGCGTGCTCGGGCTGGTAGCCGCCGCCCACATCGCAATGCACGCCGGGGAACCAGCGCTGCTTCAGCGTCTGCGGCGGGTTCGGCTGATCGATGTCGCCGGGTTCTTCGTAGAGCCGCGGCTCGAAAGTCCAGCGATGTTCGTCAAGCGCCAGCGCGTGCCGCACATGGTGGAAACGCTTGCCTTTCAAGGTGGCCGAACTCGGGTTGCGGCGCGCCAGCGGCCCCGGCATGCCGACCGATTCGACCGTGTCCCACACGCCGATCCAGTGCACCCAGGCATCGCGGCCCGCCCCACTCGTGAAGTCGCGGCGGATCTGTGCGGCGAGCGCGTTGCGGCCCACGGGTGTTTCGGCCAGCGCCTTGTGCATGCCGCGCATCGCCTTCTGCGTGCCGGCCTCGTCGTCGGCCTTCGCGGTGGGCTTGTCGCTCTTGTCGGGCAGCGAGAAGTAGACGCGGATCAGCGTCGGCAGCATCACCTCGTGCTCCAGCCCGATGATGCCGAACAGGTTGACCATGCCCGCCACGCAGCGCGCGGTGAAGGCGCCGCGCGAAAAGCCGAACAGGTAGATCTGGTCGTGCTCGCTGCGGTGGTGGCGCATCAGGAACAGATACGCCTCGCTGACGTTGGCATAGATGCCGCGGCCCGAAGCCAGCCCCGAGATGCGCTCGCCGGTGCGCATCGCCCAGTCGATCGGGTCGGTGGGCGGCGCGCCGCCCGGCGAGCCCACGCCCGGGTCGTAGAACAACACGCGATGCGGCGCCGGGTGGGCCACGAGGTGCTCGTAGACGCGCAGCACGTGAGTGTCGGCGCGGCCAGCCGTCAGCGTGTTGTTGGTGCCGTCGCAGCACAGCACAATTTGCCGGGGCGATGCCGGCGTGCCCATCGTCGTGCTCATCCAGGTCTCCGATGCAAGCTGTGACAATGCGAGTGTGCGCACATTCACCGCGCGCCACATCCCTACAACGACCGATCCATGCCTGACGCCATCGCCCCGCTCTTTTTGCCCTGCGCCGCCGGCGTGGAAGCCCTGCTCGCCGAAGAAGCCCAGCGCCTGCTGCCCACGCGGCGCATGCTGGCGCAGCGCGGCGGCGTGGCGCTCGAAGGCGGGCCGCTCGATGTGATGCTGCTCAACCTGGAAAGCCGGCTCGCCCAGCGCGTGCTGGTGGAAGTGGCCGAAGGGCCGTACCGCGACGAGAACGACCTCTATCAGCTCGCGCTCGGCGTCGACTGGATGCAATGGATCACGCCGCAGCACACGCTGCGCGTCGACACCACCGCGCACCGCAGCCCGTTGCGCAGCCTCAACTTCGCCGCGCTGCGCATCAAGGATGCCGTGTGCGACCTGTTGCGCGACGCGACCGGCGAGCGGCCCAGCGTCGACACGCAGCACCCCGACCTGCAGCTCGTGCTGCACCTGGGCGAAGCGCGCGCAGTGCTGTATGTGGACAGTTCCGGCGAGCCGCTCTTCAAGCGCGGCTGGCGCGAAGACAAGGGCGATGCGCCGCTGAAAGAGACGCTGGCCGCCGCCATGCTCGCCGCCGCCGGCTGGCGCGGCACGCCCGAGGCCGGCGGCGCGTTGCACGATCCCTGCTGCGGCTCCGGCACCATCGCCATCGAAGCCGCGCAGATCGCCTGCGGCATCGCCCCGGGCCTGAAGCGCCGCTTCGCCTTCGAGCGCCTGCTGCCCTTCACCAGCGACGAAATGCGCGCCGATCTGCAACGGCTGCGCAGCCACGCGCAGGCGCGCATCCACGCCAGCGCGGTGCCGATCTACGCCAGCGATGTGTCGTTCCGCATGGTCGATTTCGCGCGGCGCAACGCGCAGCGCGCCGGCGTGCAAGCAGCCATCACCTTCAACGGCGGTGATGCGCTGGAGCGGCCCGCGCCCTCGCTGCCCGAAGCCTTGCCGGGCACCTTGATGATCAACCCGCCGTATGGCGAGCGCATCGATGTGGCGGGCAAGGCCGCGCCGCAAGCGGAACACGACCGCATGCGCGACGATCGGCCGCAGCGCAGTCGCGAGAACGGCGACGAGGGCATAGACAACAAGGAAGCGCCCAGCGATTTCTTCCCGCGCCTCTCGGCCCATTGGAAGCGCGCCTACACGCAGCACGCCGCCGGCTGGACCGCCTATGTGCTGAGCCCCGACATGAAGCTGCCGAGCGCGATGCGGCTCAAGGAATCACGCCGCGTGCCGCTCTGGAACGGGCCGATCGAATGCAGGCTGTTCCGCTTCGACCTTGTCGCCGGCTCGGCGCGACAGGTGCGCTGACGACCGGCGTTCCGCGAAAAGCGGCCGACGCGCAAGCCATGCCGGTTCGCGCCGCAAGTTCCCGAGCGCCGCTGATTCAGTGCGGCCCGAGCTGATCGAACAACTGCTGCGCATCGCCCAGCCCCTGCGCCGGCACGTGGCCGTGCGGCGTGAGCGCATCCACCACATGCGGCAGCACCTGCGAAAGCTGCGCTGCCACGGCGCCGTTGTCCAGGCCGAGCTGGCGCGCGATGCCCGCGACCATGTCGGCGCCGAGCACGTTGTCGACCTGCTCGGGCGAGATCGGCAGGTTCTGGCCGTGGCCGACCCAGGAGTCGAGCACGCCGCCCAGGCCACTTTGCTGCAGCTTGGCGGCCAGGCCGCCGATGCCACCGCCGGGCGCGTCGTTGCCGAGCATGCGGATCACCGCGTTCACCATCGCGAGGTTGTCGCCCTCCCCTTGCCCACCGCCCAGCATGCCCACCAGCGAACCGATCAGACTCATGAGGATCTCCCTGTTCTCATGCCGCGGGCCGATGCGCGCGGTGCGGTCAGTGTAGGCCCGGCATCTCGGCGGGAAGGATGGTGAAAGCACCTGCGAGCCCGGTTCTTGCGCGCGATCTCTTCGTCGCGATGTTCAGGCGGCGAGCGCGCGCAGCGCCAGGTGCGCCAGCAAGGCCAGCGGCGCCGTGTCGGCGCGCAGCACGCGCGGGCCGAGTGAGAGCGGCACGAAGCCGGCGCGGCGGGCCTGTGCCTCTTCGGCATCGGTGAGCCCGCCTTCGGGGTCGCTCACGCAGATCAGCGCGCCGCAGGCCGAGGCTGCATCGAGGCTCGCGTAGAGCGGCTGCACATCGCGCAGGCTGAGCACGAAGCGCGCGCCCGCACCGGCATCGCCTGGCGCAGCGTCGGCCGGCAAGCCCCTCAGCCACTCGGCCAGCGTTCGTACCGGCTCGATGCGCGGCACGCGCGTGCGCCCGCTCTGTTCGCATGCCGCCTGCGCCACGCCCTGCCAGTGCGCGACCTTCTTCGTCGCCCTGTCGCCCTGAAGGCGCAGCACCGATCGTTCGCACATCAGCGGCTGGATGGCGGCCACGCCGAGTTCGGTGGCTTTTTCGACGACGCCGTCCATGCGCTCGTTGGCCGGCATGCCGAGCGCGATGGTCACCTGCAGCGCCAGCTCGCGGTTCACCTCGGCATGCGCGCCGACCTGCACCGTGACATCGCTGCGGCCCATGGTCGTGACCAGCGCCTGCCACTCGCCGCCAGCGCCGTCGAACAGCGTCAAGGGCGCCCCGGGTTGCAGGCGCAGCACCTGCACATGGCGCGCGGCACCGGGTGGGAGAACGAGGTGGCTGTCGGTGCGCAGCGGCTGGTCGATGTAGAGGCGAGGAGGCATCGTGCGAGTGTGCCTCAGCGTGGCGGGCGGTCCTTCTAAGACCTAAGTCGCCGACGAACCTTTCGCCAGGCGCGCTTCAAGCGACGACGTCCCTTGCGCAGCGCCGACCGCAGCGAGCGCGAGGCCGGCGAGTTCCACACCGCTGCCGTCACGCGCGCCTTGGTGATGCGCCACCAGGCGAGTGCACGGGCGAAGCGCGCAAAGCGCATCAGTTGCGGCTCGACCAGCACGAAGAGCCGCCCGACGAGCGCCGTGCCCAGCAGCTTGGCGGCCAGGATGACGCTCACGCCCAGCCACACATGGCCTTCGCCGATCAGCCACAGCGCGAGCAGCTTGATGGGGATGAGCGCGATGCCGGGCACGAGAAAGAGCGCCAGCGCCACGCGAGGCGACGCGCGGCGGATCCTGGCTTCGACCCAGGCCAGCGGTGGCCAGCTCGCCATCCGCCCGGCCCAGGCGGCGAGCGGTTTCCAGCCCCATTCCTCGATGAACAGAACGATGGCCGCGAGCACCAGCAGCGCGCTGCGCAGGCACTGCCACAGAAGCTTCAGGAAAGGCACAGCGGGTCAGGTCGGCGCGGCCGTTGCCAGCGCGAAGAGTCGAAAGTCCGACTCAGGCACCATAAAGCATTCGCCGCGCCGCCGCTGCGGCCGCATCACCCTTGCGCTCGCCAACCTGGGCCAGCGTGCGCCGGGCCACGTCTTGCAGCGCTTCGATGGTGCCGGCCTTCTCGACCGCGAGCGTGAGCATGAAGCCGCGCAGGCCCAGCTCCTGGGAGATGATGTGCGTGAGCGCAGCCGTGAACTGGCCGTAGTCGAGCGTCGTCTCGGCCGGCGCCGCAACGGGTTGCGATGCGGTGACGACAGACGGCGAAGCCGCCCCGTTTTGTGCCGGCGAAGTCGCCCCCACAGGCGCAATCAACCCCAGCTTGTGCAGCGCGGCAAAGTCGCCCGGCCCGATGCCGACCAGATGGCCGAGCAGCATCGCGTCGGACTTGATGCCGTCGATCAGCAGCAGCAGGTTGCGCTGCGGCCGCTCCTTGACGAGCGAACGCGTTTGCATTTCGAGTCGACCAGAGTCGGTCTTGGACCAGATCACCGAAGGATTCCCATTCACGACGACAGGCGTGGCTCCCTGCATGGGGAGGCCACTGCGTGCGGCACTGTATCAGGGCCAACCGGCCGCGCGGTGTGAGCGATCCCACGCCGCGGCGGCGCCGCTGGCTTCGAAAAGTAAGCGAGCAAGCGCAGTCAGGCGCCTGCTTCAGGCTTTGTCGCGCAGCTCGCGCCGCAGGATCTTGCCTACGGGTGTTTTCGGCAGATCGTTGCGAAACTCAATGACTTTGGGCCGTTTGTAGCCGGTCATGTTGGCTTCGCAGTAAGAACGCACGTCGGCTTCGGTCAGGGCCGGATTGCTGCGCACGATGACGAGCTTGACCGCTTCACCGGCCTTGGCGTCGGCCACGCCGACCGCGGCGCACTCCAGCACGCCCGGCATCTGGCCGACCACGTCTTCGACCTCGTTCGGGTAGACGTTGAAGCCGCTCACCAGGATCATGTCCTTCTTGCGGTCGACAATTTTGAAGTAGCCGCGCTCGTCGACCACGCCGATGTCACCGGTGCGGAAGTAGCCGTCGGCCGTCATGACCTTGGCGGTTTCGTCAGGCCGCTGCCAGTAGCCGGCCATCACCTGCGGCCCGCGGATCGCGATCTCGCCCGGCGTGCCGAGCGGTACTTCGGCGCCGTCGTCGTCGAGCAGCGTGAGCTCGGTGTTGGGCATGGGCAGGCCGATGTTGCCGCTGTAGGCCGTGCTGTCGACGGGGTTGCAGGTGGCCGAGGGCGAGGTTTCCGAGAGGCCGTAACCCTCCACGATCGGGCAGCCGGTTTTCTCCAGCCACAGCTTGGCGGTGGCGCTTTGCACCGCCATGCCGCCGCCGACGGAAATCACGAGGCCGCTCCAGTCGACGGACGAAAACCCGGCATGGTGCGCCATCGCGTTGAAGAGCGTGTTGACGGCCGGGAAGCTGTGGAACTTCTCGCCCTGCAGTTCCTTGAACATGCTCGGCAGATAGCGAGGATAGGCGATCAGGATGTTCGCGCCGCACATGCGCATCGCGAGCATCATGTTCGTGTTGAAGCCGAAGATGTGATAGATCGGCAGCGCGCAAATGGTCACGATCTGCTGGCCGGCCGGGATTTTCTTCAGCGCGGGCTGATACCAGGCTTCGGACTGCAGGATGTTGGCAACCAGGTTCTTGTGCAGCAGGACCGCGCCCTTGCTCACGCCTGTCGTGCCGCCGGTGTACTGCAGCACGGCAATGTCGTCCGGGCCCACTTTCGCGGGCGTGAAGACCATGCCGCGGCCGTGCGCCAGAGCCTCGTTGAAACGCACTGCGCCGGCGATCTCGAAGGCCGGCACCATCTTCTTGACCTTGCGCACCACGTAGTTCACGACCAGCTTTTTCGGGAAGCCCAGCATGTCGCCAAGCGCGGTCAAGATCACCTTCTTGGCCGGCACGTTGGCCATGACCTGCTGCAGCGTGGTCGCGAAGTTCTCGACCAGGATGATCGCCTTGGCGCCCGAATCCTTGAGCTGGTGCTCCAGTTCGCGGGGCGTGTAGAGCGGGTTCACGTTCACCACCACATAGCCCGCGCGCAGGATCGCCGCCACCGCGACAGGGTACTGCGGCACGTTGGGCATCATGATCGCCACGCGGTCGCCCTTGTCCAGCCCCTGCCCCTGCAGGTAGGCAGCGAGCGCGCGCGAGGCGGCATCCACCTGGGCGAACGTGATGTTCTTTCCCATGAACTTGTAGGCCACGCGGCCCGCGTACTTGGCGAAGCTTTCGTCGAGCAGCGCCACCAGCGAGGGGTACTGGGCCACATCGATCATCTCGGGCACACCGGCGGGGTACTGCTTGAGCCAGGTCTTTTGCATCAGGAAACTCCGGGGAAACAGCGACGAATTTTGGCGGAAGCACACGGCGGCCCGCCTAGGGTGTTTCGATGACACCTCCGAAACGCATTTAGACGCAAAAGTGATTTTTCACGACTGAATTTATGATCACATATGCCGAAATTCAGTCATCGAACACCTCGAGTACTGATTTTTCCATCGATCATGAACTCCATTTCCAACCGCCTTCTACGCAGCGTGATGTCGGTCTACCTGGCCCTGACTCTGGGGATCTTCGCGCTCGAAGTCGCGATCCAGTACCGGCAGACGCGCGAGTCCATCACGACCGAACTGGCCATGCTGCAGAACACGTTTCACGACAGCATGAGCCATGCGCTCTGGCACATGGACGGCAACGAGCTCGACATCACCATGGCCGGCCTGCTGAAGATGCCGAGCGTGAGCCGCGTGATCGCCAGCATGCCCAACGGCGAGGTGGTGCGCGACCTGCCGTCGCCCGACGGCCCCAAGCACGCCGGGCTGATGCCCTCGGCCACCTTTACGAGCCGCCACCCCATCCTGCACAACGGCACCGAGCGCCTGGGCTGGCTCGAAATCCAGTCCAACAGCAACGTGATCGTCGATCGGCTGCAGGCCGGCCTGCTCTTCTCCGTGGTGGCGGCGATCGTCAAGACCGGCATGCTGATCTTTCTCGTGAAGCAGTTCTTCGACCGCATCCTCTCTCGCCCGCTCTTTCGCATCGCGAGCCTCGCGGGCAGCATCGACCCCAAGGATTCGAACATGCAACCGCTGCCCGTCAAACCCGGGCTACCCGATGAACTCGACGTGATTTCCAGCGCCATCAACGGCCTCGCCGCCGAAGTGTCGAGCACCGTCGGCGCGCTCGACGAATTGAACAAGGATCTGGAAACGCAGGTCGTGCAGCGCACCGCCTTGCTGCAAACAGCCTACGAATGCCTGGACCAGGAGCGCGAGGGCCTGCATGGCGAAGTGCAGCTGCGCCTCGCCCGCGAAACCGAGCTGCAGCGCGCCAACGCCAAGCTGGCCGATTCGCTCGACCAACTGCAACAGGCGCAAGAGAGCCTGGTCGAGGCCGAGAAAATGGCGGCGCTCGGCGGGCTGGTGGCCGGCATCGCGCACGAGATCAACACGCCGGTCGGGCTCGGCCTCACGGGCTCCTCGCACTTCAAGTACATGGTCGAGCAGCTCGACGCCAAGTTCCGCGCGGGCCAACTCGAAGAGCCGGATTTCGAGCGCTTCCTGGCCGATTCGAAAGAGCTGTCGCGCTCGATCTTCGTGAGCCTGGAAAAGGCCGCGGCGCTGGTGCGCAGCTTCAAGCTGGTGGCGGTCGACCAGGGCAACGACGAGGCACGGCGCTTCAATGCGCTCGACTACATCAACGATGTGGTGCTCACCCACCACCCGGTGCTGCGCAAGGCCCGGGTGACGCTCACGGTGGATTGCGCGGCGGAGCTGGTGGCAGAAAGCTTTCCCGGCACCTGGTCGCAGATCCTCTCGAACCTGATCACCAACTCGGTCGTGCACGGCTTCGACGGCAACGGCCTCGGCCACCCCGACCCACGCATTCGCATCGCGCTGGCGGAGCGCCACGACGAGCTGGTGCTGACCTACCGCGACAACGGCAAGGGCATGACCGAGGCGGTGGCGAAGAAGGTCTTCGACCCGTTCTTCACGACCAACCGCCAGGGCGGTGGCAGCGGCCTGGGCATGCACATTGTCTACAACCTGGTCTCGCAGCAATTGCACGGCCGCATCCAGCTTCACAGCGAGCCGGGCCACGGGACGATCTTCACGATCCGCCTGCCGCGCAGCGCGCCAGTCCTGCTCGCCGCCTGAGCGTTGTTCACCGGAAAACACGATGTTCCTCAAGAAATCCTCGCCCTCCGCTGCCGCGTCTCGCCACGCAGGCGAACCTTGGCGTGTGCTGATCGTCGACGACGAACCCGAGGTGCACTCCATCACCCGGCTGGCGCTCGGCGATTGTGAGCACCTGGGCCGTGGCATCGAGTTCCTGTGCGCCCACAGCGGCGCCGAGGCACGCGCGCTGCTGGCACGCGAAACCGGCATCGCGCTCGCGTATGTCGATGTGGTGATGGAGACCGACACCGCCGGGCTCGACCTCATCCACCACATCCGCAACGAGCTCGGCGACAAGGCGATGCGCATCATCCTGCGCACCGGCCAGCCCGGCATCGCGCCGGAGCGCCAGGTGATCCGCGATTTCGACATCAACGACTACATGGCCAAGACCAACTCCTCGGCCGACAAGCTCTACACCGCCACGCTCGCCGCGCTGCGCGCCTACGACGACATCACCACGCTGGAGCGCTCGCGCCACCAGCTCGAACGCTACCGCGACGGGCTGGAGACGGTGATCGCCGCCAGCTCCAACCTCTTCGAGCAACGGTCGCTGCGCCTCTTCGCGACCGGCCTGCTGCGCCAGCTCGGGGCGATGCTGGTGGGCTCCTGCCCCTCGATGATCCTGCGCACCCACGGCGTGACGGTCGTGCAGACGGCCGACGGCTTCGAGGTGCTGGCCGCGGCCGGCAGCTTCGACCAGCCCAACCCGGCAGAAGCGCTCTCGACCGGGGTGCTGGCGATGTTGCATTCGGCCATGGCGCAGCAGCGCTCGCTGATCGAGGCCGATGTGTTCGTGGGCTACTTCCCGACCAAGAGCGGCATCGTCAACCTGCTCTACCTGGAAGGCGTACGAAGCGCGAACCTGGTGGACCTGAAGCTGCTCGACATCTTTTCGAAGAACATCTCCATCGCCTTCGAGAACCTCTACCTCGACCGCGAGATCTTCGAAACGCAAGCGGAAATCATCGCGACGCTGGGCGATGTGGTCGAGACGCGTTCGAAGGAAGCCGCCAACCATGTGCACCGCGTGGCCCACCTCTCGCGCCTGGTGGCCGAGGCTGCCGGGCTGGACGACGAGCAGTGCAACCTGATCTATATGGCCTCGCCGATGCACGACATCGGCAAGGTCGCCATCCCCGACAGCATCCTGCTCAAGCCCGGCCCGCTGGCGCCAGACGAATGGGAGCAGATGAAGCGCCATGCGCAGATCGGCGAGGAGGTGTTCGGCCGCTCGCGGCGCCCGATGCTGCGCGCCGCGGCCAAGATCGCCGGGCAGCACCACGAGCGTTTCGACGGTGGCGGCTACCCGCGCGGCCTGGCCGGTGAGCAGATCGACATCTTCGCGCGCATCGTGGCGCTGGTCGATGTGTTCGATGCGCTCGTCCACAGGCGCTGCTACAAGCCGGCCTGGCCGATCGAGAAGGTGGTGGCGCTACTGCGCCAGGAGCGCGGCAAGCACTTCGATCCGCATCTGGTGGATTGTTTCCTCGACAAGCTTCCGGCGGCCCTGGCGCTGGTCGCGCGCTTTCCCGATGGGCAGACCGAAGCGCAAGTCGACGTGCAAGCCGAAAAAACGGCCGAAGCGCATGCGCAATCGCCTGCCGAAGCGCAGGTCGCGCCGGCATTGCACCTCGCCGCCACCTCAGCGTGAAGGGTTCGCCATCATGTCCATCTTCAAAATCTCGCCACTCGGGCCGGCCGGCGTTCCGACGGGCGTTCCAGCATCTTTGCCAGCGGTGCAGCTCCCGCCTTGGCGCGTCCTGATCGTCGACGACGAGCCCATGGTGCATTCGATGACGCGGCTCGCGGTGAGCGACATGCGCTTCGAAGACCGCGTGCCCGAGTTCTACAGCGCCCACAGCGCGAGCGAGGCGCGCGAGCTGCTGGCCCGCGTGCCCGATATCGCCGTGGCCTTCATCGATGTGGTGATGGAAAACGACCGCGCCGGACTAGAACTCGTCTCCTTCATCCGCAAGGACCTGGGCAACTCGACGCTGCGCATCATCCTGCGCACCGGCCAACCCGGCGTGGCGCCCGAGCGCGTGGCGCTGACCGAGTACGACATCAACGCCTACCTCGACAAATCCAGCACCGATGCGCTGCGGCTCTATGCGTCGCTGCTGACCGCGTTGCGTTCCTACGGCGAAATCTCGCGCCTGCGCCAGGCCATGCGCCACCTCGAAACCCTGGCCGCGACCGACCAGCTCACCGGCCTCAGCAACCCCAAGAACCTGCGGCCCTCGCTGATGCGCGCGTTGAACAGCGCCCAGCGCCGGGGCGAGCCGCTCTCGGTGGTCTTTCTCGACATCGACGACTTCAAGCGCATCAACGACCAGCACGGCCATTTGGCAGGCGACGCGATCCTGCGCGCCGTGGGCTCGGCGGTGCTCTCGCACTCACGCGCCGACGACGGCTGCTTTCGTTACGGCGGCGACGAGTTCATGGTGATCCTGCCGCGCTGCACTGCGGCCGAAGCGCGCGAGCAGTATTGCCGGCGCCTGCAGGAAGAGTTCGCGCGGATCGGCGTCTTCGCCAGCCAGGGCATCGCGCAAACAGGGCCCGAGCACCATTGCGGCCCCGACGAACTGATCGGCCTGGCCGACGAAGACATGTACCAGAACAAGCGGGCGCGCAAGCTGCGCGTGTCGGCCGGCGCCGAACCCCCGCGCATGCGCGCGATGAGCTGAAGAATGCGCTTCAGGGCTGGGACGCCCGCGGCCGATCCGGCAACGGCTCGGCGGCATGCCAGCCGCCGCCCAGCGCCTGGATCAGCGCCACCGCACTCGTCTGCCGGCTCGCCACGAGCTGCGCCAGCGTGCGGCGCGCGCTCAAGGCAGAGGCCTGCGCGGTGACGACCTCGGTGTAGCTCACGAGGCCGGCCTTGTAACGGTTGAGCAATTGCTGCTCGGTGGCATCTGCCGCTTGCGAGGCTTCGCGGCGCAATGCGTCCTGCTCGGCCAGTGCGCGGGTCGTGGCGAGCTGGTCTTCGACGGCCTGGAAAGCGCTCAGCACGGTCTGCCGGTAACGCGCCGCCGCCGCATCACGCACCGCTTCGGCCCCTTCGACGCGCGCGGCGATGGCGCCCGCATCGAAGATCGTCTGCGCCGCCGAGAGGCCGAGCGACCACAGCGTGTTCGAAGCCTTGAACAGATCGCCGATGTTCGAACCGCCCGTGCCGAAGGAGCCGCTCAAGGTCAGGCTGGGGTAGTAGGCGCTGCGCTGGATGCCGATCTGCGCATTGGCCGCGGCCACGGCGCGCTCGCTGGCTGCGATGTCGGGCCGACGCTGCAGCAGCGTCGAGGGCACGCCGAGCGGCACGGCCGGGATGCTCGTTGTCCACTCGCCCGGCGGCAGCGAAAAATCGCCGGGCGCCTTGCCGATGAGGACCGCGATGGCGTGCTCCAGATTCGCGCGCTGACCGCGCAACGTGGCCACATCGGCACGTGCGTTGGCGAGCTGCGTCTGCGCTTGCAGCACATCGGTCTTGGCGGCGATGGCGGCGGCATAGCGGTTCTGCGTGATGGTCAACGATCGCTCATACGCATCGACCGTGGTCGCGAGCAATACCAGTTCGGCATCGGCATCGCGCAGCGAAAAGTAGTTGGTCGCGAGTTCACCTTGTGCCGACAGACGCGCCGCCGCCAGATCGGCTTCGCTCGCCTGCGCACTGGCTTGCGCGCTCTGCACGGCGAGGCGCAACTGTCCCCACAGATCGGGCTCCCAGCTCGCGCCCAGGCCCAATTGCGTACTGTTGCTGGTGCCCGCTGCGCGGCCGTTGCCACCGCTGCGGGCTGCGCTGCCATCGAGCGTGAGGGAGGGGAAGAGCGTGGCGCGCTGCTGGCGCACCAGCGCACGGGCCTGGTCATACGCGGCGACGGCGGCGGCGACGTTCTGGTTGGACACCTGCACCTGCTGCATCAGGCCATCGAGTTGCGCATCGCCGAAGAGCGTCCACCAGTCGCCGCGGTCGAGTGCATCGGCCGGTGCCGCGGGCAACCAACCTGAGTCGGCGGCAGGCCCCTCCTTGTAGACGGCAGAGACAGGCGCGCTCGGCCGCTCGTAGGCCGGGCCGACGGCGCAGGCGCTGAGCACGGCCGCAACGGTGGCAGCGGCAAGGGCGGCGGCCGGCAACGATCGGTTGAATCGGAAAGGTCGGTGCGTCATTGCAGTTCGAGGTGTGGCGCGTGGCCGGCGTGGGGATCATCGGAGCCGCGGCCGAGGTGGCGCTCATCGCCACCGCGGCGGCGCAGCTTGTCGAGCAGGATGTAGACGACCGGCGTGGTCAGCAGCGTGAGCAACTGGCTGGCGATCAGCCCGCCGATGATGGCCACGCCCAGCGGCTGGCGCAGCTCGGCCCCTTCGCCGAAGCCGACGGCCAGCGGCAGCGCACCGAGTGCCGCCGCGAGCGTGGTCATCAGGATGGGCCGGAAGCGCAACAGGCAGGCTTCGCGCACCGCCTGCAGCGGCGTGAGCCCGCGCGAGCGTTCGGCTTCGAGCGCAAAGTCGATGATCAGGATCGCGTTCTTCTTGACGATGCCGATCAGCAGGAACACGCCGATCAACGCAATGATGGAAAACTCCATGTTGAAGATCATCAGCGCGAGCACCGCGCCCACGCCGGCCGATGGCAGCGTGGAAAGCACCGTGACCGGGTGCACCAGGCTTTCGTACAACATGCCCAGCACGATGTAGATCACCACGATCGCGGCGATGATCAGCAGCGACTGCTGGCCTTGCGACTCCTGCGCGCTGGCCGCCGAGCCGGCAAAGGCACCGCGCACATTGGTCGGCATGCCGATGTCGGCCTCGGCCTTGGCGATGGCGGCCTTGGCATCGGCCAGCGTGGAACCTTCGGCAAGGTTGAACGAGACGGTGGTCGCCAGTTCGCCGTCCTGGTGGTTCACCGAGGTGGCCGCCGACTCTTCGGCAAAGTGCGCCACGGCCGAGAGCGGGACCAGGCTGGTCGCGGTGTTGGCGAGCACGTTGCCGGTGGAAGCGCTCTTCAAGCCGGGGTTGGCCGAGACAGGCACTGTCGTGCTGGTGCTGGATGTTGTGCCCGACGATGTGCCGGTCGATGTGGTTGTGGCCGCCGCCGTGCTCTCCGTCGTCACCACCTGCCCGTTGCTCACCACCGTACGCGTTGCGGCCACGTAGATGTCGGAGAGCGAATTCGGGCTGCGTGTGTAAAGCGGTGCCCACTCCATCACCACGTGGTACTGGTTCAGCTCGGTGTAGATGGTCGCGACCTGGCGCTGGCCGAAAGCGTTGTAGAGAGCGGCGTCGATGGCGCTCGACGTGAGGCCCAGGCGCCGTGCGCTGTCGGGATCGACCTTCACCATGGTCTCGACGCCGTTCTCCTGCTGGTCGGTGTCGACATCGGTCATGGATTCGGCCGTCTTCATCTCGTCGGCGAGCTTGGTCGCCCAGGTCTTGAGGTCGGGCAGGTTGTCACTCTTGAGCGTGTACTGGTAGGTCGAGTTGCTGGCGCGGCCGCCGGAGCGCACGTCTTGCACCGTGCCCAGGAACACGCTCAGGCCCGTGACCTTGGCCAACTGCGGGCGCAGCCGCGCGATCACCGCCAGACCCGTGTCCTTGCGCTGGCCTTCGCCACTGCCCAGCTTCTTCAGGTTGACGAACATGAAGCCGCCGCCCGCGCGGCCGCCGCCGGTAAAACCGACCACCGTGTCCACGGCCGGGTCCTTGCGGATGATGTCGACCACCTGCCGGAGCTTGCGGCCCATTTCACCCGACGAGATGCTCTGGTCGGCCCGCAAACCGCCGTTCAACTGCCCGCTGTCCTGCTGCGGAAAGAAGCCCTTGGGCACCTTGGTGAACAGGTACACATTGAGCCCGACGACCGCGAGCAGGATCAGCATCACCAGCCCCTTGCTCGCCAGCGCCCAATCGAGGCTGTGTTCATAGCGCAGGAGCACCCAGTCGTAGGCGCGCTCGGCCCCGCGCGCGATGCGGCCGGGCGGTTTGGCGTTGTGCGAGCCGCCGGGGTCCAGCAGCCAGGCGCACATCATCGGCGTGGTGGTCAGCGAGATCACGAGCGAGATCATCACCGCGGCCGAGAGCGTTACCGCGAACTCTCGAAACAGCCGCCCCGTCTGCCCGCCCATGAAGAGCAGCGGGATGAACACGGCCACGAGCGAGATGCTGATCGACAGCACAGTGAAGCCGACTTCCTTCGCGCCCAGCAACGCCGCCTGCATGCGCGACATGCCGGCCTCGATGTGGCGGCTGGTGTTCTCGAGCACCACGATCGCATCATCGACGACAAAGCCCGTCGCCACCGTCAGCGCCATCAAGCTCAGGTTGTTGAGCGAAAAGCCCAGCAGGTACATCACGCCGAAGGTGCCGAGCAGCGCGACGACGGTTGCCACCGCCGGCACGATGGTCGCGCGCCAACTGCGCAAAAACAGGCTCACGACCAGCACCACGAGCAGCACCGAGATGATCAGCGTGAACTCGACTTCACGCAGCGAGGCGCGGATGGAGTTGGTGCTGTCGGAGGCGACGTTGAGCACCACATCGGGCGGCAGTTGCGCCTGCAGTTCGGGCAGCAGCGCGCGCACGCCGTCGACGGTCGCGATGATGTTGGCCGCAGGTTGGCGGGTCACCAGGATGATGATCGCCGGGTCGCCGTTGAAGAGGCCGAGCGTCTGCGTGTTCTCGACACCATCGACCACTTCGGCAACGTCCGACAACCGCACCGCCGCGCCGTTGCGCCACGCGACCACCATGGGCGCGTAGTCGCTGGCCTTCAAGGCCGGCGTTTGCGTGTAGATCTGAAAGCGCTTGCCGTCGCCCTGCACGATGCCCTTGGGGCGGTTGGCGTTGGACGCCTGGATGGCAGCACGAACGTCTTCGGTGCTGATGCCGTAGCGGTTGAGCGCGAAGGGCAACAATTCCACGCGCACCGCCGGCAGCGAGCCGCCGCCGATTTCCACATCGCCCACACCATCGACTTGCGAGAGGCGCTGGCTCATGATGTTGGACACCGAGTCGTAGATCTGCCCCGGCGTCTTGGTCTTGGAGGTGAGCGCGAGGATGATGACCGGCGCCGCCGCAGGGTTGGCCTTGCGGTAGGTCGGGTTGCTGCGCAGCGTGGCCGGCAAATCCACCCGGCTCGCGTTGATGGCCGCCTGCACCTCACGCGCGGCACCGTCGATGTTGCGGCTCAGATCGAACTGCAACGTGACCCGCGCCGAGCCGGTCGAACTCTGCGAGGTCATCTCGTTGACCCCGGCGATGGTGCCGAGGTGCCGCTCCAACGGCGTCGCCACACTCGTCGCCATCGTCTCGGGACTGGCGCCGGGCACGCTGGCGCTGACGGAGATGACGGGGTAGTCGACTTGCGGCAGCGGCGAGACGGGCAGCACGAAGAAGCCGGCGATGCCGGCGAGGGCGATGCCGATGGTCAGCAGTACCGTGCCGATCGGTCTTCTGACGAAGGGAAGCGACAGGTTCATTGCCCGCACCTTCCCGTGGGCGTTGGAGCGGCGAAGGCGCGGGCGGGCTGGGCGCTGCGCTTCGCCTCGGCGGTCGTCGCTTCGCGCCGACTGCCCTGCGGTACTCGGTCACGTGGCCTGCCGCAGAACTCACTACGCTCACTTCGTTCGCTGCGTTCGAACAGCCGCGGCGAGTCAGATCACGAAGCGCGCAAGCGCGCCGACCTCGGCCCTGCGCGCCTCCGTCGCCACAGAAATCGCCCCCGCCGGGCTCCCCCTGCCGCGCCGAACCAGCGGCGGTTCTCGAGGGGAATAGCCGCCTCATGAAAGTCCGCGCGCGCGGTCCCGATGGGCACATCGGCGGTTTTCGGGGCAGCAACCACCACTGCTGCAGCGAAGGCGTGCCCGGGCAGGCGGCGGTGCGCCTCTTCGGTGCCGAGGAGCGGAAGGCTTGTGGCCGCGCGCGCAGCGCGCTTCGTGAACTGACTCGTCGCGGCTGTCTGAACGCAGAGAGCGAAGCGAGCGTAGTGAGTTCGGCGACGTGGCCACGAGCCTGAGCACCGCAGGGGAGTCGGCGTACCCGCCGACCGCTGAAGCGAAGCGCCGCCGCCTGCCCGGGCGCGCCGTAGCCGCTCGAACTCTCAGGCGAACAAGCAGCACTCAAACAGGCACGCAGGCGTCCCATCTCAGTGGCTCGCCCCAGCCGCCGACACGCCCGTGTTGCGCTGGAGGATGTTGGAGAACTCTTCGATGAAGGTTTCGAGCTGGATGGCGATGCGGTCGATGTCGCGGGCGAAGCGGTTGTAGGCGATGACGGCGGGGATGGCGGCGAAGAGGCCTATTGCCGTCGCGACCAGGGCTTCGGCGATGCCGGGGGCGACGGTTGCGAGGGTCACCTGCGTCATGTTCGACAGGCCGATGAAGGCGTGCATGATCCCCCAGACCGTGCCGAAGAGGCCGACGTAAGGCGAGACCGAACCGACCGAAGCGAGGAACGACAGGTTGGATTCGATCACGTCCATCTCGCGCTGAAAGCTCGCGCGCATCGCGCGGCGCGCGCCGTCTAGCAGGGCGCCGCCATCGGTCACGCGGCGCTCGCGCAGCTTCAGGAACTCGCGCATTCCGGAGGCGAAGAGGCGCTCCATCGGCGAGCTGTCGGCGGCGCGGCGGCCGGCGTCTGCGTAAAGATCGTTGAGGTTCTTGCCGGCCCAGAACTCGCGCTCGAATTCGTCGTTGGCCGAGCGGATTTTTCGCAGGCCGAAGAGCTTGCCGAAGATCACGGTCCAGCTTGCCAGCGAGGCCAGCATCAGCCCGGCCATGACGAGCTGCACGACCAGACTGGCCTGCGTGACGAGGGTGAGGATCGAGAAGTCTTGATTCATCCGCTGTGTGTGTCGGCTAGGGGTTCTTGGCCTGCGCGGCTGGCGCGGCTTCGGGGAGGAAGCGCGTCATCTCGTCGAGCAGGAAATTCGGAATGCGCCGCGGCCGATAAGTTCCGGCGTCGACGCAGGCAATGCGGATCGTGCCTTCGGCCAGTAGTGCTGGTTTGTCGCTCGCAACATCGGGGCCTGACGGCGCACCAAGCAGCCATGCCTGCTGCGCGATCGTCATCGTGGCACGGGTGGCTTCTTTCACGCTGACGGTGACCGACAGCTGATCGTCGAGACGCGCCGGCCGCAGGTAGCGCAGCGTGGTGTCGCTGACGACGAACATCATCTTTTGCTCGACGCGCAACTGCTCCTGTCCGAAGCCCATGGCCCGCAGCCACTCGGTGCGCGCGCGCTCGAAGAACTTCAGGAAATTCGCGTAGAAGACGATGCCGCCGGCGTCGGTGTCTTCCCAGTAGACGCGCAGCGGGAAGGCGAAGGGCGCGGCGTTGGAGGCGTGAGCGATCACAACACCGCGCGCAGCCGCCCGACTGCCTCTTGCAGTTGTTCCATCGAGCTGGCGTACGAGAGCCGCACGAAGCGCTCGGTGCCGTGTCGGCCGAAGTCGCGGCCGGGGGTGATGGCCACATGCGCGCGCTTCATCATGTCGAAGCAGAAATCCCAGCTGCTCGCCGAATGCTGCGAGCAATCGGCCCAGGCGTAGAACGCGCCATCGGGCATCACCGGCACCGTCAGGCCGAGTTCATTGAGCGCCGGCACGAGGTAGTCGCGCCGGGCGCGGAACTCGCCACGGCGGCGTTCGTATTCGGCGATGGATTCGGCTTCGAAGCAGGCGAGCGCGGCATGCTGCGCCACGGTCGAGGCGCAGATGTAGAGGTTTTGCGCGAGCTTCTCGATCGGCGCGACCAGCGACTCCGGCACCACCATCCAGCCCAGCCGCCAGCCCGTCATGCTGAAGTATTTGGAGAAGCTGTTGATCGAGATCACCGAGTCGTCGGCCCCTCGCGAATGCATCAGCGCGCTGTGGCCGAAGCGTTCGTCGAAGCTCAGGCCGAGGTAGATTTCATCGACGATGGTGAAGCCACAGCGGGCGCGCACCACATCGACGATGCGGCCCATTTCGGTCGGGTCGATCGAGGTGCCGGTCGGGTTGCTGGGCGAGGCCAGCAGCACGCCGCGCGAACGTTCCGACCAGGCCGCGGCGACGCCATCGGCCGTGAGCTGGAAACGCTCCGCAGCCGTGGCTGGCAGCAGCACGGGCACGCCTTCGGCCGCGGCCACGAAGTGGCGGTTGCACGGGTAGCTCGGGTCGGGCAGCAGCACTTCGTCGTCGCGGTCGACCAGCGCGAGGCAGGCGAGCTGCAAGGCGGCCGACGCACCGGCCGTGACGATGATGCGGCCGGGCGCCACGTCCACATCGAAGCGTTCCACATACCACCGGCTGATGCGTTGGCGCAGCGCGGGCAGGCCGGTCGCTTCGGTGTACTGCGTGCGGCCTGCGCGCATGGCGCGGTCGGCGGCCTGCTGCACCAGCGGCGGCGCGGTGAAATCGGGCTCGCCGATGTTGACGAAGATCATCGGCGAGTCGACACACGCGGGGGTGCGCGCGAGTTCGGCCGCGGCCTTGGCGAACTCCATCACGTAAAAAGGTTCGATCGAATCGAGACGGCTGGCGAGCTTCAAAGAGGTTCCGGCTTTCTGGCGCGGGGGTGCGCCGGGACCGGTGGAGTTTAGGCGAGTGCCCCGGGCGGGCCGCAGGCCCCGCTCATGGCCTTGGCTCGCCCAGGCCGAGCGCCTGCAGCAGGTAGGTGGACTTGAGCGCGCGCAGCCGCGCCGCGGCATCGAGCGCGGCGGCGGCGCCGTGGCCGGTGTCGGTGCTCTCGTGGAACAGGACGGGTTGGCCGAGCGCACGCAGCCGCTCGGCAAAGCGGCGCGCGTGGCCGGGGTGCACGCGGTCGTCCGAGCTCGAGGTGGTGACCAGCATCTCGGGGTAAGCCACGCCTTCGCGCAACTGGTGCAGCGGCGAGTAGGCGGCGAGCGCGGCGCGGTCCTCGGGCTGGCGCGGGTCGCCGTATTCGGCGATCCAGACTGCGCCGGTGAAGAGTTCGTGGAAGCGCAGCATGTCGGTCAGCGGCACATCGGCCACGACGGCGCGGAAGAGGTCGGGCCGGCGCACGGCCGTCGCCGCGGCGAGCAGCCCGCCGTTGGAGGCGCCGATGAAGGCCAGCCGCTTCGGGTCGGCGAGCCTGGCGCGGGTGAGGTCTTCGGCGACGGCGATCAGGTCTTCGATGCTGCGCGCGTGGTTCTTGCCTTGTGCGGCGCGGTGCCAGGCCGGGCCGTATTCACCGCCGCCGCGCACGTTGACGTGCACGAAGATGCCGCCGTACTGCAGCATGGGCCACAGCAGGTCGCTGTTGAACTCGGCGCCCAGGTAGGTCGGTAGCGACGAGACGCCGAAGCCGCCGTACGCGGTCAGCAGCGCCGCCGCGCGGCCGTCGGCCGGCTGTGTGCGTGCGCGGGTCACGTAGTACGGAATGCGCGTGCCATCGCGGCTGATGGCGAAGCGTTGCTCGGTGAAGTAGGGCGCGGCATCGAACACCGGCGCGGCTTGCTCGACGGCTTCGGTCTTCGCGCCGAAGCGCAGGCTGGTCTGCGGCGGGCTCAGCAGCGACTCGGTCTTGACCAGCGCGGCCGAGGGCGCGACCTCGCCGGTCAACAGCCGCACCGCACCGTGCGGCGGCACAGTCTGCGGCGTGCGTTGCCAGCGTCCCCGCGCATCGCGCTGCGCACGAAAGAGCTGGCCGCTCACGTCGTGCATCACGCCGAACCAGAGCGCGTTCTCGGCCACCGCGAGATGGAAGACCGCATCGACCGCTTCGTTGGCGCGCGGCACGAACACCGGCTCGATGGCGTCGCGTTGCCCGGGCAGCGGCAAGGCGAGCAGGCTGCCGGCCGGCCAGGTGGTCTTGCCGCGCTTCAGCGGCTGCGCGGTCATGGCAATCAGGCGGCCGCCGATGATGCCGGTGAGGCCGCGGTAGCGCACGAGTTCGACCGGCGGCTCGAAGCGCTCGGGCGCGCGATCGGTGTGCAGCACCCACCACGAGGGCGCGCCGGCGCTTTGGTGCCAGACCTCGGCGATGAACAAGGTGGCGCCCTTGTTCCTGAAGTTGTGCGGGATGTAGAGCACCGCATCGGCCGGCGCCTCGAACAGCAGCTTCGCCTCGGTGTGCGGCGTGCCGCGCTGCCAGAGCCGGGCCTGGCGCGCGTAGCCGGCGTCGCTGAGCGTTCCGGGGCCGAAGTCGCTCGCCAGCAGCAGGTGGTCGGCGTCGATCCAGTTGGCATAGGTGCGGGCCGGTGTGTCGATGCGGAACCCGTTCGTCACGAAGCTGCGCGTCTTCAGATCGAATTCGCGCAGGACCGTGCGATCACCGCCGTCGGGCGAGAGCGCGAGCATGCAGCGCGCGCCGATGGAGGTGTCGCACATCGGGTTCTGCCACCAGATGGGAATCGTCCAGCGCACGCCCTCGCGCTTCGCGAGTTCGTCGAGGTCGAGCATCGTCTGCCAGCCGTCGCCGACCCAGCTTTCGCCGACGATTTCGCGCGCGGCCGGGTTCGCAGCGCGCACCTGCCAACGGCCGAGCGGGTGTTCGGCATCGGCCTTCACGCGGTTCACGACGCCGCCGTTCAGGTAGTCCTCGCTGTGAGAGCTGCCGGCGAGTGCCAAAAAGCGCTGGCGTTCACGTTCGTAGCGCGGGTCTTGCAGCAGGCGCGCGTCGCTCTCGGCGTTGCGGGCGGCGATCCAGTCTTTTGTTGCCGCGCTCGCGGAGTCTTCGAGCCAGAGGTCAGTGGGCGGCTCCTCGGCGCGGACGCCGGACAGCGTGAGCAGCGATGTCAATACGAGCAGTGCGGTCAGGACGAATTTCATGGAGGTGCGACGGCAGGCGGCGATGGGCGTCTGCGGCATTGCGCAAGCTTAGGGTGTTCGGCGTGCCGCGCCGTCGCTGCGTTTCGAAGCCGGGCCCTCGACGATGGTCATCTCGAGTTCGTCGTGGTCGAACGGCTTGACAAGGAAGGCCAGCGCCGCGCCGACGGGATCTGTTTCGTCGTTTCCCTGCAGTTCTGTGCTGACGTTTGCGTTGCCTGGTGCCCTACATTGACTTCGTCCTTGCGCCAGATCAAACGTTGTTCAGTTCGAAGGCCAGCGACTCACAACATGGCGACACGCCTACACAAAGAACGGAGACAAAGCATGAGTACGGTCATTCCCATCGGTCAATTCGTCAGCGACGGCTGGTATCCCGGATTCCGCCCCGATTACATGGACGCCGCGTGGATCACGGAGCGCGCGGGCACGTTCACGCAAGAGGACGAGAAGCGCTTCTGGTTCATCGACTTCCATTGGCCCAACGGTTTCACCCCCATGGGCTGCATCTACCTGGAAGACGCGTACTGCTGGGGGTTGCAGCTGGCGGCCCGTCAACTTCCCTTGCCCCCGGGCAACGGCCTGGTGCCGCGCATCGTCGGTGTGCATGTGTACGGCTCCGAGGCCTTGCCGCCGAGTGGATTCGAGATCGCCCAGCGGGCCGAGCGCATCGGCACCACCCTGCCTCAGTTTCTCGAGAACTTTCCGAGCATCTGGGCCGAACGCGTGCGTGAGCTGGAGTCGGGCTTGCACTACTTCGAGAGCTTTGCCTACGACGGCAAGCCTCTGGCTGAACTGGCTCGGTTGCTGGTCGACGCGCGCGCCTTCAACAAGCGGGCCTGGGAGATCCACTTCGAAATCATGTACCCGCTGCTGGCCAACTACCTGGGCTTCTACGGTATGTGCGGTGAGCTCGGCATCCCGCCGGTGGAAACATCCAAGTTTCTGCAGGGCTACGACACCAAGAT
>JAMFRW010000152.1 GCA_026224975.1 Rhodoferax sp. | reverse complement strand
GCGTCGAGCATGCGCTGCACGCCCTTGTTCTTGAACGCGCTGCCGCACAGCATCGGCTGGATCTCGCCGGCGATGGTGCGGATGCGGATGCCGACCTTGATGTCGTCTTCGCTCAGGTCTCCCGACTCGAGGTACTTGTTCATCAGCTCTTCGTTGGCCTCGGCAGCAGCCTCGAGCATCTGCTCGCGCCACTTGACCGCATCGGCCTGCAGATCGGCGGGGATCTCTTCGTAGTTGAACTTCATGCCCTGCGACGCTTCGTCCCAGAAGATGGCTTTCATCTTGATCAGATCGACGACGCCCTTGAAATTTTCCTCGGCACCGATAGGGATCGTGATGACCACCGGACTGGCTTTCAGGCGGTCGACCATCATCTGGCGCACGCGGAAGAAGTCAGCACCGGTGCGGTCCATCTTGTTGACGAACGCGAGACGGGGCACCTTGTACTTGTTGGCCTGGCGCCAAACGGTTTCGGACTGCGGCTGCACGCCACCAACCGAGTCGTACACCATCACGGCGCCGTCGAGCACACGCATCGAACGCTCGACTTCAATCGTGAAGTCGACGTGCCCGGGGGTGTCGATGATGTTGATGCGGTGTTCCGGCAAGGTCAGGTCCATGCCCTTCCAGAAACAGGTGGTCGCAGCCGAGGTGATCGTGATGCCACGCTCTTGCTCCTGCTCCATCCAGTCCATGGTCGCAGCGCCATCATGCACCTCACCAATCTTGTGGTTCACACCGGTGTAGAACAGGATGCGCTCGGTCGTCGTGGTCTTGCCGGCGTCGATGTGAGCCGAAATACCGATGTTGCGATAGCGCTCGATGGGGGTCTTGCGGGCCATGATGGCACTCCAAAGTGCATGACAAAAACGCGAGCCGCTCGTGGGTTCGTAAAAACCCGCAGAGCGGCCAGGGAAACAGCAGGCTTGTGGCCGGGTGCTTTAGAAGCGGAAGTGCGAGAACGCCTTGTTGGCCTCGGCCATGCGGTGAACTTCGTCGCGCTTCTTCATCGCGCCGCCGCGGCCTTCGACGGCCTCCAGCAGTTCGTTGGCGAGGCGTTGCGCCATCGACTTCTCACCGCGCTTGCGGGCCGATTCCTTGAGCCAGCGCATGGCGAGCGCCACACGGCGCACGGGGCGAACTTCCACGGGAACCTGGTAGTTCGCACCGCCGACGCGGCGGGACTTCACTTCGACCATCGGCTTGATGTTGTTCAGCGCGGTGATGAAGATTTCGAGCGGTTCCTTGCCCGACTTCTTTTCGACCTGCTCGAGCGCGCCGTAGATGATGCGCTCGGCAATGGCCTTCTTGCCCGATTCCATGATGACGTTCATGAACTTCGAGAGATCGACCGAACCGAACTTGGGATCGGGGAGGATGTCCCGTTTGGGGACTTCGCGACGACGAGGCATTTCTCTTCCTTTTGCTTCAGTTGGTTGGCGCTTTCGCACCCACCGCAGACAACCTATTCAAGGCCATCCAACTTACTCGGCAGGCCGGGAGACCTGACGAAACCTTGTTCGGCCTTCAGGCCGAATTTTCTGTTTGCCGGAGGCGTTACGCTTTCTTGGGACGCTTCGCGCCGTACTTGGAGCGCGACTGCTTGCGGTCTTTCACGCCTTGCAAGTCGAGCGAGCCACGCACGATGTGGTAGCGAACACCCGGCAAGTCCTTGACACGGCCGCCGCGCACGAGCACGACACTGTGCTCCTGCAGGTTGTGGCCTTCGCCGCCGATGTAGGAAATGATCTCGAACCCGTTGGTCAGACGAACCTTGGCCACTTTACGCAGCGCGGAGTTCGGCTTTTTCGGGGTCGTGGTGTACACGCGGGTGCACACGCCACGGCGCTGGGGTCCACCCTGGAGCGCCGGCGATTTGGACTTCGTGATCTCGGTCTCGCGACCGTGACGCACGAGCTGGTTGATGGTAGGCATTGGTAACTTGTTCCCGTTTGAAGTCACTTCTGAATTCTGCTGAATTCATTCGAACCTGTTCGGCCGAGTCAGCGCTTCAATGGGAACGTGGCCGCATAAGGGTATGGGCCGCCCGACAAAGAGCGCAGCAGAGTCTGCCGAAAAGCCCTCGATTATATTCGCGCCCACTCTTCACCGCAAGCTCGCGCGGTCTTTCGCCCGTTAGCGCAGCCCGATCACCGGCCATTCACTGTGCCCGAAACAACGTCCATCGCCTCAATTGCCACTCCGGCCGGCCCAGCCACGCTCGTGCTCGACACCAATGTGGTGCTCGACTGGCTGGTCTTTCGCAACCCGGCGTGTGCAGGTCTTGCCCTCGCGCTCGCGGAACGCCGCGTGCGCTGGATCGCGACGGAAGCGATGCGCGACGAACTGATGCATGTGCTCGGCCGCGGCGCGCTCGATCCCTGGAAGCCCGATCTGGCCCATGTGACAGGGGCGTGGTCATCGCGCGCCGTGATGGTCGCCACGCCCATCCTCGGCCCCGCCGACACGCTGCGCTGCACCGACACCGACGACCAGAAGTTCATCGACCTCGCCTTGCACGCGCACGCGAACGCCCTGCTCAGCAGCGACCGCGCCGTGCTGCGGCTCGCCAAGCGGGCGCGCCAGCGCGGCGTCGAATTCACGACAGCGCTCGCGTGGACACAACAGCATCCCGATCTGACGCCACTCCCCGCCTGATCGAACTAGCGAAAAAAAAGCGACCCGAAGGCCGCTTTTTGTTCGCGGCGCCGAAGCGCCTCGGTGCGGGATTTACTCCGCAGCCTCGACGCCGGCATCCACCGCCGCCAGTTGCACGGCAGCCAATTCCTCGGCCTCCTGCATGACGATGGCCTTGCGCTCGGCGTCGTCCATGGCTTCCTTGGCCTTGCGGGCGTCGTGGAAGGCCATGCCGGTGCCGGCGGGGATCAGGCGGCCGACGATGACGTTTTCCTTCAGGCCACGCAGCTCGTCGCGCTTGCCCATGATGGCAGCCTCGGTG
>JAMFRW010000151.1 GCA_026224975.1 Rhodoferax sp. | reverse complement strand
CTTTCTCTCCGCCAGATAGCTAGGAAACACGGGCCCTCGCGGCCCGTTTTCGTTTCCGACTCTTCTTGCTTGCCAGCATCGGCGATGGCATGAGGTAATGCGGGCTCAATTGGCCTGTGCGAACACCCAAGAGGAGACAAACATGAAGAAGCATCTGACGAAACTCATGACCACCGCATCGCTCGGTCTGCTCGCGAGCTCGCTGGCAACGGCCGCGGCCTGCCCGCCCAACAGCGATCCCTGCACTGTCGACCTGGGGAACGCGACCGTCACCTTCGGGCAAGGCTCCGGCTCGTATTTCGCCGACGCCGCGCTGAACATGGGCAGCGATGGCTCTTACAGCGCCGTGCCCGACCTGTTTTCCACTTTCAGCATCGTCCACCAGAGCGGCGGCGACGGCTTCACCTTCCTGCCACAGGTCAGCGGGGCGGTGGGCGGCAGCGGCATGAACGGCTTCCACGAGGTGGTGGGCTACTTCAGGTTCATCGACATGACCTTCGCCGCGAAGCCCGGCTACCAGCTCGACGGGGTGCAGATGAGCGTCACCGGAACCCAGAACTTCTTCGGCGATGCGTCGGCCACGGTGACAGTCCCTGTTGCGGCCATCTCCAACGGCAGCAATTTCTCGTTCTCGGGCCCCATCGACGCCAGCAACGCCTTTCTGCAGGCCGAATTCGTTGTCAACGCCTCGTACCTGGAGGGACCGAACGGAACGGCGCTGAGTTATGGCACGGCTTCCGCGTCATTCGACTCCGCGACATTCGTCGCGCGGGTGTCGGCGGTGCCGGAGCCATCGCATTGGGCGATGCTGGGTCTGGGCGCTGGTCTGATCCTCCTGCGATCACGTCAGCAGGCCGCATAGACGGCACACGGCACGCCGCCGAGCGTGCCCTGCGTTGATGCCCCCCGGCGTCAAGCCCGCTGGCGGCTCCGGCCGGAACCACGAACGGCCAGCGCGCCAATCAGCACGCCGGCGCCCATGAGGGCCGAGGACGCCGGCTCGGGCACCGAGGCGATAAAGCCGCCCATTCGCAGCGTGAACGGCGGGTCGATGCCGTTGGGAACCGCAATGTCGTAGTGGAAGGAAAACTCGTACGCGCTGCCCGCATAGAGCGGAACGTAGAGCGACCCGGCACCGGGCAACAACGACGCGATGGACGCACCACCCAGCGTGGTCACTTTGACGGCGAAGGTCTCGTAAGGATCTGCCGCGCGCAACGCGTCCAGGTACAAGAACCCCGCCTGCTCGCCGGGCAAGGTGGTTCCGAAGATCGGGTTGAGAATCATCGAGAACCGGGCGTCGAGCACGACGCGGGCATTCAGCGGATCCCCGGCGGCCGAGGTGGCACTGGCGGCGCTGGCCGTGCCGGCAAAGTTCAGCGAGAACGCATCGTAGACGCCAGGGTCGCCCGGATCGAAGGTGAACGCGACGCTGCCGTTGGCAATGCCACTCCCCGCCGTTGGCACCAGCGCAGTCGTGGCGGTGACGGTGTTGCGGTAGTACTCGCTCGGCAACTGACGCAGCGGCGCAGCAACGGCAGCGTCGTCATGCGTGACCAGGCTGACGACCGCCCCGGCACCCTCCACGAAGCTCGACTCCGCGTGGGCATGGATCGGAAGATAGTTCTGAAGGTACTCCGCGACCAACCCGGCCTGGGCCGGGAGGGCGAGCGACAGGGACGCGAGGACGGTGAATACACGGAAGCAATTCATGTGGTCTCCCCCTTTGCCGATGCTTGTTCGCGCGCGGCTGCGGCATGGTAGACACGTCGACCGTCGAGGGCTCACTGGGGCATTCACCTAGGACCGGCCCGAACTACTTCGAAATCTCCGGCCTATATACCCGATCGGTCCCGGTCTTGTGCGAACGACGCAGTAGCGCCCGTCGTCGGCGATTGTTCAACTGCCCTTGGCGGTCGGCTTGGGGATCGATCACTTGCTGTTGAGCAAGACGCTGAAGCTGCGGCTCAAGGATGCGGGCGTCGATCCCGCGGTCCGTGGGCTCGAAGGATCGAGTGACCACGCGCCGGCGTGGATCGAATTGGCGTGGGCCGGCGCCGCGGCTGATCATCAAGCTCCGATGCCGCAGCGAGCGGGCCGCATTGCAACGGCACGCAGCTACACGAGCCCGCTGCTCAGGTTGCGGGCAACTGGCCACGTCGCCTCCCGCTTATCCGGCGATGACATTCGACCCCACGCCCCGACACTTGCCACGAGCAACCTGGAGTCTGCCCGTGCCCCACATCGACTTGAATTCGCTGACGCAATGGATCACCACCGCCGCGGTGAAACACCCGAAGCGGCTGCATCTGGAGACAGCCGAGCGTCTCGGCGTGACGCGGCGAACGGCCCATCGCGTGCTGGCGGGGCTGGTCGAGTCGAAGTGGCTCGTCAACGATGGCAGCGTGCGTTATCCGAACTACCGGCCCGGCGCCTTGCGCCAGGTCTGCAAGACCTATGACCTGCCTGGCCTGAGCGAAGACGTGCCTTGGTTGATCGACTTCGCGCCCTACTTCGCGCTGCAGCCGGCCGTCACGCGCATGGTGCAGCACACGTTTTGCGAGCTGATGAACAACGCCAACGACCACAGCGGCGGCTCGCAGGTGACCGTCTCGCTGCGGCAGACGGCGACCCACGCCCAATTGATGGTGACGGACAACGGCTGCGGCCTGTTCCGGCAGATCGAGGACCACTTCTCGATCCCGCACCCGCGCCTGGCGATGCTCGAATTGAGCAAGGGCAAGCTGACGAGCCGGCCCGACGACCATTGCGGCCAGGGCCTGTTCATCACCTCCAAGCTCGCCGATGTGTTCGGCCTGCATGCCAACGAGGCGGCCTTTCAGCGCCGCGCTTCGGATGGCGAACACTGGCGGGCGCTCGGGTCACTCAAACAAGCAACCACATCGCAAGCCGGCACCTCGGTGTTTGCCTCGTTCGCGCTCGACACGCCACGCACGCTGACGGATGTGCGAACGGCCTACAGCCTCGATGGCCTGGGCGCCGCGTTCGACCGCACCGTGGTTCCGCTGCGCCTGCTCGCGTCCGATGGGATCGGGCTCGAGTCGCGTTCGCAGGCTCGTAGGGTCGCGTCGCGGCTGAACCGCTTCCGCCGCGCCGAGGTCGATTTCGGCGGCGTGGCCGACATCGGGCAAGCCTTTGCCGATGAACTCTTCCGCGTGCTGGCGCGCAATCAGCCGGATCTGGACCTGGTGCCCGTGAACATGTCGAAAGTGGTTTCGGCGATGGTAGGCGGCGTGACGCAAGGGCTGGCGGCCTGAGTCGCCAAAGCGAAGCCCCTGTGAAACTGGGCAGCGCAGGCGACTCACACTCAGGCCTGCTCTGCGCAACTTCGTAGGCGCTTCGTTTCGGCCTGAGTCGCCAAAGCGAAACCCCTGCCTTTATTCCCCACCCCCGTATTCAGGGGGCCACGCTTTGACAAGCCACCCGCCGCGAGCTAATTTTTTCGAGCGGTGCCGGTCGATCTGCCCGGCGCTGCGTTGGCAGTAAGGCGCGGGCACGCAGTGCATGGTTTGCCCGTCGGCGTGGCTTGGCGTGCGCCCGTTGCGGCGCGACATGAGGGAGCGATGACATGAGCATCGACCATCTGCCTTCGGAACTGCCTCCGGTTGCCCATCGCCCCACGGTTTGCTCCAGGCTGGCAACGTCTTGCGGCATCGTCTTGTTGACGATGGCCGGCACCAGTTGGGCAGGGCCGGCCGACACCTTTGTCGATGCAGCGCGTGTGGGTGGCGTTTCCTTCGCCGGCATCGACCCGACCAAGATAGGCGACATCAACGCCGCACCGACGACCATCGCGCAGGTGACCGACACCGATGGCACGCTCGGCGGGATCACCGGCGACCCGTTCTGGACCTGGGTCGGCAAGGGCCTCATCGTGGTCGGCGGGACCGGCACGGGCACCCTGGGGGGCGCCGCGGTCGGCAGCGTCGTGCCGGGTCTGGGCACGGCGGCCGGGGCCGTCGTGGGCGGGGTGTCGGGCGCCGCGTCCAGCCTCGGTGGCGTGATCCTCGCGAACAACCCGCCGCCACCACCACCGCCGCCGCCACCGCCCAAGCGGCGTGCCGACGCGGCCATTTTCGACAACCTGCAGTACCAGCTGGCCTCGGCCGGCGGCACGCAGACGATAGACCTCGGCGCCTTGATCGTCGGTGCCGTGAATGCCGACGCCAACAGCACGTCGCTGCTACTGCCGGGCGGCGGAACGCTGCTGATGCCGTCGGCCTCGCTCTTTGCCGGCAGCATGATGGTGCATGCCGACAATTCGCTGATCAGCAGCGCCTCCGTTCAGGTCGGTGTGTTGAAGGGCAGCGGATTCAGCGACGACGTGATCGTGTTCTTCGACAACCCGGGCGGCCCCATCCTGACGACCGACAAGGTGAAGGTGAACCTCGACAGCATCCTCAGCGCCGCCATGGCGCCCGACGGCACGCCGATCGTCAGCCGGTCGATCCTGGCCGTCGCCGCGGTGCCGGAACCAGCGAGCTGGCTGTTGATGCTGGCCGGGCTGGGCACCTTCTGCTTCGTGGCGAGGCGGCGTAGCTGAAGCCTGCCGACGCTTGCCCGTTCACGACGCTTCAGGCGAGCACGTCCCTCACCACATCGCACAGCTCCTCCAGCGTGTTCTCCTTCTGCAGCAGCCGCCGCACACCCGCCACCGCGGCGCCGGCGCGGAGTTCGTCGGAGAGGTAGCCTGAGCTGATCACCACCGGCAGGCCGGGGCGAATGCCGGCGAGCGCCAGGGCCATGTCGAGGCCGGAGATGTCGGGCATGTTGAAGTCGCTGATGACCAGGTCGAAGGCCTGCGGCTTGGCGCGGACGGCAGCGAGTGCGGTCGGGGCATCGTGACAGGCGGTGACGCGGTAGCCGGCGCGTTCCAGCAGGATCTGCACCATCACGACCATGGTTTCGTCGTCGTCGACGTAGAGGATGTGCTCGCCCTTGCCTCGCGCGCGTTCGGGGATGAGGAGCGGCGCGGGGCGGGTGTCGTCGGGTGTCTGGGCGAGCGGCAGGTAGACGTGGAAGGTGCTGCCGCGGCCCGGCGCGCTTTCCACCGTGATGGCGCCGCCATGCTCGGCCACGATGCCGTGCGCCACCGAGAGGCCGAGCCCCGTGCCTTCGGCGACCGATTTGGTGGTGAAGAAGGGTTCGAAGATGCGGGCACGGGTGGCTTCGTCCATGCCGCAGCCGGTGTCGCGCACCCAGAGGTGGGCGCTGGGGCCGGCGGGCCAGGCGGCCGCCTGCTGCTCGGGGCTCGCGGGCAGGTCGGCGCGCTTCAGCCCGACCTCCACACGCCCGGCAGCGCCCTGCAAGGCATGCCAGCCGTTCGTGCAGAGGTTCATCAGCACCTGCTGGATCTGCGTGCCGTCGGCATGCACCCACATCGATTGGCGGCTCATCTCGAGTTCGAGCGACACGCGCGCGGGAAGCGTGGTGCGCAAGAGCGCCATGGTCTCTTCGACGATGGGTTGCAGCGGCTGCACGACCAGATCGTTGGCCTGCCGACGGCTGAAGGCGAGGATTCGCCGGACCAGGCTGCGCGCGCGGCTCCCGGCCTTGCGGATCTGCTCCAGCCGCGCCTGTGCCGGGTGTGCGGCATCCACCTCGTCCTGCGCCAGCGCCACATTGCCCAGGATCGCGCCGAGGATGTTGTTGAAGTCGTGCGCGATGCCGCCGGCCAGCGTGCCGATGGCCTCCATCTTGTGCGTCTCGCGCAGTTGAGCCTCCAGCCGCTGGCGCGTCGCTTCGGCCTGCTTGATCTCGGTCACGTCGGTCGCCTGCACGATGAAGCAGTCGACCTGGCCGGCCACGTTTTTCACGGCGGTCACGGCGGCGAGTGCAATGCGCGGCTGGCCGGTCGAGGAGGTGAAATGGTCTTCGCTGAGCAGCGGCTCATCCTGCGAGGCCGCGGCCTGCAGACGGCCGGGCCAGAGGGCACGCATCTCCGGGATGTTGTCCCACCAGACCGTGTCCCAGAACAGCTTGCCCAGCACCTCTTCGCGCGGCACCACGCCGGCCTGCAAAGGGAGTTGTTCGCTGATCTCTAGCACCCGGCCTTCGGGCGAGAGAATCGTCATGAACTGGAACTGCTGGTTGAAGACACTGCGAAAGCGCCGTTCGCTCAGCAGCACCGCGTCGTAGCTCTGCTGCAGCGCGGCGTCCTTGCGCTGCGCCTCGGCGATGTCTTGCAACACGCCTTGCACGCAGGTGATGCGGCCGGCAGCGTTGCGCACCGCATCGGCCAGCATGCGCACCCAGATGCGCCGGCCGGTCGCGGTGGAGAGCTCGAGCACCATGTCGAACGGCGTTCCGTTCTGCGCGCAGGCCTGCACTGCGCCCTGCAAGGGCTCGCGCCACGGCGGCGGGCAACGGTCCAGAACATCGGCCACGGTCGGCACATGGTCGGGCGCGAGTTCGAGCAGCGCGGGGATTTCGGCCGACCACTGCACGCGCTGCGCCGGCAGCTCGATGGACCAGTAGCCGATGCGTGCGAGCCGGCTCGCCTGCGCAAGCAGGCAACGGCATTCGTGCAGGCGCCGGCGGTCGTCTTCGCGCTCGGCGTGCAGCCGGCGCACGCGCGCCATCGTGGCCCGGAGCGGGCCTGCACCCGCACCCGCACGCGGGCGGTCGAGGCGGCGGCGCCACAGGGGCGTCTTCATCGCGGCAGATCCGATCGCAGACGATTCGCAGTCATGGTGTGGGCATCATGGCGTCGGAAAAACGCGGCAAGCGACCAACGAAGTACAGCCGCCCGGGGCAATGGAGCATCCCTGAGCGGCCAGTGTAGGTTGACAAGCTGCTCGCGTCCCTCGACCATCTCATGCAAGAACGACAACGACCAGAACCGAACAGGGAGCCGCATGGAGCCAGTGGGGGGTATTGCTGCCGACGATGGCGCAGAGAACGGCGCCAGGAGCGACGCGAAGAGCGACGCAAAGAGCGACGCAAGAGACGAGGTCGCCGGGCTGCATCAGTGGGAAACAGCCAGTGCCGAGATCCTGGTGGTCGACGACGACGCCGAGCACCGCGAGTCGCTGCGCAGCGTGCTGGCAGCCAAGGGCATGGCGGTGCGGATGGCCAACGATGCCGCAGCCGGCCTCCAATCGGCGCAGGCGAAGGTTCCCGACCTGATCCTGATGGGCACCGGCCTGCCCGGCCTCGGCGGCTTCGAGGCCTGCGCGCGGCTCAAACACGATGCAGCCACCGCCGCGGTGCCGGTGATCTTCGTCGGGCCGATGATGGGGAACGCCGCGCAAATCGTGCGCGGCTTTGCCAGCGGCGCGGCCGATGTGGTCGGTTGGCCTTTCGAGCCCGAGGTGCTGCTGGCGCGCGTGGCCACGCACCTCACGCTCGCACGCTCGCAGGCCGAGCTGGCGCGCGAGGCCTTCGAACGCAAGCGCGCCGAGCAGGCCGCCGAAGAGGCCAACCAGGCCAAGAGCGATTTCCTGGCCAACATGAGCCACGAGATACGCACGCCGATGACGGCCATCCTCGGCATGAGCCACCTGGTGTTGCAAAGCGGGCTCAACCCCAAGCAGCACAACTATGTGGAGAAGGTGCAGCGCTCAGCCGAATCGCTGCTGGCCATCCTCAACGACATCCTCGATTTCTCGAAGATCGAAGCCGGCAAGCTCGATGTGGACCACGTTCCGCTGCGGCTCGGCGACATCATGGCCAACCTGTCCAACCTGGTCGGCCTGGCTGCGGAGGAGAAAGGGCTGGAACTGCTCTTCGTGCAGCCGCCCGATCTGCCGAATGCGCTGATCGGTGACCCGCTGCGCCTGAGCCAGGTGTTGGTGAACCTGGGCAACAACGCCGTGAAATTCACCGACCGCGGCGAGATCATCATCGGCATCGAGCTGGTCGAGCAGCGCGGGTCCATGGTGACGCTGCGCTTCTCGGTGCGCGACACCGGCGACGGCATGAGCCAGGACCATCAGGACCGGCTCTTCCGCCCCTTCTCGCAGGGCGATGCATCCACCTCGCGTCGCTACGGCGGCACCGGGCTGGGCCTGGCGATCAGCCACCACCTGGTGCGGCTGATGGGCGGCACGATCGCGGTCGAAAGCCAGCTCGGCGTGGGCAGCAACTTCCACTTCACCGTCAAGCTCGGTGTGCAGGAGGGCGACTCCACCACCCAGCCGGTGCCGCTCGCCACCGAGGCCCGCGTGCTGGTCGTCGACGACAACGCCAGCGCGCGCCGCGTGCTGATGGACATGACCACCTCGCTCGGCCTGCTCGCGGTGGAAGCCCGCGACGGCTGGGAGGCGCTGCGAGCGGTCGCGCTCGCCACGCAGGCCGGCGAGCCTTTCGATCTGGTGCTGATGGACTGGAAGATGCCCGGCATGGACGGCGTGGAATGCGCCGCGCACCTGATGCGCGACTATGCCAACCCGCCGACGGTGATGATGATCACCGCCTTCGGCCGCGACGAAGCCATGCGCCGCCTGCTCGCCGAGCAGGTGACGGTGCGGGCGGTGCTGACCAAGCCCGTCACCCCCTCGACGCTGCACGATGCGTTTCTGGTCGCGCTCGGCCAATCGCCGCGGCTCGATTCGCGCCACGCGCTGCGCGAGGAATCGATGCAGTCGCACCAGGCGCGGCTGCGCGGCGCCCGCATGCTGCTGGTCGAGGACAACGCGATCAACCAGGAACTGGCCCTCGAACTGCTGAGCAGCGCCGGCATCATCGTCACCGTGGCCGACAACGGCCAGCAGGCGCTCGACATCCTTGCGCGGCAGAACTTCGACGGCGTGTTGATGGATTGCCAGATGCCGGTGCTCGATGGCTACGAAGCCACGCGCATCCTGCGTCGCAACTCCAAGTGGCGCGACCTGCCGGTGATCGCGATGACGGCCAACGCCATGGCCGGCGACCGCGAGAAGGTGCTGGCCGCGGGCATGAACGACCACATCGCCAAGCCCATCGACGTGGAGATGATGTTCCACATCATCGACCGCTGGGTGCGCCCGGTGCCGCCGCCCGGCCTGGCGGCCTCCAAGGCTGCCACAGCCGCCGGCATCGACGACCCGCTCGCGCGCCTGCCCGGTATCGACGTCAAGATCGGCCGCGCCAGCACCATGGGCAACGACAAGCTCTACCGCCGGCTGCTCGGCATGTTCCACGACGGCCAGCACGACTTTGGCGCACAGTTCCTAGGCGCCCGCGCCCGGGGCGATGCGGCCACCGCCATGCGCCTGGCCCACAACCTACGCGCCGTGGCTGCGAGCCTGGGTGCCGTCACCGTGCAACACGCTGCGGGCGAGCTGGAGCATGGGTGTGCCGACGACCTGCCCGATGCGCAGATCGCAACGCGGCTGCAAACCGTGCTGACCGAGCTCGATCCGGTCATCGAGGGGCTGGCCGGGCTCAAGACGCCCTGAAGGCCACGCAGGCACCAGGGGCGCATCAAGGCCCGGCGTGCAGCTCCGCCGATAGCCTGGTGCCATCGACGCCCTCGTGCCCCGGCTCGATCAGCAGGTGCAGGAACTCCTCGCGCGTGCGCGCCTGGGCCTGTGCCTTGCGCACGACGATCTTCGCGATGGGCCCGATGTGGCGCGTCAGCACCTTCAGCGCGTGGTCGACGGTGGCCTGCGCGACCGGCACCGCTGTGCCCGGCGCATTCGCCGCTGAAGAAGGCGTCGCCAAGCCGGCCACGCTCTTGCCTGTACCCGTGCCCGTGGCCGCTCGAACGCCCGAAGCCGTCGCCGAACTGGCAATGGCCGCCGCCTTCGCCAGGAACAGGCCACGATCGACCGCATCGTCGATGTGCTCGGCCAGCAGGTGGCTGAGCGCCGTGATCGAGTCGGCCTTCTTCGCGTTCTGCCGCACCAGCAAGCGCGCGACCGGGCCGATGTAGCTGGCGAGTGCACGGTCGATGCGCAGCAGCGCAGCATCGTCCCAGCCGGTGACGGGCGCCATCTGCGTGCCGCTGGCCGGGTCGCCCGCGGCACGTGTCGGCGCGGCTGGCTCGATCGGCTGGCGCAAGAAGATCGTGGTATCGGCGCCCACGCGGCCCGAGAGGCGCGCCAGCGCATCGCGAAACTCCGCCGCGCTGGCAAAGCGATCGGCCGGATTTTTGGCCAGCGCCTTGGCCACGATCGCGTCGTAGCGCAGGCGCCCGCCATCGCTCGGATACTCGCTCGGCGGCTTCGGGTCGTCGTGCAGGATCTTGTACATCACCGCTTCGAACGTGCCCTCGAAAGGCGCCACGCCGGTGAGCAGGCGGTAGAGCAGCACGCCTGCCGCGAACACATCCACGCGCTGGTCGATGGCCCCGCCGCTGTACTGCTCGGGCGCCATGTAGCCGGGCGTGCCGATCACCGAATCGACCCGGGTCAGCGCGATGTTCTCGATGCGCGCGATGCCGAAGTCGGTGATCTTGAGTTGCCCGGCCTGCGTGACGAGCAGGTTCGAAGGCTTGACGTCCCGGTGCCACACGCCTGCCCGGTGCGCGCACTCCAGCGCATCGAGCAACTGGTCCATCAGGTTCAGCACTTCGGATTCGGGCAGGTCGCCGTGCAGGTGCAGCACCTGCGAGAGGTTGCGACCGCGCACCAGTTCCATGGCGATGAAGGCGGTGTCCTGGTCTTCGCCGTATTCGTAGATCGCAACGATGCCCGGGTGCAGCAGCCGACCGACCGCCTGCGCCTCGTTGCGAAAGCGCGCGGCCATCGACTCGGCCTGCTTCACATCGTCGATCAGCTTCTTGTGGATGGTCTTGATCGCGACGGGCCGGTGGATGTCGGGATCGAAGCCGGTGTAGACCACGCCCATGGCGCCGTCGCCCAGCACGCCGGTGATCGTGTACTTGCCGAGCTTCTCCGGGCGAGTCATCAGGCAACCTCCATGCTTCGCATTCCGGTATTCGCCTTGGGACCACGAACGTGCGCCCCCTCGTGGCCCATAGCGGCCCGGCGGCTCATGTATCGAGCAGCTTCATCGCATGCACCAGGCTTTTGCGCATGCGGGCGAACGAATCGGCGAGCACACCGATCTCGTCGCGCGATCGGGTGGTGAACTCGGGTGCGTCCAGCTCGCCCAGGCTCACCCGGTCGGAGAGTGCCGAGAGCTTGCTCACGGGCCGAATCACCAGCAGCCAGAGCATCAGGTTGAGCGCAACGCCGATGGCGAGAAACACCGAACCCAGCAGGCCCAGCACGACGACGAGGGATTGATCGGCGCGCTGAAGCGGCACCGCCAGCGGCAGCGAGACAACCTCGGTGCCGAGTGCTTCGTTCATGGTCCAGCCGAAGCCGTTGTTCGGGCCGTATTTGTCGACCAGCGTCTTGGGCGCCATCTCGGCCGAGGTGTGGCAGCGCATGCAGGCGCCGTTGGTGATCTTCAGCGGCTTGGCGATGAAGAGCGAACGGCCGGCCGGCGTGTCGCGCTCGCCGACGAACTCGGTTTGCTCGGGCGAGGTGCGGAACTGGGTGATCAAATCAGCCTCCCATTCGACCGCGCGGTCACGCGGGTTGGTCGGGTTGAGCATGGCGCGCTTGTAGGCGTAGTCGGGGTACTTGGCCTGCAGCTTCTTGAGCGTTTCGATGGCCGCAAAAGACGGGATCGATTCGGGCAGGAAGGTGTACTTCATCTGCGTCTCGAGCAGCGGCGTGATGTGCTCTGCCGTGTAGGTGCTGACGACCGAGGCCTTGTCCATCAGCAGCCGCGCCCGGTCCAGCACCTCGGCGCGCGCGGCGTTGCGCAGCATGTCGCGGGCGACCACGGCGGCCGCGCCGAAACCAAGTGCGAACACCAGCAGGAAGACCAGGTTGAACTTGAGCAGCAGCTTCATGGGAGCATTTCTAAAGAGCGCCCCAGGGCGGCGGATCAGCGCGCCGCCGAGGCGGGGTGGGTCGCAGCGGGAAGCAGCGGCGGGCGGGGCTTGGGCAGGTATTTCTCCGGGTGCAGCACACGGTCCCATTCGGGGTGCGCTCGTTCGCTGGCGAGGAGCCCCTTGCGGAACTCCGGATTCTGCGCGAGCCGCTTCCAGCGCGCGAGAAAGGCGGGCCGAACCGACGCCTCGCCATCGATCCACGGCTGCGCGTCGGCGTAGGCCATGGGGCCAAGCAGTTTGGGTGCCACGTCCTTGCCATCGAATTGCGCGGCTCGGGAGGGCAGCGTGTCGAGAAAGGGCCGCGGCACGCGTTGAATGAAGTCAGCCGAGGGCCGCGGCATGACGCTGCTTTTGGGATCGGCGGCGCGTGTGTAGAAATCTCCGGGCTTGAGCTTGACCGTGCCGCCCGCCCTTCCCGCGCTGCGTTCGACGAGTTGCGCTTCGCCCGTCTCGGCGAACACCTGAGTGGCATTGGGCGCCAACGAGACCACCACATCGTGCCCGATCGAGGCGATGTCGAGGCCCGGCGAGGCGAACAGGTCGGCACCCTGCTTCGGTGCGGTCAACTTCATCCAGCCGTCCAGCATGTACACGCGGGCCGCGCGCTTGTCGCCTCGCTCGCTGAACCGAGGTGACAGCCACAAGCGCGTGGCGGGGCCCATGTCGACGATGGTGCCGGTGGCGAATTCGATCCGCACCAACCGGGTGGCGGCGCTGGTCTCGACGATGTCATCCGCCTGAAGCCGTGTGCCTTCGGCCATCGCGTACCGCGAGGCGTCGCGCGTCACGAACAGCTCACCATCGAGGATGGTCACGGTCGCCAGACGATCTGCGGACCAGGAGACCGCCGGCAACAGCGCCAGGCAGAACCAGAGAAGGACCGAGCGCATGCGAAAGCCCTTGTTGTCCCGGCGCGACCGTTCGCGCGACCCGGGGTGTCGGCAGCTAGGGCTGCCGCATGATGCTTTCGTAGAGTGCCATGTACTTGCGCGCGGCGCCATCCCAAGAAAAGTCCTGCGCCATGGCGCGCAGCATCAACTGCTTCCAGCGCTCGGGCTGGCCGAAGGCGGTGGTGGCGCGCTGGATCGCGACTTCGAGCGCGGCCGGCGTGGAGGCGTCGAACACGAAGCCGGTGCCGCGTGCCTCGGCGTCGTCGTTGGCATCGATCACGGTGTCGGCCAGGCCGCCCACGCGCCGCACGACCGGCAGCGTGCCGTAGCGCAGGCCGTAGAGCTGCGTCAGGCCGCAGGGTTCGAAACGCGAAGGCACGAGGATCGCGTCCGACCCGGCGATCACGCGGTGGGCAAAGCCTTCGTCATAGCCGATGCGCACGACCACCTGCCCCGGGTGCGCGTTGGCCGCGGCCACGAACGCGGCTTCGATCGCCGGGTCACCCGCGCCCTGCAAGGCGAGCTGCGCGCCGAGCCTTACCAGCCCCGGCAAGGCACCCAGCACCAGATCCAATCCCTTCTGCGACGTGAGCCGGCTCACCACGCAGAAGATCGGCACATCGGCGCGTTGCTCCAAGCCGAGCTCGGCCTGCAGCGCCGCCTTGCAGCGGGCCTTGTTGCTCAAGTCCTTCGCGGTGTAGCGGGCGACGATGCCAGTGTCGGTTTGTGGATCCCACACCTTGCCGTCGACACCGTTCAGGATGCCGCTCACCTCCGCGCCGCGACCGCGGATCACGCCGTCGAGGCCGAAGCCGAACTCGTGCGTCGCGATCTCGGTGGCGTAGGTCGGGCTCACCGTGGTCACGCGCTGGGCGAACTTCAGCCCGGCCTTCATGAACGACAGCTGGCTGTGGTATTCGAGCCCGGTCGCCGTCATGAAGCGTGATGGCAAGCCGAGCAAGCGGAAATCACCCGACGGGAACAGGCCTTGATAAGCCAGGTTGTGAACGGTGAAAACGGTCGCCGCGCGCGTGGGAGGGTGCGAGGCCACGAAGGCGCAGGCCATGGCCGCGTGCCAGTCGTGCGCATGCAGCACATCGGGCACCCAGGCGCGGTCGAGTTCACCGGCGGCGATGTGCGCGCCCACCCAGCCGAGCAAGCCGAAGCGGTTGACGTTGTCGGCCCATTCGCTGCCATCGGGCGCCTGATACGGGCTGCCCTCGCGGCGGTAGAGATACGGCGCGTCGATCACATAGGCCGGCACCTTGCTGTACGGCATCTGCCCCAGCCGCAAGGTGACGCGGCCGGCGCCGAAGACCGGTCCGATCTCGCAGACGGTCTTCTGGTGCAGCACCGAATCGACAATCTGCGGCAGCCCCGGCAGCACCATGCGCACTTCGGCGCCCTGTGCAATCAGCGCCTGCGGCAGCGCGCCCACCACATCGGCCAGACCGCCGGTCTTGACCAGCGGAAAGATTTCCGCGGCGATTTGCAGGACCTTCATGCGTCAGGACGTGGTCACGAGTTTTTCGAGCATCTCCCGGGTGACGAGGGTGATGCCGTTCTCCGAGCGGTAGAAGCGCGCTTCGTCCTGCACCACGTCTTCGCCGATCACCATGCCATCGGGGATGGTGCAGCCGCGGTCGACCACTGTGCGGTTGAGCCGCGCGCCGCGCCCGACCTGCACGCCCGGCAGCAACACCGACCAGTTCACCTTCGAATACGAATGCACGCGCACGCTGCTGAAGAGCACCGAGCGGAACACCGCGCCGGAGACGATGCAGCCGCCCGACACCATCGACTCGACCGCCACGCCGCGTCGGTCTTCGAAGTTGTGCACGAACTTGGCCGGCGGCAACTGCGCCTGGTGGGTCCAGATGGGCCAGGTGGTGTCGTAGAGGTTGAGCAGCGGGTCGGTGGCGGTCGACGGCGGCTTG